>JBAXOG010000020.1:0-41952 GCA_037133395.1 bacterium | reverse complement strand
CGTCAACTGACATTCGAAAGGCTATATGATTTTTTCGACAAACCGTGAAGAACCGAAATTATTCGTACCTTGGACGAGCAGACCCACCTACGCCGAGGCTAAGGCGGCTAGACGTGCGTTCCTCCTAATAGTGACTTCTAATAACATTTCACCATTTCATTAGTAAAGGAAAACAACTATCATCTTGGACATGTCTGTAGAGCTTCTATCAGTTAAAGCATTACGCTATGGCGGTCTGGGGCCTGTCTCGTTGACGTTGGAACCTGCTGAGTGTCTCGGCATTTCAGGTCCGTCTGGATGTGGTAAGACGCGCCTTTTTAGAGCGATCGCCGATTTGGAGCCGTGGAGCGGAGAAGTCCTGTTATCTGGAGTTTCTCCGAATACGATGGATGCGCATGGCTGGCGTCGCAAGGTGATGTGGCTCCCCTCAGAAAGTCAGTGGTGGGGGGATACCGTGGGCCTCTCTCATTTCCCACGTGGCACTCAAGAAGAGACAACACCCTATCTTTACGAATTAGGATTCGAATCAGATGTCATGACATGGCCACTCTCTCGGCTATCCAGTGGCGAAAAACAGCGGCTGGCCTTGGTCCGAGCCTTGGTCCGATCGCCCGTCATTCTTCTGCTCGATGAGCCTACCGCGCATCTGGATGCTGAGAACGAAAAACGGGTTGAAGCGTGTTTAGCCCGACTCCGAAGCGAAAAGAAGATCGGCGTGCTCTGGGTTTCGCACAATTTGGAACAACTGGACCGGGTGGCAGATCGTGTTCTTTCACTTCCCCAAAAGGAAAAGACATGAACATCATCGAACTGAGCTGGCTTGATGTTGGTTTATCAGCGATCCCCTTGGCCGGACTCGCCTTGGTCTTTTGGCTCTTGAAACTCCGCATGACCCAAGCCCTTGTTATCGGAGCGTGTCGGACCTGGCTTCAATTGACGCTGGTCGGATTTGTTTTAAAGGGTATTTTTGTACAGGTGCGGTTGGAGTGGACCCTCCTCTTTGCCCTTGTCATGCTGGGAGTTGGGGCGTATGAGGTTGTCCGGCGGCAAAAGCATCGATTCAAAGGCGGACAGACCGTGATGGTTGCTGTACTCGGATTGATGGTTGCAGGGTTTACGGTCACTTTGTATGCGCTGTTGGTTATTATCGGTGTCAATCCGTGGTGGTCGCCGCAGTATGCCATTCCCTTGTTGGGGATGATCCTTGGCAACACAATGACAGGGATTGCACTGGGTATGGATACCTTTACCGGCGCAGTCTGGAAGCAACGGGCAGTTATTGAAAACCGGCTTGCGCTGGGTGAATCCATGTTCGATGCGCTTGCTGACTGTAAGCGAGAGAGCATCCGGACGGCTATGATGCCGATCCTTAACACGCTTGCAGTATGCGGTGTCGTGAGCCTGCCTGGCATGATGACTGGGCAGATCCTTTCAGGAAGCGATCCTGCTGCTGCTGTCCGTTATCAGATGATAATCATGTACATGATTGCTACGGGCGCGGGACTCGGTTCCGTGCTGACCGTGCATGTCATCTCCAAACGTCTGACCGACGCTCGCGATCGGCTACGCCTTGATCGGCTTCAACAACTGTAAAACAGAATTGTAATATGATAGGGATATGTTATCTTAATAAAAAAACGTAATAAGGTCAGGGAGACAGAACTATGGCAAATGAAACCATTCTGATTGTCGAAGATGATGCCGATATCCGCGAGTTGGCAAGGTATAATATGGAGAGGGAAGGCTACAAGGTTGCTCTTTGCTCATCAGCGGAGCAGGCGAAGACGTGGCTCGCAAAGAAGATTCCAGACCTGATCTTGCTGGATTTGATGTTGCCAGGAACGGATGGTTTTTCCTTCTGTCGCGAACTGAGGAAGAGCGAGCGGACATTGCAAATCCCCGTCATCATGGTCACGGCGCGTGTCGAGGATGCAGATATTGTCGCGGGGCTGGAAGTGGGTGCGGATGATTATGTCACCAAACCCTTTAGTGCACGTGTGCTGGTGGCGCGCGTGAAGACGGCGTTGCGCCGAAAGAAATCTGAACCGGAAGATGCGTCAAGCATTTTGGTTCGGGGTCCTTTTGAGATTGATCGCGCGCATCATATTGCGAAGGTAAAAGGCGTGCCTGTTACACTGACGGTCGGCGAATTTAAATCCCTTGATTTGTTCATGCGCCGCCCCGGTGTTGTCTTCTCGCGCTATCAGATCGTTGATGCCATTCATGACGGCGAACATGCTTCCACGGATCGCGCCGTCGATGTGTTGATCGTCGGACTGCGCAAGAAGTTGGGATCGAGCAGTGACTGGATTGAAACGATCCGTGGTGTCGGATATTGCATGAGGACACCATGAAGAAACGGGCATTGTTTTTTCAGTTCTTTGGGGTGCAGATCTTGATTCTGCTCGGAGCAATCGGTTTTGTCTCGGGCTACACTTGGTTTTCGATGCGGGAGGCGTTTTATCGGCAATGGAACAGAGAACTCGAGACGCAGTCGCACTTGCTCGCGGTCGTGTTGCCGGATGTTCAAGGGGAGGTGAATCAGGCAGAAGTGGATCGCGTTTTCAAACGTATCTCAGGAATGGACGGGCATCGTTTTACACTGATCCGGCCCGATGGAAAAGTAATCGCGGACACCGAGGTGGATGTCAAGCAACTGGGTTTGCATAATGATCGCCCTGAGGTTCGCGATGCATTGGAAAAAGGTCGGGGGCGGCAAAAACGTTACAGTGTCAGCAGCGACAAGCAGATGCTCTATTTGGCGCAGCGTATTCCCTTAGAAGGTCCAGCAAGGGCTGTCATCCGTGTGGCGGTTCCAGAGAGTATGCTGTTGCGCGAATTCTCTATTTCCAACCGTATGGTCATTGTTATCTCCGTCGTGGTCTTTATGGCCGCACTGGCCATGAGTTATTTGATGTCTTTACGCACGATCGGCCCTGTTTCCGACATACAGAAGGGGGTACAGCAACTGGGACATGGCGATTTTTCTTTCCGCCTGGCCATTCCGCTCGTGCCGCACTTAGCGACACTCGCACGGTCCATCAATCAGATGGCGGAACAGATTGAAAAACTATCAACGATCCGTCAGGACTTTGTCGCAAACGTTTCGCACGAATTGCGTACTCCCGTGACATCGATCAAAGGGTTTGCGGAGACACTCTTGGATGGCGCCAAGGATTCTCCGGCGGATTGTGAGCGGTTTCTGGGCATCATCATGCGTCAGGCGAATCAGCTCGAATCCATCATTCATGATTTGTTAGAACTGTCGCACATGGAACAGAATTCCGTGCAGAACCTCGAAAAAAAACCAACCGTTCTCGAAGAGATCATCACGAATGCAACGACGCTTTGTCAGAGCCGTGCGGAGGCCAAGGGGTTTGCTTTGTGCGTCTCATGTGAACGCGGCCTGACTGCGAACATCCATGCTGGATTGGTTGAGCAGGCCTTACTGAACTTGATTGATAACGCCATCAAGTATGGAGCGACAGCCGAAAAACCGATTATAGACATTTCGGCGTGTTGTGTTCGGGAGGGTATCGAGATGACCGTGAGGGATTATGGACATGGCATCGATGCGTCGCATCTTGATCGCCTCTTCGAGCGCTTCTATCGCGTCGACAAAGGGCGTAGCCGCGAAATGGGCGGTACGGGTCTAGGGCTTGCTATTGTCAAGCACATCGCCATCATCCATGGCGGCATGGTTCGGGTGAAAAGCGAGCAGGGTAAAGGGACAACCTTTACGATCACCCTTCCGGTTTAATTCGGACTTGCCGGTGACGTTGTTCTCGTTCAATAACTTACATAAAAATAACATAAACTTCATCATTCCTTAACACTCATCGTGTTTAATAAGCGCATCTGAACCAATTAGGTTTAGGCAAAGATAAGGATAACACGTATGAATAAGTTCATGTTAGTCGCTGCGGGATTGATGACGGGGTGCTTGTGTGCACAGGCTCAGGGGAAGTTGACACTGGATGGTTCGACAACGGTTGGCCCCATCGCAAAGGCCTTTGCTGAATATTATATGCGGCAAAATCCTGGCACGACGATCACGGTCAGTGAATCAGGTAGCGGGAATGGCGCCAAGGCGTTACTGAATGGCACCTGTGATATTGCCAACCTCTCACGTAATCTGAAGGATACGGAACGCAAGGCGATGTTGGCCAACTGGGTCAAGCCTGTTGAGCATGTGGTTGCTTATGATGCCTTACCCGTCATTGTGCACCCGTCCAATAAAGTCAAGGGGCTGACGATTGACCAGATCAAACAGATCTATACAGGTAAAATCACGAACTGGAAAGATGTTGGGGGTTCAGATTTGGCCATCGTGGTTATCAGTCGTGACACGAACAGTGGCACCTTTGAGTCCTTCAAGGAACTGGTGGTCGGAAAAGAAGCAAAGATTTGCGAAGGTGCTGAATATGTCGGCAGCAATGGCGCAATCCGTCAGCGCGTTCAGGTGACCAAGGGTGCAATCGGTTACGCGGGGCTGGGCTTTGTAGATGCTTCCGTGAAGGCCCTTGAAGTTAACGGAATTGCACCGTGTGTTGAAACCGTTCGCAATAAGACCTATCCGATTGCACGTGATCTCTACATGTTCACCAATGGTGAACCCAAGGCTGATTCGCTTAGCGCGCGTTTTTTGGCGCTTAGCCAATCCGAGAAGGGCAGAGAAATCGTCGGCGAGATTGGTTTTGTTCCACTCGAGAAAAAATAACAATCGCCGGTGAGTCTGAAATTACGTCTGTTCAAAAGGTGATCGAGGCGGGGGAAACCCCGCCTTTTTTGCCTTTATTTTAACAGAAAGCAAACATTCACCTCACGATGGGTTAACAGGGAGAGGCTACTATCTGTCACATGAATACGGAGATCTCCATGAAATATACCGACCCCTTTATTTTAAGCGAGTGGGAGCAACGGAAGCGCAAGATATTTGCGAGTCTCGGACAATCCCTTCTGTTCGCCATCACGTCGGTTGCCGCGTTGGCGGTATTGGCGATCATCTATTTTATTGCGCGGGATGCGCTACCCTTTTTCAGTGGACTCCGCGCGTGGGACTTTTTCTTTTCCACGGAATGGTATCCCACGGCTACACCTGCAAAATTCGGGGCCGGTGCAATTTTTGTGGGAAGTCTGATTGTCACCCTGACCGCTGTGGTTCTGGCAGTTCCGCCGGGTATCCTCGCGGCAGTCTGTTTGAGCGACCTGCTTCCCTTTAATGTTCGTCAGATCGTCAAGCCCGTTGTTGAAATGCTGGCAGCGATTCCTTCCGTGGTTTACGGATTCTTTGCGCTCGTGGTCCTTGCACCCGTGATGCAGGACACCTTCGGTGCGGCAAGCGGAGTCAATGCTCTGAACGCCTCTATTATTCTGGCGGTTATGGCCTTGCCCACGATTGTAAGCGTCTCAGAAGACGCCTTGCAGGCTGCAGGTCGCGAGTTGCGCGAAGGGAGCTATGCGCTGGGGGCTACGCGGGCAGAAACGCTTCTAAAGGTCGTTATCCCTTCGGCGATCAGTGGAATATGTTCGGCGGTTCTACTGGGGATTATGCGTGCTTTGGGCGAAACCATGGTTGTCTGGATGGCCTCGGGTAATGCCGCGCAGATTCCGTCGCCGATTTATAATCTTCTGCAACCTGTACGCACACTGACTGCAACAATCGCTGGGGATATGGGAGAAGCCGACCAAATGACAGGCTCAGCTCATTATCATGTCCTCTTCGCGATGGGCTTGTGTCTGTTGCTCGTCAGTTTTTTCTGCAATCTAGCGGGTGAATGGATCGTCAACCGTCAGCGTAAACGGTTAAGAGGGGGATAAGTGATGCAGTTATCAACTCGAAAATGGCTGGATCGAATCTTTAGTTTCAGTGCCTACAGCGCAATAGGATTAATGATGTTTGTGCTGGTGTTGGTCATCGGCCCCATTTTTATGAAGGGTTTCGGTGCGTATGTGTTTCAAGGCACCATTGACTTTCGGCGCATGATGCTGAACCAGTTCAGCCGAGGGGATGAACAGGTGCTGGAGGTCGAGTGGGTCGAGGTCAAGGAGGAACGCAAGGTCATCTATGAGGCGATCTCCGCGTTTGAGAAAGAATTGGACACACTGCCTCCTGCGCGGCGCAAGGAACTCAAGCCTGCTTATAAGGAAGTCAAGAATGCGGTTGCGATCCTGCTGGGTCCTGAACCGGGCACGCCGTTGCCAGCACTCCCCCGCAAGCTTTATGGACAGACCCGATGGGATCGGGCACAACTGAAAGCGCAGAATGTCCTGTTTGCGGAAACGTGGGATTATTCAGGTAATGAAGGCAAGAAGGTGATGAAACCACGGGAGCCGATTTTTGAGGGCACGGCTTTGGCGGTCATCTTCCCAAAAATACGTAACGATTTAGAAAAACTGATGCGGCCGCGGCTGACCTTCTACCCGCAGTTCCTGACGGATAAAGCAATCGATGCTCATTTTTTCGGCGGCATTGGAGCAGAGGTCATGGGGACCATCTATCTTGCGTTGGGTGCTATGCTGATTGCTGTGCCGCTGGGGGTGATTGCCGCGATCTATTTCCAGGAGTATGCGAAGGAAGGTCCTGTGCTTTCGTTCTTGCGTTCTTGCGTGAACACGTTAGCGGGTGTGCCAAGCGTCGTCTTTGGTCTTTTTGGCTTGGCCTTCTTCATTAATACCCTTCGCGTATCTCCGGGCAAGAGCGTGTTAGCAGGTGCGCTGACGCTTGCGCTATTGGTGCTGCCCACGGTGATTCGCGCATCCGAAGAGGCGATTGCCGCTGTGCCGCGTACCTACAAAGAGGCTGCGTTGTCGCTGGGTGCAGGGAAATGGTGGACGATCCTCACGGTCATGCTGCCAGCGGCGCTGCCTGGGATACTGACAGGGATTGTCATCAGCATGGGGCGTGCAGCCGGAGAGACGGCACCGATTATTTTTACGGCAGCGGTCAGTGTGGGTCCTCTGGTGTTACCGTCTGAGGTCTTCACCACGTCTACGCCCGCATTATCCTGGAATCTCTACAATATTTGCACCGAGCACGAGGCAGTGGACGAAATCCGTCATGTCCAGTACGGCATGGCGGCAACGCTCGTGTTGATCGTGCTGGCCTTAAACGCACTCGCAATTGTGATACGTGCAAAGGTCTCGCAAAAGT
Organism: bacterium; assembly: GCA_037133395.1. GTDB lineage: Bacteria > Verrucomicrobiota > Kiritimatiellia > RFP12 > UBA1067 > CAIZQW01. Next base: position 34,799 of record JBAXOG010000020.1, on the reverse strand, counting down.
TAAAGGGGTGATTTTATGAATATAGAACAGACAAGTATGAAGGAACAACAGGACACACATATCGAGGCAAAACAGTTCTCCGTCTTTTACGGTGCGCACGAAGCGGTCAAACAAGTGGATGTGAAAATTCCGAAAGGTCAGGTGACCGCAATCATCGGACCCAGTGGTTGCGGGAAAAGCACCTTTCTTCGAGCGATCAACCGTATGAATGACCTGATCCCGAACTGCCGCGCAGGGGGTGAATTGCTCTTCGACGGGGTGAACGTCTATGACAGGGAGATTGATGCCTCAGTCTTACGTCGTAGAGTCGGCATGGTTTTTCAAAAGCCAAATCCCTTTCCGAAATCCATCTATGACAATGTGGCTTATGGACCGCGCTTGCATCAGTCTTATGCTAAGCGTGAACTAGATGCACGGGTGGAGGAGAGCTTGAGGGGCGCAGCGTTATGGGATGAGGTCAAGGACAGGCTCAACAAGAATGCTCTGGGGCTTTCAGGTGGACAGGCTCAGCGTCTTTGCCTTGCGCGGGCGTTGGCTGTCAATCCGGAAATATTGCTGATGGATGAGCCCACATCGGCACTTGATCCGAAAGCGACCGCCCGCATCGAAGAACTGATTGTTCAGTTGAAGGGCCGCTATACGATTGCCATTGTTACGCATAATATGCAACAGGCCGCGCGTGTCTCGGATGTAACCGCGTTTTTTTATGAAGGTGTTCTGGTGGAGTTTGATGGTACATCCCAGATATTCACGTGTCCGAAGGAAAAGCGGACCGAGGATTACATCACAGGACGGTTTGGATGAGGTCAGAAAGGATTAGTTATGGGCTTAATATTTGCACGTGAACATGATTATTTGAAAGATGAAATTTTGCGCCTGGCGCGTGATGTTGAACTTCGACTAGGAAATGTCCTGCGATCGATCTCGCTTCGAGAGAAAGATACGCTGACCTACCTGATGGAGGCCGACTCTGAGATTGATGAGCAGGAGGTTAAGATCGAAGAAGAGTGCCTTAAAATTCTGGCCTTGCATCAGCCGGTTGCCAAGGATTTGCGCTTTGTGATTGCGATCTTGAAAATCAATAACGACCTTGAGCGCATCGGGGATATTGTTGCTAATATTGCAGATCGGGGGATACGTCTCTCTGTGTACGAAACACCGAGTCTGATGATCAAGATTACAGAGATGGGAAAACGCGTACAGAACATGCTCAAGGAGAGTATTTATGCGCTGATCAGCTTGGATGTGAAAGCCGCGCGTGATGTCATTCAGGAGGATGACACTGTGGATCGTCTGAATGTGGAGGTCATCAAGTCTGTAGTACAGGAAATTGCCGCGACAAAAACACCAGAGGCGTTCTTGTTGATGCACAGCATGGCGCGTGACCTGGAACGGATTGGAGATCATGCAACCAATATTGCCGAGGATGTCGCTTATCTGGTAGATGGCACCATCATTCGGCATGTGCGGATTGAATAAATGAAAAAAAGTGAAACATCCGACAGTATAAATGACGTGCACCCCATCGCCGTTGTCGATATAGGATGTACATTCGTGCGTTTAATTATTGCTGAAAAGCGTAAAGACGGAACGTGTGCTGTATTGGAGCAGGTCGTCCAGTCCGTTCCCATTGGCAAGGACATTTTGTCGGCGAAGGAAATTTCTCAGGACACGCTTGAGCACTGTGTGTCCATCCTTCATGATTTCCATCGTCTTCTCAGTGAGTATCGGATACCAGCAGAAACGGTTCATGCTGTTGCTATTGCTGTATTACGGCAAGCTGGGAATTGCGATGTCTTTCTTAATCGCTTGACCATTGCTTCTGGTATTTCCTTTCAGCTATTGGAAATTGGTCAAACAGCCTATTATTACCACCTAGCTTTACGCATGATCCCGAGTAATAAAGGGTTCTTAGAAAATGACAGTATTGCCGTTCTGGAGATCGGCGGATTAACGTGCAGTCTACTCTATCGTGATCAAGGAGAGATCCAGTACGCGCAAACCTTTAATGTCGGCTCATTAAGAATTCGCCAGCAACTTGAATCGCTTCATCTCGGAAACCGTCATCTTGTTGATATTGTTGAGGGGCGAACGCGTGAAATGATTGAAAACTTGAAACAAAATATCAAGTCGAAAAAGACCAAGTTTATATTTTTGGGCCGGGTGTTAAGATTTGCTATTACGCATCTTCATAAGAGGGGCGATATACACGTCGAGGCCTCTCGTATTGTGTGTATACAGGTCTCGAAAGTTGAAGCCCTTGTCAAGGAAGTCAAGAATCACTCCGTGGATGAATTGGCCTCATGTTGGAAAATTCCATATTCAGATGCCGAACTGATTGCCCCGACGCTCATGCTGGTCCTGCTCATGGCAAAAGCGTTAAAATGCACTACACTCTTTATTGGAAATCTCTCATCGAGTGACGGGTTGGTGATCGAGGCAGCGGACAATCCTGAGCGCGAAGCACTCATGCTGCGTCATATTATCCGTATAGCCAGAGAGACGGGTGAGAAATATGGGTGCGATGTGCAACATGCAGAAATGGTGATGGGAAATGCGGTCGCCATTTTTGATGTGATGAAAAAAGAGCACATGTGTACCCCCAAACATCGTATGATGCTACAGGTCGCAGCACTCTTGCACGACATAGGGATGTTTATCAATGCCAGAGGGCACCACAAGCATTCAAACTATCTGATTCGTAATACTGAATTCATAGGTTTATCTCAAGAAGATATATCCATCATTGCGCTCATTGCACGGTACCATCGAAAGAGTCCTCCGCTCCTGACCCATCCGGAGTTTGCATCTCTTTCGCGCGAACAACGATTGGTCGTCTGTAAATTATCGGCGATACTTCGTGTGGCGGATGCGCTTGACCGTGTTCATGATCAGAATCTCGGGAAGCTCAAGTTTAAACTCATGGACAGAGAACTTAGGTGTATCCCTCCACCTGGGGCCCATGTTCATGCAGAACAGATCGCCTTGGGCGAGAAGAGTGATCTCTTTAAACTCGTGTATGGCCGTTCCTGTGTCATCAAGGGAGGTTAATCATGAAAAAGAAGGTCTATTTTGATCGTGAACTGAGTTGGCTGGAATTTAATCAGCGCGTTTTGGGTGAGACTTTTGATTCCAAGCTTCCCCTTCTTGAGCGGCTGAGGTTCCTTGCGATTAGCGCCTCTAATCTTGATGAGTTTTATATGGTCCGTGTGGGAGGACTTAAGATACTGATTTCAGAGGGCAAGCGGGGAATCGAACCGACCAAGCAGTCCCCACGGCAGCAACTGGCCAGTATCATCCGTTACATTCGGAAAATGGTGCTGAGACAGCAATCGATCTATCGACAGATCAATCAAGAGTTAGAGGGAGAGGGATTTCAGATTGTCAGACAACTATCCGAGCTGACCGCTGATCAGCAACGATGGATACAAAGGGACTTCATTGATCAATATTTTCCTGTATTGTCGCCCATCGCGGTGTCAAAAGGGATGACGCAGCATCTCTCGGGGTTGCTCAACCATTATTGTGTGCGCCTCTCTCCCGTGGCAAGCGGAGAAGATGAGCGGTATGCGGTTATCCCGCTCAATGGTGTCCCTCGGTTCTTGCGGGCCCCGTCAGCACAGCGCAGTGTCTTTGTCCCCGTTGAATTGGTAGTCGAGGCCTCTTTGCCTTTATTCTTCCACAATTGCGAAATTCGTGAGCAGTGTCTTTTCCGGATGACACGGAATGCCGATATTGAACTGCGCGAAGATCTTTCCCCTGATCTCATGGTGGGCATGCTCGAATTACTGGATGACCGTCGGGAGACGGCGTGCATCCGCCTTGAGTTCCAACATACGGCCACGCCGCAGATGCGCACGTTTTTGACATCATTTTTAAACGTCGGCAACTGTGATAGTTATCCCGTAAAGGGATTACTTGATCTGAAAGCGCTGTCGCTGCTCGTGGAAATAGACGGGTTTGAGCATTTACGGTATAAGCCATGGCCTCCACAGCCCTCCCCGGATATTGACCTGAAAATGAGTATCTTCGAGCAGATTGCACGGAAAGATGTCCTGCTGGTTCATCCGTATGAATCGTTTGATCCCGTGGTCAAACTAGTTGAGGATGCAGCCGTCGACTCCGGCGTATTGGCGATCAAACAGGTACTCTATCGTACGGCACCGAGCAGCCGAATCATTGAGGCACTCATTCATGCGGCCCAGGCAGGAAAGCATGTGACGGTGTTGATCGAACTCAAAGCGCGTTTTGATGAAGCTCGTAATATTTCGCAGGCACATCGACTCGAACAAGCCGGAGTCCATATCCTCTATGGTGTGAGCCACCTGAAAACACACGCGAAAGTCTGCCTGGTTGTTCGCCGCGAAGCCGATGGCATTCGGCGTTATATGCATTTTGGGACTGGAAATTATAATGAGAAAACAGCACTCCTTTATGGAGATGTTGGGCTGCTGACCTGCCATCCGGAATTCGGGACGGATGCCTCGGACTTTTTTAATGCTGTATGTGGCTATTCTAATCCGCACCATTTGAGATGGCTTGCGATGTCCCCTTTTAATATTCGGACTACATTACTGGATTGTATTAAAGGGGAAATAGCTCGCGCGAAAAATAAAGAACCAGCACGTATCATTTTTAAGATGAATTCTTTGACGGACAAAGCCATCATTGATGCACTCTATGAGGCGTCTTGTGCAGGTGTGACGGTCCAACTCAATGTCCGAGGTATCTGCTGCTTGGTGCCTGGTGTGCGGGGACTCAGTGAGCGTATCACGGTCGTGAGTATCATCGATCGGTATTTAGAACATGCGCGATTGTATAGTTTTCAGAATGGCGGCAACGAAAAATTATTTATATCCAGCGCAGATTGTATGATCCGGAACCTCGATAAGCGTATCGAGCTTATGATTCCGATTATCGACAATGCGATCCTAAAGCGGGCATCAGACATCCTTAAACGATACTTTGAGGATCGCTCAAAAGCGCATCGTTTACTGGCGGATGGTCGTTATGAGCGGTTGCTACCTGTTGCTGGCAAGGTCCCTCTCAATGGTCAGGCGTCACTTTATGAGGAGTACAAGAAGCGAGCGGTTTTGGCAGAAAAGCTGAAGCCCGCAGCATTCACACCCCATACCCCAAAGAAAAGGAGTCATCAAGAATGAAGAAAAAGAGTCAACGGCGTATTGGGCTACTCACAGCGGGTGGTGATTGCCCTGGATTAAATGCAGCGATTCGAGCCGTCGCAAAAACGGTGATGAACGATCATATTCAGGTGGTTGGTTTTCACGATGGGTTCAGGGGCCTTGCCGAGAATCGATTTGTCATGCTGGATGATCGGATGGTGAGTGGCATTCTGACAACAGGTGGAACGATTCTAGGGACAAGTCGCGACAAGCCCCATAAGATACTGATGGGTGGCAAAACCATGGATATGACGGACGTTATTGTCGCCAATTATCGACGTCATCAATTGGACTGTCTGGTATGCCTTGGTGGAAACGGCACACAAAAGAATGCCTTCCGGCTTGCGCAGGAGGGGTTAAACGTCGTAACTCTTCCGAAAACAATCGATAACGACGTGGTCTTGACGGATACGTGTTTCGGGTATGACACCGCCACGTATATTGCAACGGAAGCGATTGACCGCCTACATACAACAGCCACCAGTCACCATCGCATCATTGCCGTTGAACTCATGGGGCACTCGGCCGGTTGGCTCGCGCTGGGCGCAGGCATCGCGGGCGGTGCAGATGTGATTCTCATCCCAGAGATCCCGTATGATATTCGGGTCATCGCTGAATTTTTGGGGGCACGCCGGAAATGCGGCAAGCGGTTTTCAATCATTGCCGTCGCCGAAGGAGCGCGTGCCATTGACGATCCTTCTTTGTCTAAAGTCAAACAGGCAAAAGTCAAGAAAGAGGCACCGGAGGTGCAGACGAACCAAGGGGTTCTGATGGTTCAGGAACCGATGGTTGATTACATCGTGCGCCAGCTCCAAGCCCTCACAGGCATTGAAGCCCGCACCACTCAACTGGGTCATGTTCAGCGTGGAGGCCCGCCGACACCCACAGACCGATTAATTTGCACACGTCTGGGGTCGATGGCTGGGGAACTGATTGCGGCTAAGCATTATAATGTTATGGTCGGCGTGAAGGCCGACGCGTGTGAAGCGGTACCCCTGGAAAAGGTCGCTGGCTTGATCCGCAGTGTCCCAACCGATCACTCTTGGATTAAGTCTGCTCGTCTGGTCGGAACTTGTTTTGGCGATAGAATAGGTTAACCAAGGAAGGAGGTCTCACATGGCAAATGAAATAATTCTGATTATTGAGGATGATTCAGACATTCGCGAGTTGATTCGCTATAATATGGAACGCGAAGGCTACAAGGTCTATGACTTTGATGCGATTGACGAGGCCACAAATTGGCTTTCCAAGAAAGTCCCGAATCTGATTCTTCTGGATATCATGCTGCCGGGGAAAGATGGTCTGACATTTTGTCGAGAACTAAAAAAGGATGCACGGCTATCGCACATTCCCGTCATCTTAATCACGGCGCGCAATGAGGATGCCGATATCGTTGCAGGGCTTGAAGTGGGTGCGGATGATTATATCGTCAAACCTTTCAGTGCTCGCGTCTTGACCGCGCGTATTCGGACGGTATTAAGGCACAGAGATGCCAGTGTGAAAGACAAACAGGAAGTGCTCTCGTATGGACCCTTTGAAATTGATCTGACATGCCACATCATCAAAATCAATGGCAAAGTCATCACATTGACCATTGGGGAGTTTAATGCACTGGAACTTTTTATGCGTAGACCGGGCGTGGTCTTCTCCCGCGATCAGATTATTGATGCGTTACACGGTCATGACCACTTTGCTGCGGATCGCGCGATTGATGTGCTGATTGTCGGCTTGCGCAAAAAACTCGGCAGGTGCAGCACCTGGATCGAGACGATCCGCGGGATTGGATACAGGATGAAACCCTCGTGAAAAACAAAACGCTATTCTGGCAATTCTTCGGGATGCAGATATTGATTCTGCTGGGGGCGATCAGTTTTGTCGCGGGCTACACGTGGCTTTCCTCAAAGGAGGCCTTTTATAACCAATGGTTCAAGGAGCTCGAGAACCAATCACGCCTGATTGGGACGATGCTCGTAGACGAACAGGGGCTCATTTCCTCATCTGAAACGGAGCGCCTCTTTAAACGCATCGCCGCGGTTGACGGGCATCGTTTCACATTGATTTTGCCGAATGGCCACGTGATTGCCGATACAGAGGCAGACCCTCGACACCTTGATGCGCATAACGACCGACCAGAAGTTCGCGAAGCCTTGGAAAGGGGTCATGGCATGAGCAGGCGGTATAGTACGAGTCTTGACAGGCAGATGATCTATTTGGCGCAACGTATTCCGCTAAACGGCCCAGCGAAGGGCGTGATCCGTGTGGCCGTGCCAGAGCGGATGCTGATGCGTGAATGGGCGGCAGAAAATCGTGTGATTATTGTGCTGGCACTGATTGTCTTCGTTGCGGCGTTGTCAGTGAGCTACTGGACATCCCTGCGGATTATCGGACCGGTTTCGGATATACAAAAAGGTGTTCAGTGTTTGGGGAATGGTGACTTCTCTTTCCGCCTCGAGATTCCATCTGTACCCCATCTGGCGATGCTTGCGCACGCTATCAATCAGATGGCAGAGCAGATTCAAAAACTGTCGACCATCCGTCAGGACTTTGTCGCGAATGTATCACACGAATTGCGTACACCTGTGACGTCGATCAAGGGGTTCGCGGAGACGCTCCTAGATGGCGCAAAAGATGACCCTACCGCCTGTGAACGTTTTTTAGGAATCATTGCTCATCAGTCCAACCAACTCGAAGCCATCATCCGAGACCTGCTGGAACTGTCACAGATGGAAGCAAATTCTGGGCAGAATCTAGAGAAGCGTTCAGTGGAACTCGCGCCGCTTCTGCAACACGCCTTCGATCTTTGTCGTGATCGCGCGAATGAGAAGATGATTCAGTTGCATCTCTCATGCGAACAAGGGTTGAAGGCAAACATCCATGCAGGGTTGGTTGAACAGGCATTGATCAACCTGATCGACAACGCCATTGCGTATGGTGCGACACCCGAACGTCCTTATGTTGACATAGCCGCCAGCACATGCACGTATTGCACGTATGAAGACAGTACAAGCCATGCGACCGGCAAGCCTGTCAGAGAAAAGGCAATTGTGATTACCGTGCGTGACTATGGTAACGGTATTGCTGCAGAGCACCTTGACCGCTTGTTCGAGCGCTTTTACCGTATCGACAAAGGACGGAGTCGCGAGAAGGGTGGTACAGGCCTTGGACTGGCTATTGTCAAGCACATCGCGATGATCCATGGAGGCAGTGTGGCGGTCGAAAGCGAAATAGGCAAGGGCGCAACATTTATGATCACCTTGCCGCTCTAGCTGTTCACCACATACGCCCTCAGGCCTATCCGTTCCATCCGCTCGGCGATGCTGGAGGAGTTGGTTGAAGCCTCCAGCACGGTGACATCCTGCGAGCGTATGTGCTTCGAGGCAAACGTCTCGAGGTCTGCGATGTGTACCGTACTACGACGGAGACACTCGTGTGAAGCCTCGTCGGCTCCCTTCTGGAAGAAGGAGAAAACCAGCTTCTCGCTGTGGGTCTCCAACTCGATCACGAGCGGGCCTGGCGTTTCCGTTTTCAAGGGTCTGTCGTTATCTGTCATGTTGTCACATTGACCGTGTCAGCATTCTCGAAAAAATTGACCGACAAATATGCCACCCGGCATACCCTGAGTTTCTAGCAGAAGAAAAAGTAAAGGCTATCACTCGGTCGGTCAAAAGGGGTTTGGGAAGCAGTCCATATTGCTCACGTCCGTTATCGGGTTCTTCGTACGGCACGTTCAACTGGTTCGTTATCACGCTGGACTTCCTCCTGTGGTTTAAATTCTAAGGCTCGCTTGAGCAGGGTTAAAAACTGCCGCCACTATATAGGATGACGGTTCGTATTTGATAAGGGGCATGTTTGTTTTCGACTAGAAAATGTATAAAAAATCTAACCAGAATATAACTGAAGCCTGATAATAAGCATACACGCCTCTGTTAAAGTATGCCTCGTTTTCACGGAGTACTCGGATGCCGGGACGTAACGGCACCCCTGTCCGTGGAAAGGTTAAATAAAGAACGGCGGCAGACTTTCCTTCGCTGTTCGTTACTGCCCGGGTGGGCGGTGATTCGGTACGGCGTATCCGCACCGGGCAGGAAAGTTAAAGAAGGAGGGATTCAATGAGTTACACAAAACACTTAATCGTCGGCGGCATGTTCGCTATGGCGATAGTTGGCGTGGGTATGGCGGCGATACCGACATCGGTTATCAATGTCAGAACCAATGATTATACGGGTGGGACAATCGTAGGTACTGGTTATACGGCCAATTACCGCTTAACGGGTACACACAACTGGACCTCAAATAATGTTTATATGCTGTATGGCATTATCTTGGTTGCTGACGGCGCAACGCTGAACATCCAGCCCGGCACGATCATCCGCGGCGTCAACTCGATACGTACGGGGTCTTCTTTTCGTCCCGGTATGCTGATTGTCGAGCGCGGCGGTAAGATCTATGCAAAGGGCACAGCGAGCGCCCCGATCTGTATGACGGATGAGTGGGACAATAACTTCCCTTGGTTCGGCTCCACAGGTTCTGCGGTCTTCCAAGACTCTTGGTGGTATTACACTGCGTCAGGAAGTGCGGTGACAAATGCGGCAGGCACGAGCTATAACTATGGCAAGCTCGGCGACCATCACGGTGCATGGGGCGGACTGGTTCTTTGCGGTAAAGCCTTCGTGAGTTGGGACAATCAAACGACCCTAGGCTCCGGCAATATCCAAGTCGAGGGCACAGACGCCAATCTCGGCATCCAGGGTGGCGGTTTGGATGACAACGACTCAAGCGGCGAAATCTCGTATCTGCAGGTTCGCTATGGTGGCTACGTTCTGGCCTCCACCAAAGAAATCAACGGCGTGACGTTCTATGGCGTCGGTCGCGGCACCAAGGTCGACCACATCGAGGTCTACAACAACATCGACGACTGTTTCGAGTGGTTTGGCGGTACCGTTAACGCGAAGTATCTGGTCGCTTGGGGTGCTGGTGACGACGTCTTTGACAGCGATGCGGGATTCCGCGGTAAGAACCAGTTCTTGTTCGGCGTGCAGCGCGACATGGGTGGATCGGGCGTCGAGTCCGGCGCCTCTGATAAAGGCATGGAGATCGACGGTTTCGAAAAGGAAAACAACGGCGCAACGTACCTCTACGCCAACTCCCTCTGGGCAAACGTGACGCTGGTCGGCATGCAGTATACATCTTGCCGGTATTACAGTGGCGGCTATGTCACCAAGAATAACCGGAACGTAGGGCTCTCCATGCGCGACAACGCAACGCCTCGCATCTATAACTCCATCGTCATGGATTTCGGCGCAGCCGCGACGCTCATCGAGAACCGCTCGGGCGCCGATTTGTCTGGCGACCTGAACACAACGTTCCGTTTCCAAAAGGCTCCGACGGCAGCCAACTTCCCGAGCGTCACCACCAATGCTGGCGCAACGGCCGGCATGGATGCCACCGCTGTCGCGAATTATCTCTATGGCGACGGAGTCATGGCCGATGAGCAGCAGGCTGCGATCCGCGGCACCATCTTTTTCAACTGCCCGCAAGGGATTGCGTTTGCTGGCACCGGCGGCAGCGGCTCTTCGTTCGCTACAGCGTTCGATTGGGTCAGCACGGGCAAAGGTAGCGGCCCATGGGTGTCGACTGGCCTTACGTCCTATTCCGGATTCACGAACGACGTCTACAATTACAACCAGGATCTGACGGCGCTCAGCGACGGAGCTAATATGCCGATCAAGTCACGCCTCCGCATTTCGCGCGCGATGACTGCTACGACATCCTATGCTGTTACCAACATCGATCCGCGTGCGGCTAACGCCGCCGTTTACGGCGCCCTGCCGGCTCCGGATCAGTGGCTCACGCCCGTACGCTTCTGCGGTGCGTTCGCGGCCTCCAACAACTGGGCCAAGGGGTGGACGACCATCGACTCGCTTGGCGCACTTGCGGACGCACCCGGCGGCGATGTCGCGGCCGGCGGAACGGTCTCTGTGCCGCTCTCGAGCGGGACTACAAGCTACATCACCAACACGGTGATGACAACGGTAACCAACAACATCACGACGACCGTGACCAATGGCGTGAACGGCATCGTCTATGCGCCGAATGGCGGAGCACCTATCTCGGGTACACCGGTTACAAGTGTGGCGGGAATCAGTCTCAGCCCCGTGGTGACGTATACCCTTGCTACCCTCGGCACCTATCAGTTGCAAACAACGGCAAGCCTGTCTAGTCCTGTGTGGACGGTGCTGAAGACCTTCACGGTTTCCTCAGCCCCTGTGACAGTGAACCTAACCGACATCACGGGGGAAACTCCTCCTAATGCTGGCAATTCAGCGTTCTTCAAACTGATCAAGCAGTAAGCGCAATGTGTAGTTGAAATGACAATTCCTGCGGTTGCGAAAGCGGCCGCAGGTTTTTTATATTGACGCTCTTAGGAGAACATTATGTTTGGAAGAGTATTGTGCAAGGGATATCCGATCAGTTTGGGAGTGCTCGCGCTGGCCGTGTTGAGCGGAGGGTGCGCACCGGGAAATAAGACACAGGCCAATCGTTCTAATTCCAATTGGGAGCTGGCCTGGAAAGCGGCGGACTCGATCCCCAGCCTTCTTGACGCAGGCACGATAAAGGTGCGGATTTGTAACGCCGCCGCGCTGAGCGGACAGTTTGAGCTGCTCGATAAATGGTGTGCAATCGAGCAAGAACGGGTGTGGGTCAAACTCGCCTGCGAGATCGAACAGGCTTATGCGGAGGCTATTTTCGGAAAAACTGAGAAGCACGAGGTGCTCATGCAGACGGTTGTCCGAGACGGAAAACAACTCGACGAGTGGGATCAGCAGCGTATTACGAATTCGCTCTTGGCTGCGATTGTCGCTGGGCGTTGGCAGAAGTCGCATGATTTTCAGACCATGAAGAAGTGGATATTCGAAGACGAGGTTCACCGGATGCCGGCGGCCACCCGTTTCTTTTGTGACTGGCTGACGTGTCTCCGGCAACACGCGAAAGAAGATAAAAACATGATGTTGATCGTGGAACTGCTGATGGGACAGCGTATGAAATTTTCAGTCGTCGAACGGCTTCGCCTGTGCGCACAACTGGCACCTCTTTTACACGGGACACCCTGGGATTCAATTGTCCAGCAGGAAATCGGACAACTGGAGAAGGTCACCCTCAAACCGGATTGCCAGATGCTTCTGGACTTCAGCCAGATTTATGCTGGACTTGGCAAGAAAGAAAAGGCCGACGAATTGATCAGCCACGCGCAAGCAATGATTGAGGCGAAAGACACGGGAGAGTGCCTCGCCCCATGGGCAGTGCTGGCAGAGGCCAAGGCGGCTGCGGGACGGAATTCCGCAGAGATTACTCAGGCCTTTGAGTTGGGAATCCAGCGGTCAAGCGACCGTCCCGGATATTTCAAGCCAGTTGCGGAAGCCTTGACGTATGCCATGCGGGCACAACATGAAACGTTGAATAATTAACTTTAAACAAATATCTAACTAAACGGACGTAATACACTAACAGAGCTTCTGTATGCTTCTTACAAATCAAGGACAAAAAGCACGCAAATGCCAATGAATGAGTCAAAGAGTTCTTATGTCAGCAGCCGGAACAGGCACAGGGGATTTGTGAGAGTCAGCCTAATCGTTTTCGGCGTTCTGTGTTGCATGGCAGGTGCGTGGGCGCAGAGCGGGGCGATCGGGGCGTTGCGCGTCCGCATTATTGACCAAGACTGGGATGTGCCTCTTGCTGGAGCGATGGTACACGTCGTGGAAGCGGAAAAAAGGATGGTGTCAGGCGAGGATGGCAACGTCTTGTTCGATACCTTGCCAGGTGGATCATACACCCTGGTTGTCAGCGCACCCGGTTTTGAAAGGAAGGTTTTGAGTCAGGTGGTTGTGATTCCAGGAGATGCCAAATCAGAAGAGATTCGCCTGAATGGGGCGTTTACTGACATGGAGGAATTTGTTGTCAAAGACCTTGAAATCACAACAGGTGCATCCGAAGTAACCCAGTTGAATATCCGTACACAAAGCAGTACCTTGATGGACAACGTCGGGTCGGATATGATGTCTAAGGCAGGTGCCAGCACGGCTGCGGCCGCACTGAAGATGATCACGGGCGCGACGATCCAAGACGGAAAATATGCGGTGATTCGAGGCCTCGGAGACCGATATACATCCACCTCGCTGAATGGAATCAGGATGCCGAATGCCGACCGTGATAAACGTGCGGTTTCAATGGATCAGATTCCCTCGGCTCTAATCGAAAGTGTGCAGGTCACCAAGAGTTTCATGCCCGATCAGCAAGGTGATGCAACATCCGGAATCAACATTAAAACAAAAGGTGTGCCTGACAAAACCGTGTTACAAGCCAGCGTTTCAACTGAATACGATTCAAATGCGACCTGGAATGACCATTTCAAATCGTATTCAGGCGGAGGAAATGGGTTTGGGGGGGTGCGCGGCTTGACAAGACTAGACTTCTGGGACAAGACCACTGGGAACTATCCTCGCGGCGGCGAAGAAAAGACCCAAGGCGGTACGACCTCTACCGACAAGCAGTTCAGCAACGAGATTCAGAATAAGGCACCGCCTCAGAATTACGGATTCAAATTAGCTGCAGGGGACTTCATTGAGGTTGGCGATTGGAAGTTTGGTGGTCTGCTTCTGGGGTCTTATAGTCAAAAATACAAGTACCGGTTCGGTATTCAGAACGCACTTGACAAGCCAGCGCGAGTCAAGGACTACTCACTTGATCCTTCCCAACAACAAACGGTTGAGTTTTCGCAGGACGAACAGTTGTGGAGTGCTGGCCTCACGCTTGGCGCAAAAAACGAGTATAACGACATCCGGTTCACAACCCTGTACACGCATCAGTCAAAAGACACGGTTGAACTCCGCTACAAGCCGTCTCTCAACCCCGATCCTATTGTGACGGGTGTTGACAATACGGTGGTCGGCTGGACACCGGGTCGCCCCCCGAAACCGATTCTCGATCCTACGGCGAGGCGTACGGAACAAATCTACAGTCGCGATTTCAATGCGGTCATGCAGTACACGGAGAATGCGAACGGGATTATGCAGTTGGCGGGTGAGCACAAGTTCTCTTTCTTGAACGACAGTGTGCTGGACTGGAGCGGGTCGTATAATATGGCCGAATGCATCGAGCCTGACAGACGTCAGATCGGTGGCGGATACGTTCGCAAAGACATGTTGAGTTCCGTAAACACCGCGACCTATCCAGCCACGCCGGTTTGGAGTACCCCGACTCTCGTCGCGAGCACGAACTATATGACTGCTGGCATTGAGCGCCGTTGGCAAGACACACGCGAGGATGACCTGCAGTTGCAAACCAATTATAAACAGCCATACACAGTGGCCGAGGGCTGGGATGGATGGTTCAAGACCGGCCTGTTCTATGACTCGGTGGCCCGGACGTATCGGAACAGAATTCACAAAGTTGATGGCGGTCAAATTCCAGCTAACAGTGAAACCGATTTTACTGGATTTTCGGGGGCTGTTGACCCAACTTCTCTGGGCACCATCTTTTCTGAAAGTATGGAGTACGATGGGACGCAAGATATTATGGCCACCTACTTGATGGGCAGGGTGCCGCTCCCTGAGTGGATTGATCTGGTCGGCGGTGCGCGGCTCGAAAACACGATCATGAACACTAAGGTCTTTCCGGCTGTCAACAACAGCTCATTTTATATCTATGACAAAGTAACAGAAGAAATGGTTGCAAAATATCCCACTGCCTATACTGTAAACGATCTAGGGTTGATCGCTAGAAATTCGGCCACCCCGGGAGAAGCTGATGCCAGCATCGACCAGACTGATATACTCCCGGCGCTCGCGATCAACGTGAAGCCGATTGAAGAGATTTCCCTGCGATTGACTTACGCTGAGACCATTGCCCGTCCGACCTTCAAGGAGATCACACCTGTTAAATACACCGATTACGACTCTTCTCGGGTCTTTCTGGGAAACCCGGATCTGAAAATGTCTGCCTTGAAAAACTACGATGCTCGGCTGGAATGGCGTCCCGATAAAAACAAGCCGGATATAGTGGCTGTCAGTATTTTCTACAAGACGATTGAAAATCCGATCCAATACTCTGTAAGGTCAGCCATTAATCCGGATGTGGATTACATCTATCCTGAGAATTATGGCAATGCTGAAATAAAGGGTCTTGAGCTTGAAGCCCGTAAAAGCTTTGGCTTCCTCAGCAGTTATCTGGAATCCTTCTCTCTGGGGGGAAACATGACTATGCAGGAGTCCAAAGTAAAATACCGCGAAGATATCAGAAAACAGCTTTTAGCGCAGGGCATAGGAAATTCGTCACGGCCCATGGACGGACAGTCGGATATTCTCGCGAACGTGAATCTCCTTTTTGAAAACGAGGCCACGGGCTTAAACGCGGGGCTATTCTACAACTGGCGCGGTGAGACGTATGCCGCCGGTGATACGGCTTCACCCGGCAACTATTTCCCTGCCATTGTTGAGAATCCTTATGGGACCTTGGATTTCGTCATTGGCTATAAGTTCCGCTTCGGTGACAATCGCTATTCGCCGACTTGGCGACTCGGCTTGGAATTCAAGAACCTTTTAGATCCGGCGATTGAAACTGTTTCGCGTACGCCTTATGGGGATTTTGCCCGGACCTCTTACACGATGGGTAGGATCTTCGGGATATCTTTAGGATGCAATTGGTAATGAGTCATGTTGGAATGAGTGGTGGAATCAACCGCCAAGTTAGTGAGGAGAAAGAATGAGACAGAAATGGATGATCGTCACGTTGATGTTCGTGACAGGTAGTGTAACGGCACAAGATGAGTTGGAGACAGCCAAACTGAACCTTGAGAAACTGTTGGAGACCAAACGGCTGATTTCTCAGGAGCAAAGGGACTGGCGACTCGGACGGGAGCTGCTCGCGGATCGCGCATTGGTCTTGGAGAAGGAACTCGCGTCACTGAAGGCGAAGACCGCTCAGACGACGAATGAAACCGTTGTTCTGGATCTCAAATTCGCCGAAGTGCGGGCACAAAATGAGCAGATCACTGCCGCTGTGACACGTATGAGGGAGGCGGTTTCAGGGCTCGAGACGCGACTACCGCAGTTACTGGCACGCACGCCTGAACCGGTACGCGAGCGCGTGAAACCCTTGATCCAGCGCCTGCCGCAGAATCCGGCTGACACCAAGACCAGTATGCCCGAGCGTTTTCAAAATGTCATCGGTATCCTGAACGAGATCGGCAAGGCCAATGGCGAGGTCACGGTGGCGACTGAGATCCGGACGATGGCGAATGGCCGCCCGACGGAGGTCAAGACGCTCTATATCGGTATGGGGCAGGCCTACTACGTGAGCGCCAAAGGAGATGCGGGTATCGGACGTCCCGCCACGACCAACGGCTGGGAATGGCTGCCTGCAAACGAACTTGCCACGCGCGTGACCGATGCCATGCAGATCATGCAGAACAAGGCCACGGCGCGGTTCGTCCCGTTACCCGTCAAGATTCAGTAACTGAGACCTGACACCCGTATACACATTTTATTGTTAAGGAAGAAAGAGGAAAACCATGAAGATTCGTAACACCTTTGAGAAATCTCTGATCACATCGGCTGGCCTGTTGTGGTTATGCGCGAGTAATACATACGCCGCTGAGTCTGCCGCCGCACCTGCCCCGTCCATGGAGACGGCGGCCGGCGTTATCATGCAGGAGATCCAGTCCAGTTCGAAAGATCTTACCTCGTTGCGCGAGACAATCGCCAATGAGAAGATCCCGATGACCAAAAGGCTCAGCCAACTCGAAGATCAGCTTGGGGAATCGCGGCGCGAGTATGATAAGACCCGCCGTGCTGTAGATGCCCGCAATCTGGAATTGAACACCCTTAAGACGGAGGGCAAGTTGAGGCAGGACGAGGTGGGCTACGTCTCCAGCCTACTGGACGAATATGCTCGCTCCTTTGAAGGTCGCATACACACGAGCGAGATCGAGCACTACAAGACGACCGTGGAGTCGGCCTTGTTGGCACCTCAGAACAAGGATCTCGATCCGACCCAGAAGTTCGATCGGCAACTCGCTTTGGTCGAGACTTCCGCAAAACGCCTCGGAAACTTGATCGGTGGCGCGCGGTTCGATGGTTCCGCCATCGATTCGCAAGGTACCGTGGCTCAGGGCCGCTTCGCGCTGGTCGGGCCTGTGGCACTGTTTGCATCAACCGACGGTCAGACCGCCGGACTGGCACTACCGCGAAGCGGCTCAAGCAAGCCAGCCGTGCATGCGTTCGAGGAGAAAGGCGCTACGGAGAGCCTCGCCAGCCTCGTGTCTTCGGGCACGGGAGATTTGCCGCTGGATCCAACCATGGGTGGCGCACTCAAGGCACTGATCGCGAAGGGCAACCTCTGGGGATACTTTAAGAAAGGCGGGCCGATCATGTGGCCGTTGTTGGCGCTGGCGGTGCTGGCCGTGACCGTAATCTTCGAGCGGCTGATGTTCCTTGCTTTGGAGAAGGGCCGGCGCAGTCATCGGACCATCACGGCGGTTATGGGTGCGCTGGAGCAAGGCAATCCCGAGGAAGCCATCCGCGCTGGCGAGAAGTCCAAGGACTTCGTGGCCCGCGCTCTGACGTATGCCCTGCGGCATCGACGGAAGTCGCTTTCCGACGCGCTCATGCGTTCTTCGGCACAGGAAATGGTACGTTACACGCGCGGTATCGCCCTGATGGACACGGTCGTAACCATGGCACCGTTGCTGGGCCTGCTGGGTACGGTGACCGGCATGATCTCGGCTTTCGGCATGCTGGGTGGGTCGGAACTGAGTGCGCCGACTGCGATCACCGGCGGCATCGCCGAGGCGCTGATCGCCACGACCTTCGGTCTCGGCATCGCAGTGACCGCTCTGATTCCGCTCAACTTTCTACATTCTAAATGCGAGAAAGCCCGTCATGAGATTGAGGATGCCATGAGCCACCTTGAGTTGTTGATGAAACCGATCATGGACAAAGAGCTTGCGCAGCAGCAACCCTTGCCGTATGACGCAGACGAAGCAGGAGGTGAAAAATGAGGGTCAAAGCGTACCAGTTTAAAAAAGCCCGTATCGAGATCGTTCCGCTGATTGACGTCATCTTCTTTCTGCTGGCAACGTTCGTGATGGTGTCGCTCTCGATGACCAAGAATCAAGGCGTGCAGGTGCAATTGCCCAGTGCCAGCACAGCCGAAAAAATCGAGGATCGTGAGAGTGCGGCCACCTTGACGGTGAGTCAGAACGGCGAGATCTTTTTTAATAAAGATAAGGTTTCCATGGCTCAGTTGCCGTTCAAGTTGCAAACTTACAAGGCCGCCTCAAAAGATCCCAAGGTCGTCGTGAGCGCTGAAGCCAAGGCCGACTTCAAGAACGTCGTGGCCGTACTGGATGAGGCGCGCAAGGTGGGTATTCTTAAAGTAGGGATTTCGACGGAGAAGAAATGAAAGGTATGCAGATAGCTTCCTTCTTGTTGGCTGTGTTGCTGTTGCTCGGCTTTCTGCTGTTCGGTGGGCTTTTGCTCTTCCCGCAGCATAACGCCGGAAAAAAAACATTGCTGGACGTGTCCATCGAGGAGGAAGCCAAGCCTGACAAGCCGGAGGAGGAGAAAGCCAAAGAGATCGAGGTCGAGAAACAAGCGGTGCCTGAAAAAGCGCCCGAACTCAAAGAGTCGGCGGCACCGCTGGATCTGGCACAACTCGAACTCGCGCTCAACCCCAGCTTGAGCGAGGGTGGCGGCAGTGACTTCCTCAGCCGAGCACCGTCCGTGTTGTCGGGTGCCGCCGTGGCGGCGGCCACCGCGACGGCAGCGGAGCAAATTTTCGCACTGGCGGATCTCGACCAGGCACCCCGGGCAGTCTTCCAGCCGGCACCTGAGTACCCGTCCGCACTGCGTAAACAGAAGCTAGACGGCACGGTGCATGTCCTGTTCATGGTTGACCGGACGGGACGTGTGGACAATCCCATCGTACAGAAGTCTACGAACCCGGCGTTCGAGCCGGCGGCACTGCAAGCAGTCAAGCGCTGGCGTTTCGAACCAGGTAAACGCAACGGCGAAGCGGTTGTCTTCAGAATGCGGGTTCCAATCACATTCAAGAAATAGGTGAAAATATGAGAAACGTAAGAAGAAAGTTCATGGTAGTGTTTCTAGTCTTGACAGCCGCAGGTACACATGCGGAGACGAATGAAACAATAGAATTGAAATTGTGGAGCGATCCGGAATTTCTGAGACAATTTCTAGGGACTTATGGCGTGCGGTCGGAAATCGAGCCGCGGGTGACGCCCGAAGAACGTAAGGAGTTCGAGCAGTTCTCCAAACTGATGGTCACCCCGGTTGGTGCCGAAAAGGCGCTTGCCCTGTTGGAAAAGAGCGTTGCGAAAGCGATTGACAAAAAAGGGGTGTCGCTCTCTTCTGCCTTGTACGACTTCACGATCGGCAGTATCTATTTTCAGCAGGATAACCTTGACGCGGCTGCCAAATGGTATGGCAAAGCTGTTGATAAACTTCCCTCCTTCCTCCGCGCGCAGAAGAATCTCGGGCTGGTCTACGTTCGCAGTAATGCGTTCGACCGGGCTGTCGGGCCTTTGACGCGCGCCATTGATCTGGGTGCTGCAGACGGGTTGACCTTCGGCCTGCTGGCCCATTCTTATGCCATGACCGAACAGTATGTGGCCGCTGAAAGCGCGTACCGTCAAGCGATGATGTTACAGCCTGAATCAATCGATTGGAAAAACGGACTGGCTCGCTGTCTGTTCAAGGAACGGAAGTTCGAAGAGGCGGCGGCGTTGTGCGGTGACATGATCCGCCGTGATCCGAGGCGTACCGATCTTTGGCTATTGCAGGCGAACG
The DNA here is from genome assembly GCA_037133395.1 of bacterium. GTDB lineage: Bacteria > Verrucomicrobiota > Kiritimatiellia > RFP12 > UBA1067 > CAIZQW01. The sequence goes on along the minus strand of JBAXOG010000020.1, from coordinate 14,755 downwards.
CCTGGCTGAGCCTCAAGCAACCGCTCAAGGCGGCCGAGAACTACGAATTGCTGGATCGCGCCGGCTTGGCCAATGTTGCGTGCCTGAACACGCTCGGTGACATTTACATTAACGAGGGCGTGCCGGAAATGGCTGTCTCTGCCTATCTGCGCGCGCTGACTAAGGACGGCGCAAACGCCGAGCCGTCAACGGCTCTGCGCAATGCCGAGGTGCTGGCGGCCCGGAGTGCTTACACCGAGGCCGGAAGCCTCTTGACCCGAGTGAAAACGGTCTGCGGCGCGAAACTGGGTGCCGCCGAAAAGAAGCGGGTACTCAAGCTCGAAGCGCGCATGGCGGCCGCGACCGGGCAGAATGATACGGAACAGGCTCGGCTGTTGGAAGACATTGTGGCACTTGACCCACTGGACGGCGAAACACTGATTCTGCTGGCTCAGCATTACGCGCGCACCGGCAACATCGACAAGGCCTGCTTCTTGTGCGAACGCGCCGCCGGGATCGAGAAATACGAGGCGGAGGCCAAACTTCGCCACGGACAGATTCTGGTGAAGGCTGGAAAATTTCAGGAGGCGTTACCCCTGCTTAAGCGAGCCTTAGAATTGAAACCACGAGAAGAAGTCCAGCGGTATGTCGAACAAGTTGAGCGTGCTGCCCGAAAAAACGGATAACGGACTCGAGCAACATAGACTGATTTTCCTGCCCCTTTTGACCGATCGAGAGATGATGTTATTTACTTTTTATTCTGTTTTCCCTTAGGGTGTGCGGGGCGGCATATCTGTAGGTCATTTTTTTGATGTTGAGCTCACGTTCTCCGAGTGCCAAGGAGCTGTGCCTGGCAACTTCAGTTTGGAGCAGAAGAACTGATACGCGATGGCGGTCAGGAATCCTTCGAGAATACCGAGTGGAATTTGTGTGGGAGAGAAGGCAGCCAGAATGGTGTAGAATACATTAACAAAGGCGTGTTCCCCTTTTAAGGCAGAGGCCAACTCGATAGAGGTTAACGCATACGTAGCCCAGTCCGAGGTGAGCCCAGCAGCAAAGGCAGCCCAGAAGATCGGTACACGCAGGATTCGTGCAAGAAGGAAAACACCATACGCGGCAAATGCGCCGGCTACACCCATTGAGAAGAGATTGGCACCCAGCGTCGTCAATCCACCGTGCGCAAGGAAGAGTGCCTGCAACGTTAATGCCACGCTGGATAGAACAACGGTCGGAGCAGGCCCGATGATGATGGCCGCAAGGCCGGTTCCTGCTGGATGAGAACATGTGCCTACCAACGGTACAGGCACGGGCATGCACGAGATAATAAAGACCGCTGCGCCAATCAAGGCAACCATGGACTTGTATCGCGGATCGTTTATACTTTTGGCCTTGATTTCTCGAAGGCCCCAGATAAAAAAGGGCGCTACCAACACAAACCAAAGTCCAGCCCACAGCGGCGGCAATATGCCTTCCGTGATATGCATCGCAAAGGCGGATTGCGGCATCAAGGCAAGCATCACCAATAACCCCAATAAAATTTTCTTCATCTCAATTCCTTCCGACAAAAAAAGAATCCCCAGGCATCTCAGCGAGGCCCGGGGATTCCGTTTTCAATCCCAAAACAATAATGATGGTATGTTCCCTCTCCACGGGGGAACCCTTCACCTCTCTTACGAAACGCACGTATTCCGACTTCTGGATCAACCTACTAGCCGCGACTTCCCATCTGCTCAGACAGTGTCAGCATGCGGCGTTCGTCCCCAGTTACGGCGGCGGGACCGTGACGGACTTTCACCGTCTTCCAATACGCTTCGTTGCGGGTTACTATAATTAACCCCTGTAAGGTTTGTCAAGATGCATTTTTAGCACTTGAATATCCAATCATGAACACGGAATGATCAATAACCATCGGAAATGCGGCCTTCCCCTTGGATATTGGATATTCCTTGTTGGATATTGGCTATTCAAAACGTTTAACGCTGAACGCCCAACGCTTAACGCTCAACTGAACCCCGAACCCTGCCTGTCCGCCGTAGCCTTGGCGAAGGCGGAAACCCTGAACCCTGAATTTAGTGCGGATGCAAATGTCGGAGGCTATGTGGACGCTCTAAACCGTGGGCCAGCATAAGCGCTTCGTTGTTCAGGAGTTCCCGTGTTGGCCCGTCGGCTACGACTCTGCCGCCGTCAAGCACGATCACCCGCGAACAGACTTCGACGACCATTTCCAGATCGTGTGTGGCGATGATTCGGGTATGTTCAAACGACAGCAGGAGTTCGATTAGCCGACGGCGGGCGCGCGGGTCGAGATTGGCGGAGGGCTCATCCATGACCAGGATGTCCGGGGACATGGCTAGCACTGTCGCAATCGCTACAGCCCGCTTCTCGCCCGCCGAAAGGCGGTAAGGGGGGCGCTCCCGCACATGCGTCATCCCCACGCGCTCCAGTGCCGCCGTGACCCTGCGCTCGACCTGCTCTAACGGTAATCCCGCATTCAGGGGGCCGAACGCGACATCTTCTGCCACGGTTGGCATGAAAAGCTGGTCGTCTGGATCTTGGAAAACGAGGCCCACCGCACGACGCGCCAAGACGGCGGTTTCGCGAGTCACAACCGTGTCTCCGATGAAGACTTCGCCTCGTGTCGTCGGCAGATAACCATTGAGATGCAGGAGAAGCGTGGATTTTCCAGCCCCGTTCGCACCGACGAGGCCGACCGCGCTGCCATGCTCGATGCGGAAGGAAACACCCCTCAGTGCTTCCGTGCCGTCTGGATACGCATACATCAAATCTCGTACTTCAACAATATGGTGACTCATGGTGTAATCCTTGTGAGTAAAAGGCCAATCCCGTCGGCGAGGTTCCACACACGCGCGACGATAAAAAAGGCCAGCCAGCTGCAAATAAACCCAGCGTCTGTCCAGCGGAACGATGAGCGCCGCAGAACGTGAATCTCGCCATCAAAACCGCGGGAAACCATGGCGCGGTACACGCGCTCAGCACGATCCATAGATCTCAGGAGTAAGTTGCCGATCAGCGAGCCATACGTGCGCAGACGTAAGGGGCACGTCCGATCCGAGCGGAGTTCGATGCTCCGAAACATTTTGCCGCCTTCGTCCGATACGACGAACAGGTAGCGATAGAGAAACAGCAGTTGGATGACAAACACGCGGGGAACCCCCAGTTGCTCCAATCCAGCACCCAGGCGGTTCATGCCCGTGCAAGCGACCAGCACCAGCGCGGCTCCGACCGTCAGGACAAAACGTAGCATGATCGAGACGAAGGATATCCAGCCACCTGTCACGGTGAATGATCCGATAACGGCAAAGGGCTGTCGGTCCATGAACGGATTGAACATGCCAACGACCAACGCGAATGGCGCGGCAATGAGAATCTTCTTCAGGATGTGTCGAGCTGGGATGCGACCCAGCGCGACAAGAGCCACTGGAAAGAGCAGAAAGGGGGTCAGCGCGGAAACTTCATGGACAGGAAAGGACATCACGACAGTGATGAACACGAGAGTGACGACAGCCTTAGCCCGCGCATCGATCCGATGCATGGGCGTATCTATACGGCTTAGTTCGTCCATCCGCCCGATTTCAATCCAATTCGCAATCCCCATGGTGTTATAGTCTCTCCTGTACCTGTCTTGCTTTTTTTACCGCAAAGAACACAAAGATTAATTTCTAAATCCTGTCTTGTTTCGGCGTGAACTCAACCTGAGCACTATTCCGAATAAACTGGCCAGTACCAAGGTTAAACTTCCCCCAACAAGCCCCGATACGGAGGTTCTCTTACTGACGTTGGGCCAAGCGTCCTCCTGTGGCGCGGATAAATCAACCGGCACAGAGGGCTCAGGCAAAAGCACGGTCTTTTCTTGCAAGTCAGCCAAATCTTTGTGAAGCCCCGTTTTCGGTTGCGACAGCTCTTTGCCACCTGTTATGTGCGCAATCGACCACTCCAACCCGTCGGGTTGCTTGGACGCGAACCAGCTCGCCATGCCACCCATGACAACGGCGGCAATCGCCAGCCCGACCAGCACAGGCCTCAAACGGCCAGACACATGGCTTGCTGATGCCGAAAATAGAGCCTCAGGCCGCGCCCGGGCGACGACAGCGATCACGGCGATGGTCGCCAACCCCTCCACGATGCCGATGGCTAGATGAATTGGCAACATCATCACAACAAACGTGCTGAAGGGTAACTCAGAAATCCCGGACGCCAGGGTTTCCAGTACGACGCTGAGCGCACCCAGTTGCAGGCCTACGACAGCGGCGACGAGCGCGGCCACTTGAGTACGCATGGCCCCGTATTGATTTCCAGCAATAGTCTGGTAGATCAGCGGATAGGCGACGAAAGCTGGGAAGAACCCCAGATTAAAGATGTTACAGCCCAAGGCCAGCAGCCCGCCGTCCGCAAAGAAGAAGGCCTGTACAGTCAAGACCGAGGCGATGACCAAGAAGGCCGCATAAGGGCCGAGCAGCAAGGTCAGGATCAGCCCTCCGCCGAGGTGCCCACTCGATCCAGTGCCAGGAATCGAGAAGTTGATCATCTGCGCTGCAAAAATAAAGGCACCCAGCATGCCCATCAGAGGAACGAGATTGTCTCGCACAATCTGTTTTACTTTCCGGGCGCAGAAGACGATCAGTCCTCCCGATACAACCCACAAAGCCCCCCCCACAGCAGGAGAAATCAACGCGTCTGCCATGTGCATATTGATTCTCTCCTATTCTTTTTCGCTACTGTTGAATCCAAAAACCCAAATGAAGCCGACCTTCGCTGAAAAGTCGGGTGCATCTCCCGATATCCGCGACCCAGCAGAAGCGACGAGAAAGAAATCGTCGATGATCTCCCACCTGGAGCCGATGTTGCACTGTAAGGCACTCTCATAATCGTTCAGCTCGAGTTCGCCGAAGAGTTCGCCGATCAACTGGAGTGACTCTAAAATTTGATAGTCCGCTGCCACACCGGAATGAATCAAATTTTCCAGGTCTTCCTTGGGGGGGGCACCCAGCCATGAGTAACCGATGTTGATGTGTACCCCGGTTCGCTCTCCAACGGTTTTAGATGCCATCCACGTCAGATCATAATCCGTCTCGCCGCTCCCTAGCCCCTTTTGATCGTCAGCCGTGGGAAAGGTCACCGAAGGGCAGAGCGTCTGACGCGGCAGGTAGGTGGACTCCTTGAGATACATCCACTTTGTTGCTAGGTTCAGGTCAGCCAACCCGCTCACCCTTCTGCCCGCACCCTCATGTTGATGCCAAGTGCGCTGCTCAAGTTGTCCGCCAAAACCGGCGGCGATGTCCCACTGCGGCATCACCCCGTAGGTCAGGGCAAGCGGGAAATCACAGTGGTGGCATTGGACGTCACGCTCGTAACCGACTCCTGCCTCGATCTGAAACGTGTTGGGGTCCTGCGTGTCCGCCTCATCGACGGATAAGGGAAGTGTGGCAAAAGCCGAACCCCCTCTACACAGAAAAAAAACAACCCCTGTCCACCATGTCTCTCGACTCATTGACGCGTTCCTTTTTGACTTGTATTACCTGTTTCGTGCGAACAGCCGTAATATTTATCAAATAATCGTAACACGACGCAAGCACAAAATAACCCGTCATCATACTTTTTTTATTTTTGTGTTACGACAGGCTCTGCCCAGTCGTCCCGGCGGCCAAGGAGACGTGTTTCAGGCCTTTGATGGATTTCAGGCGCTTGACGATAGTCTCGATCTCCTGAGGTGTCCCTTTGACCGCGACGATCTCAAGGCAGTTATCGTGGTCGAGGTGCACATGTTGTGTCGAGATGATCACATCGTGGCAATCGTGCTGCATGTCTGTCAGACGTTTCCCGACATCCCGCGTGTGATGGTCATAGACCAGCACGATCGCACCGGCGACCTCATCGCCCGCTCGCCACTCGGTCTGCACCAGACTGGCGCGTATCAAGTCGCCCACGGCCTTTGACCGCGTCGGGCATTTGTCCTTTTTGATTTTAGCATCGAAGCGATGCATCAATTCTTCATCAAGCGATATGCTGAAGCGTGTCAGTGACATGGGATCTCCTTTTCAATCTGCGAATGCCTCAAATTAGCAATTCAGGCCCATCAAAGCAATACAATAAAGAATGAGGTGCGACTGCAGAATTCTGCAGTCGCACCTCAAATAGTATCAGTCGGTGATGAACGTTAGAATCCGTACTGTACGCTAAACACGACGGCTTGCCCGACACCCAGGTCGTCGAGGTCTCCTTCGAAGGTCCCTGTATACGCATAGGCGGCGACGAAGGTCAAGGATTTCGTTGCAAACCATGCGACATGTGCGTTCCAATAGTCGGAGTTTTGGATGCCATTGCCTGCATCGACCCCTCCTTTGTATTCAACGCCCACGGCTAAATAGTCTACTGGGAGAACAGAGATGCTTCCAAATCCAGCCACTCCGTAATCGTTATGCCCCAATATTCCGGTGACCACTTCATCAGAGAGCAATACACCTGCGGATACAAGCACAGGCAGAGGAGTCTGCGAGATGAATTTTGTGGCGACGAGGTAGGCATCCGCGCCTTGTTTGCGTACTCCGAGACCCTTGAGCAACTCGGTGGAGGTGTGTTTCCATTTTCCGCCGACGGCAACTGCGGGGACCCAGCTTGTGTCCCAGGCATTCTCGTCGATGAACTTCAGCTTCGCGCCAAGGTTCTGCGTGTTGATGTCCTCATCTCCATTTATGTTGCCAATGAGGCCGTATCCATACGACAACTCCAGCCGTTTCGCAATCGAGAACGCCGCACTGGCTGCGAGCCATTGAATGTTCTCATCCGAAAAATGCACATACCAAAGGCCGCCCTGCGGCAGGCTAACCCATTCTGAGAGACTGTTTGTCTCAGAGGCCACATACCGTCCGGCAGTATAGGCGAGTGGATTATATCCTAATCCGCCACTTCCTTGCAGATCGTTCAATGGAACGCCAGCGAAGGAGTTGACGGTGAGTAGGGTTGTTGTGATGATGAGGGAGAGGGATTTGACTCCCTGTCCTGCTTGTGTCTTGTTTGTGTTGTTCATGTTTCTCTCTCTTTCTCTTTCTGTCTTTCTTTGTTTTGTTTTTGTTTTTATATGCCGCCGCCTTCTTCGAAAACGGCTGTTAATGCTTGAAGGACGGTTTGTTCATTTTCCTCTGAACTTTCAACTTCGATTTTCAGAGGCGTTCCTTCACTGGCTCCAAGCATCAGTAACTGGATGATCGAGCACGCGTCAGCCTTGGGGCAGCCCTCACACAGGATATGCACGGAAGCTCCTGATTGCTTCGCAATAGCAACCACTTTCGATGCGACACGTAGGTGTAAACCATATTCGCATTGAACGATCACATTTTGTGTTTTCATGTGTGAGAGGCCTTGTTTGGCTGGGTTGATTATGCGGTGGCGATTTTGAGCGCCTGATCAATATCCGCTTTAATATCCGCCAGATCTTCAAGTCCGATGGACAGACGGATGTAATCCTCTGTCACGCCGGTCGCTTGCTGTTCGGCGGGTGTGAGCTGTTGATGTGTGGTGGAGGCGGGGTGGATGACCAGCGACTTGGAATCGCCGATGTTGGCGAGATGGGAAAGCAGTTTCACGTTGTCGATGAATCGCGCCCCCGCTTCACGGTCGCCCCTTATTCCGAAGCCCACAATCCCTCCAAACCCTTTCTTCAGGTATTTTGCAGCAATGGCATGGGTCGGACTATCGGTAAGTCCTGGATAGTTCACCCAGGCCACGCGTGGATGTCCTTTGAGCCACTGGGCAATCGCTAACGCATTTTCTGAATGGCGTGCCTGCCGTAAAGGCAGTGTTTCCAAGCCAAGCAAGAATTCACGTGCATTGAAGGGACTCAGGACAGCACCCGTGTCGCGGAGCAAGGTTACGCGGATCTTTAAGATGAAAGCCACGTTTCCGAGTCCCGGAACATTTCCTAGCGCATCCCAGTAAGCGATGCCGTGATAACTCGGATCAGGTTCGGTGAACTCCGGGTACTTGCCGTTGTTCCACTTGAACTTTCCCGAATCCACGATCACGCCACCAATCGAGGTGCCGTGCCCCCCGATGTATTTTGTGGCTGAACTGGCGATAATATCCGCGCCATGGTCAAAGGGGCGTACAAGCCCGACGCCCACGGTGTTGTCCACGACAAGCGGCACACCCGCCTCATGAGCGATTGTGGCGATTGCCTCGAAGTCGGGCACGTCCAGTTTTGGGTTGCCCACCGTCTCGATGTAGACCGCCCGCGTCTTAGGTGTGATAGCCTTGCGGAACGCCTCCGGGTTACGCGAGTCCACGAAGATGACCGTACGCCCAAATTTAGGGAATGTGTGATGGAAGAGTTGATAAGTCCCTCCGTACAGATTATTGGCGGCAACGATCTCGTCTCCGAGCCGAGTGATCGATAGCAGTGCGTAAGTGATGGCTGCCTGACCGGATGCTGTGGCAAGTGCTCCAGTGCCGCCCTCTAATGCCGCAATACGTTTTTCGAACACATCCGTTGTCGGGTTCATTAACCGCGTGTAGATGTTTCCAAACTCTTTCAAGGCAAATAGGTTTGCCGCGTGTTGTGAATTTTTGAATACGTACGATGCCGTCTGATAAAGGGGCACGGCCCGAGAACCCGTTGTCGGATCAGGCACTTGCCCCGCATGCAAGGAGAGGGTATTGATACCCGGTCCTGCTTCTGTAGTATTTGTGTTACTCATGTTTTTCTCTCTTTCTCTTTTTCTTTTTGCCACGATGTGTGGCGGTGTTATTAAACAAAAAACCCATAACCGTTTGCTGGTTATGGGTTCGTCTTGTGATCAAATGCGCGATGCGTTTATCGGAAACGATGAACCCCTCCAGCCGGACAAGCGGACATACAACAACACATACACGCGCAGGTTGCTGTGCGTGTATTGGTCGTCATATTCCAGTTGTACGCTGTTGGAGTCATGTTCAGGTTGGTCTTTCGTTTAAACTCAATAGTCTATTAAGTCTATCAATATTGATAACTTTATCAAAACTGCTTGACCCTGTAAAGAGGATTTTTAAAATATTTTAATGTGTATATGGTTGGCGGCCCTCTAAGCCGCCAGTGAACAGGCGTGGACGCCTATTCGCCCAGCTAGGCTTTCCAACATTCCCATACTCCATAATTCCACTGAAGACGTATACCATTTGCGACTTGAACCGCCGTTGACTTTCCTGTATAAATCCAAGAATTGCTCTTGTCGTTGTCTATTTTTCCGTGTGGAAAAAAGGCATGCCAGGCAATTAACACGTCAAGGAGGTTTGCCATGTTTAAAGCAGGCAACGATTATGTACAGGAAGTACAGACTATCTATTCAGGGGCTGAAGGCCAGCTATGGGAGCTGCTCATGGGTGAGCAGATTCACATTGGCGGCTTCGCCTCGTCAACGGATCTTGCAGCGTTCGGAGGGGTGAAGCCGGGAATGTCCGGCGTGGACTTCTGCTGTTGCTCAGGGGCGGGTATGCGCTTCCTGCTCAAGATGTGCGGGGTCGCCCGTATGGAGGGGGTTGACTTCACTAAGGCCCAGATCGAACTTGGCAAGAAACGCATGAAGGCTCTCGGCCTGGCCGCGTCTCAATACACGTTCTACTGTGGCGATGTTGCGCTCCCACACGTGAAGGCAGGAGCTTTTGACTTCGCCTGGGGCGAAGATGCATGGTGTTATGTGGCTGACAAGCCGGGGCTCATTAGCCAGGCGCACCGGGCTCTGAAGCCGGGCGGTAAAGTAGTCTTCTCTGACTGGGTTGCCACGGATAAGATGACGGCGGCGGAAGCAAAGCGCTTCCTCGCGTTCATGAAGTTTCCGACGTTCATGACGGTTGCTGACTATAAGCAAGACCTTGAGAAGGCGGGATTCCAAAAGGTGAAGGCCAAGGTCTCTCCATATTATGCGCCGTCCATGGATCTCTATGCTGGAATGTACACTCGGCAGCATGCGTATGACGCATTGAAGATACTCGGGTTCAACAAAGAGGTCTATAACGCGGTCCTGGGAGAATTCGTTTTCACTATGGGACTTGCCAAGTCAAAAAAACTCGTCCAGGCCTATTTCACAGCTCAGAAATAATGAAGGAGATCATTATGACGTTTAAAAATATGCACAGGTTCGCTCTTGTTTTAACGGCGATCCTCGTTCCCCTGTTGTCACGTGCAGGAATTCCGTTGAACGACCTGCAAGGTAGCGGCGGCTTAGGATATAATCCGCTTGCCTATCCCGCCGGACGGTATGTGGCATCGGAGACAAACAGTCTTGCCGAGTGGGTCAGCCTGCCGCAAGCAGGCCTCTGGTATGTCCACTTCTTCGATGAGAATGTCAACTGGAGCGCAGTCAGTGTATCCTTCTCTATAGCAAAACGGCTGGAGTTGTCGTATGGACATGGATACATTGGTAACGTGGACGGGGATGACACGATCTACACGCACAACCTCGGCCTCAAGCTGTTGCTGCTTAAAGAGAACGATTTTGAGACGGCGTGGATCCCGGCGCTCTCGGTGGGTGGGAAATGGAAACATACGTCCACCGACCTGCTGCAAGGTCTCGGCGTGCGTAAACAAGGTATGGATGCCTACTTGGTGGCAACCAAAATGATCACTCAGACACCCTTGCCCGTCCTGCTTTCAGCAGGTGTCTTACTCTCGGATGAAATCGTCTGTGGCGTATTGGGCCATAATGATTATAACGTCTCGGGCTTTGGAAGCATCTCCGTCATGCCTCTGCAATGCCTGGCTGTCGGCATTGAGTATAAGCAAGGCGCAGATGTCGGAAGCGGGATTCATAATTCTGACTACTGGAACGCCCATGTCGCATGGTTGGCGACCGATAAACTGTCGGTTGTCGCTGCGTATGGCGACACAGGGCGGGCTTCACACGGACTGGACGATCTCGGGGTCGGAGAAGCCATCATTCTTAGTGTGCAGTATGGATTCTGAGGCGCGGCCAATATAAGGAACGCGTGTCGTGTCCAAGGCAAAGCCTGTCTAGCGTAGCAACGTTCAAATGTTGCAATAACCGCAGACAGGCTTCCTCATTTTTAGAGCAATCAGTTGGCTCCCGTTCAATACTCTTCTGGTTGGTCAGCTTACTTATTTGGGCCAGACGTAATTCACACTCACTTTCACATCTGGGTGAATCGCCAGAAAGACTGGGCATTTCTTGCTGGCGGTTTCCAGCCTGGCTTGATCCGCCGCAGCGAGTTTCTTGGGCAGGCGAATGGTCACTTTGATTTCCGAAATTCGATAATTGACCAAGTCGTAACTAACATCAGCCTGTGCGCCGACAATGTCCAATTTCTCCGCCTCCGCCGTCTTGCCCATAACGATCATCAGGCAACTGGCAAGTCCCATAGACACCAAATCAATGGGATTCAAATCCAATCCTTTGCCGCCAAAGGCGCAACAACCTTCAAGCGGGATGGTCTTCTTCAAAGGGTGGTGCGACGCAACGGTGTGGACATTCTTGTCATAAACAACCTGCATCGCGGGCCGCGTTGCCGTTCCGTCTGAATAGCATTCCGTCTTCTTCTCTGGACTCATTTCGTTTCTCCTATCTCGGGCCATTGTTGTGTCTTGCGTTCATGGTAGGCCCATTCTCCATATTCGCAAAGTGCGCCGAACCGCCATTCTGGTCCATCTATTCACTGATTATTAGAATGTTATCCTCATTTAGGCAGTGAAAAATAACCTACACTACCTGTGTGTAACGGAAGGTCGGATTCGGACGCCCAGGGCTGAGACAGCGCCATGCTTTTTGACAGGCGACAACTTCGGTGCCACAGACTTCCGCAACAACCTCCCGGACACAGGCTTCAAGCTGCTCAGGTGTCATCTGCACGCGTGCGTTCAGGGTCAGTTTGGCTTCGTTGCTAGAGGCCTTGTCCCCGTGAATCTCCAGCGTCTCACGCGTCCCGACAAGATTAGCGGTCACCAGCGAATGGCCTGTATCAAGGGCTAGCTTGACGTGTCCGACCGCGGCTGCCATCGAATCAAACTTCACACTTAATGCGCTGAGCAACTGCTCTGCAAAGGCCTTCCACTCCACAGCCTGTTCGCTCTTTATCTCAAGCATTGCGTTTAGCCAGCCTAGGACAGCTTCGCCCTCAGCGTAGGTATCGTAGTCTACGTCTGTAAGATGTGTTCCCGAACCTGTCTGTGTCGCGACGGCGTTCAGCCAAGCTTCCAAGCCTAAACCGCTCTTCGCGCTGACCACAAACGTCTTTGCCTTGGGATATGCCGACGCAAGACGTGAAACAAACTGTGATACGTCCTTCTCGCTGAGGGTGTCGGCTTTTGTGAGAAGGATATAGTCAGCCTCCTCCAATTGCTTACGAAAGATATAGGCTGAACTGTCATGCAACCCTGCGGAGTTGCCCTCAAGGATTCCTTGCAAACGCTTGGGGTCCACCAGCACGGACAGAGGCGCCAGTGTTACGTTTCCGCCTTTGTTGTCCTTCAAAGGCTGGAGAATGGTGGCCGACAAATCAGTACAACTGCCAACAGGCTCCGCAAGAATGATTTCCGCGCCTGCGTCAGCGATCAGTCGATTGATGGCACTGACCAAGCCAGGGAAGTTGCAGCAGAAACAGCTCCCGCTCACCTCCGTTACCGCAGAACCCGTCTGCGCGAGAAACGCTGTATCCACCAGTTCAGGTGCCTGGTCATTAGTGACGAGCCCCACACGTTTGCCGCGTGCAGCAAGAAGCCGCGCTGCCTCGAACATGAGCGTGGTCTTGCCGGCGCCCAGAAATCCGCCAATGAAAATGATGCGTTGTGAATTCATCTGATGTCTCCTTTTGAATAATGGTTTCGGTTTATTTGTTCTTACGGCAGAGTTTATTCGTGATCCTGATGACAGGCGCAGCGCCCATCAGTTGCTGGACTCTGACTTTCGCTGCATCCACAGGTTGTTTGGTCACATGCGCAGGCGCACGAGTGCTTCTCAAGCCTCATCATGGGAGCAAGGATGCGTGCAAAGAAAAGAGCAGCCATGATTCCGCCAATAATCGGTGAGAGGATATAAACAAAAAAGAATCCGCCGACTTTGTCAGGGAAGGCAGCATCGCCCCATCCCATTAACCATGCCACAAGCCTCGGACCCAAATCCCGAGCCGGATTAAGCCCGGTCTGTGTCAGCGGTGCGGTGAGGCAGATCAGCGATGTTACCGTCAATCCAATGAATAGGGGAGTCAAATGATCGCTGGGGCGGCCGACATTGCAGTCCTCGGTCATCGCGAAGATCATCAGCACCAGCAGGAATGTCCCGAAGGCCTCCACCGCCATGGCAAGCGGCATGGACACCACGGCGCCGACTGCTCCTGGGTTGGGATAAAACTCCCCGAACATCATCGCGGTCTTGATTGATTCCGGTGTACCTCTAACAATCTGCTGTGCTGCCTCAAAGGCCACGATAGACGGATTGAAGAGCGTGTAGATCGCCAAGCCTGCAAGAATTGCCCCAAAAAATTGTGCGGCAAGATAAATGGGTAACTTGCCCGCCTTCATGCGACCGCTCACCGCCATGGCGATGCTGACCGCTGGATTGAGGTGCGCGCATGACAGGTGGCGTGTCAGGTAGATGGCCAGCGTCACGCCGATGCCCCACGCTAGGGCAACCTGCATCAATCCCTGATGCGCATTAAATAATACGGTCACCGCGACTGCACCGCACCCGAAGAGTGTCAGCACGAACGTTCCGATGGCCTCCCCTGCAAACGCCTTCATAGTCGTGATCATAAGATAAATTCCTTACTGGTTAGATTCCACTACTGGAATAACTCCAGTAGTAGGTGCCGCTTACTTTATCGTATGAGCCCTTATTACGTCAAGGGCAAACAACTCTATTATTGTTTCGCATTCTTCGACATGCGGATGACAACGACCAGCTCGCTGATTTGCTGCTGATAGTTTTGCAAGGTGGCCGTCCACTGTGCAAGGCATTTGCGGCCTTGGGCGGTGATCTTGAATGGACGCTTGGCGGGTCCGCTTTCGCTCGTGTCCCAGTCGCCAGTCACGAGTTTTTCAGCGGCCATGGCTTTCAATATTTTGTAAACACCGCTGGCATCCGGGGGGACATCTGCAAACATACTGAACCGTTGTAGTTTACGTACGAGGTCATAACCATGGTGCGGCTCTTCAGCCAGCAACCCAAGCAAGGCAGGTCGAATAAACCTAGAAAGCGTCTTTCCCGAGCATGCGCAGTTGTCAAAATTCATGATAAAATTCCTTATGTAAGGGTGATGGTCAAGCACCCTGGCTGTGTCGGATGCATTTCTGCTTTATACGAAGGGAGTCCCTGTTTTGCAAACCCCTTTATTTTTGAGCCATCCAAGTTAAATGTCGAGTGGCCAAGACTTGCGCAACGGAAACGTTTCTGTGGGTGTTGATACTCGACCTCCACATTACGATGGGGGCATAGCAGAGAGACGACATGATAAGAATTTCCCTCTGCTCGCGCAATAATGATGGGCGTGGGGAGTTTCGGATCGATGAGTTTGACAGCTCCGCCGACAGTGCTCAACGGTTGTACCATATCCAGCTTCACGAGGATTTTTTTATCCGTGAGTGTATAGGCCTCTTTTAAGAGGGAAGGCGTGCTTCCCACTTTCGTAAAAGTGGCACATCCGCCTGTTCCTCCGCAAAGACAAACGCCTGCCCCGGCAGTAGAAGCCATCTGAACCCAGTTTCTACGTGTGACTTTATTCATATTTTTGGCTCTTCACGGTTTGTCGAAAAAATCATATAGCCTTCCTGATGTTGGTT
>JBAXOG010000019.1:0-42379 GCA_037133395.1 bacterium | reverse complement strand
ACCCCGAGACGGGCACTTGCCTGTTCGACACGCTTGCGGAATTGATGACCTTTTTGCTGGAGTGCTGCGCGCAAACGAATATCGAAGTCGTCAACACGCTGCATGGATTGTTCCATGCGTTGCGTAAGGGCGTGATGGACATCGTCATCGAGGCGTTCGAGTTTTGCCTGAAATTCGGCCTTGGGGGCAATGACGATTTCTGCTGCTGCGGAGGGGGTTGCCGCACGAACATCTGCGGCAAAGTCGCACAGCGTAACATCCGTTTCATGGCCAACCGCAGAGAGGGTGGGAATTCTAGAAGATGCCACTGCCCGTACAACGGTCTCCTCGTTGAAGGCCCAGAGGTCCTCAATGCTTCCGCCACCTCGTCCAATAATGAGGACATCGGGAACCCATGTTGAAGGGGCATTAAAGTAATGGATCGCGTTCGCAATGCTGTTTGCTGCGCCTTCACCTTGAACTTTGACGGGTGCGAGGCGGATGTTGAGGTTCGGGAAGCGTCTGCCGAGCACGGTGATGATATCGTGAATGACCGCGCCAGTAGGGGAGGTGACAATGCCGATACGTTGCGGGAACAGGGGCAAGGGCTTTTTGTTCTCAGGGGCAAAGAGACCCTCTTGTTGAAGGCGCTTCTTGAGTTCCTCGTACTGCTTCATCAGATCGCCTGCGCCAGAGGCTTCCAGATTGCGGACGACGAGCTGGTATTGTCCACGTTCCGGATAGATGGTAACAGCACCATACGCGCGGACTTTCATTCCATCCTTCAGTACAAGCGCGGCAGGTAATTTTGCACGTGAACCCGAAAAAAGGACTGCATTCAGGATGGCGCCTGAGTCTTTGAGCGTAAAGTAACTGTGACCGCTGGAATAGATCTTAAAACCCGAGATCTCACCTTCCACGCATACTGAACTGAAAGAGGGCTCTATAGCAGAACGAAGGTGCTGCGTTAGTTCGGTAATGGAAAGAGGTTTGAGGGTCTCATGCATGACAGGGTTATTCCCTGACGCGATAAGGTGTGATAGAGATAGCTTTGCCGGTTGCGTTGTCGAGTTCGAGGAGGGCGCCTTCAAGAACAGCCGGACCAGATGCCACGTCGAACTTCGTTGACATGCCCGTCAGAAACTTCTTGGTGACCGGAACGATTTCGCGTCCAATCACAGACAGGTACGGGCCGGTCATGCCGAGGTCGGTCATGTAGGCGGTTCCTTTCGGGAGGATGATAGCATCGCTGGTCTGGACATGCGTGTGCGTACCCACAATAGCCGCGACGCGACCATCGAGATAATGGCCCATTGCGATCTTCTCAGAGGTTGCCTCCGCATGAAAATCAACAATGACAGGTACGTTTGCAGGAAGTGTCTTCAGTACAGCATCCATAGTCCGAAAGGGACAGTCCGAGGGGCTCATGAAGACGCGCCCTTGCAGATTGATCACAGAGATTGAGCCCAAGGAGGTTTGATAGGTTCCACATCCTTGTCCCGGCACGCCAGGCGGAAAGTTGGCAGGACGCAACAACCGCTTCTCCGAGCCGATAACGCTTTCAAGATCCTTTTGCCCCCAGGCGTGATCGCCAAGGGTCAGTACGTCCGCGCCGGCTTTAAAAAGTTCATTGGCGAGTGCGAGCGTAATGCCGTTGCCAGCAGCGGCGTTTTCCGCATTTGCGATTACGACGTGGACGGCATGTTCCGCACGAAGCTTCTTGACCACTTCTGCAAAGATTCGCCTGCCAGGGCCACCGACGATATCACCGACTGCTAAAATTTTCATTGAGCGTTATCCTTACTTGGCATATTCAACGCAACGGGTTTCACGGACGATGACGACGCGGATTTGGCCCGGGAATTGGAGGTTTGCGGAGATCTGCTGGCAGATCTCGCGCGCCATAACAATGGCGTCGTTGTCGCTCACTTGAACAGGATCCACGAGGACACGAACTTCGCGACCGGCCTGCACGGCAAAGGTCTTTTTTACACCATTGAAACTGTTGGCGATTGCTTCTAGTTTTTCAAGGCGCTGGACATAGACTCCCATGTTTTCATTGCGCGCGCCTGGACGCGAACTTGAGATAGCGTCTGCTGCGGAACAGAGTACACCATACACGCCTTCAGCTTGCATGTCGCCGTGATGTGCTGCGACGCTGTTTGCGACCATGTCGCTTTCCCCGTTGCGTCGGAGAAGATCGGCACCGATCATGGCATGCGCACCTTCAACAGTATGGTCGAGAGCTTTGCCGATGTCATGGAAGAATCCAATACGCCTAGAAAGGACGGGGTCGAGCCCCAATTCCGAAGCCATCATGCCCATGAGGTGAGAAACCTCGATCGAATGACGAAGGACATTTTGCGAGAAACTCGTGCGGAATTTCAGACGTCCCATGTGTTGCAACAAGTCTGCTGGTACGCCTTGGACTTGTGCTTCATACGCGGCGGCCTCTCCGGCCTCAAAGATGGTCTTTTCAAGGTTATCTGTCACGTTTTTGACGATTTCCTCGATGCGGGCAGGATGAATACGACCGTCGGCTACCAGCAACTCAAGGGTCTGTCGAGCGATCTCGCGACGGACGGGGTCGAAGCCTGAAATGACTACAGCTTCGGGCGTGTCATCGACCAGCATTGTCATACCAGTGACAGCTTCAAGCGTGCGAATATTACGACCTTCGCGACCAATGATGCGACCCTTAACATCGTCGCTGGGCAACTGAACGGTGGTGGTCACGGTTTCGCTGGCATGAGCGATGGAATAACGCTGAATGGCCATGGTGACAATACGCGTCGCCTCTTTTTCAGCGGTCTCTTTGGCCTCCTCCTGGATTTTTCGAATGAGGTTGCCTGACTCGCTTTTGACATCCATTTCTGCGCGGTGATAAAGCTCTCGTTTGGCTTCTTCGTATGTCATGCTAGCAAGTTTCTGAAGGCGGGTGTCAACCTCTTGCGCGCGCCGGTCGGTTTCGAGGCGTTTTTGCTGCAGATCCTCAGCCTTACGGAGTACATCCTCCTGCTTTTGTGCGATCGTCTGATCTTTTTTGTCCAAGAGAGCCGCTTTTTTGTCCATGTTTTCTTCACGGACGGTCAATCGGTCATCGATATCCTGTAATTCCTTACGACGGGCTTTGGTGCTTTTTTCAAATTCTTCCTTCGCCTTGACAACTTCCGCCCGCGCAGAAATGTCGGCTTCCTTCATCTTGTTTTTGACTTCGACATGCACATCTTCCAGTTTTAGCTTGGCCTGCTTTTCAATTGTATCGGCCTGCCATTTACCAATCAACCCACGCAAAGCATAGCCGCCGAGCATACCAGCTAGCCCGAATAGCAACCCAACGGTTGCGTCACTCACATCATACCATGTGAAGTTTGTCATGTGTTCATCCTCCTAAATGCGGTTTTCCGCATATTAATGTTTCACGTCTATATTTTACAAAAACTAAAATACAGGTTTATAAAGAAAAAAACATAGCATATTTTTAGTTAAATTTCAAGCGTGAGCATCTCTTTTTGGCTTCTTTTTTTATTGATTTACGACCATCTACGGTTCATACTTACCCCGCTCTGCTGAATGTTTTTTACAATTTAAGGAGTAGGTCATGAGCAGTATTCACCTTTCGAGACGTCAGTTTGTTTCAGGCGTTGGCACCACGCTGGCGGTGCCGTATATCATCCCCTCGAGCGCCCTTGGTAAAGGTCGGCCAACGCCATCGGCTCGTATTCAGCTAGGCATGATTGGGTTTGGTACCATGGCCGGGGATAACATCGGGAATTTTCTGCATAACGACAAGGTTCAAGTCGTCTCCGTGGCCGACCCAGTTGCTGAAACAGGATGTTATGGATACAACGCAGACCCCAATCGTAAAGGGGGGCGCAATGCGGGTAAGCGGGTTGTGGATGAGTTTTATGCAACGAAGTTGAATCAGCCTGGGTACAAAGCGTGTACCCCTTATATTGATTTTCGAGAGATGTTGGCGAAGGAGCAGTTGGATGCCGTGCTTATTAGTACGCCGGATCATTGGCATGCGTTTCACGCAGTTTCCGCAGCGCGTAAGGGGATTCATGTCTATGGACAGAAACCCATGTCCTATTGCATTGCGGAAGGACGCACCATGGCCGATACGATAAAGGCGCAGCAGGTCACATTTCAAGTGGGCTCCCAGCAGCGTTCGGACAACTATTTTCGTATGGCATGTGAATTTATCCGCAATGGTGTGATCGGCAAACTTGAAAAGATTGAAGTCGGTCTGCCGGGCGGTCATTTCCGCTGGAACAAGACAGATGCTGACTTTTCGCAGGAACCCACACCGGTGCCTGAATGGATGACCGATTTTAATCTGTGGCTTGGTCCGGCCCAGAGACGTCCTTACATTCCAGCTTTGCACCGTAATATGACGTGGCGCAACAACTTGGATTATTCCGGCGGGGCTATCACAGATTGGGGAGCGCATCACTTGGATATCGTGCAGTGGGCACTCGGAAAGGATGATTCTGGGCCTGTGGCTATTGAAAATCTCTCGAGCGATATGCCATCCCGTGACAAGGTTCTTAATACTGCCGCACACTTTTCCTTCGAGGCTGTTTACGAAGAAGGCACACGCGTATTTGTGAGCGATAAATTCCCGAATGGCATCACGTTTTATGGAGAGGGCGGCAAGAAGATTTTTGTGACGCGCGGCAAGCTGGAGACCACGCCATCGGAACTGATTCGCACAAAATTGGACGACAAAGCCGTTCGTCTGTACAAGAGTAGCCGACATGAGGGCAACTTCATCGATTGTATCTACAGTGGCGAACCGACCATCTGTACCTGTGAGATTGGGCATCGTTCCATAACGATCGCTCACCTAGCCAATATTGCGTTGCGCCTGGGGCGTAGCAAGGTTCAGTGGAATCCGAAGACCGAATGCTTTGTGAACGACGTGGAGGCTGATAAGCTAAAGTCCTCGCCCATGTTCAATGGTTGGAACTTGAAGGCATAATCAGATGGTATCGATTCAAACAGCATGGATCACAGTGGGGAACGCAGGTCAAAAGCCTGCGTTTACTGTTTTTACATCCCAAGATATCCTGCCAGACGCTGGTGGGCAGACCTTTTACTTGACAAATAATATCGCGGTTTTTGAGGAGTTGCTTCCGGAACGGCGTCTGCAAATGATTGACATCATGGTGCTTCGTGCGTATGCGTTTTCGGATGTACCCCTTGAGCGTGCGGAGCAATTGTTTGCAGAGGGCGTGGTCCCAACCGCTGAAGGGTTATGGACGGTCTGGTCTCAAATTGAAAAGCGGCTCCTCACGTTCCCCTTGTGGGCACTGGAAACTATTGAGCTTTTGTTGCGCGATCTGAATGAGAAGCCATTGGCGAAGCTCTTTGGCGATATCGCCCATCGCGTACGCCACGCAGGCACAAGTTGCGGACATTGGACAGAGACCTTTAAGAGTGACCGTTCCCGTAATGAACGTAAGGACGCACCTCAGCATGAAGACTGTTCGCCTCTTTCGCCCGAACGTATCACCTCGCATCTGATGCCCGGGGGTGTCTTTGCCCGGCTTATGCCTGGGTATGAAGCGCGCTCCGGACAAGTGGAGATGCTCAAAGCTGTTATCCGCGCATTTAATGAGGGCAAGCACCTTGTGGTCGAGGCGGGGACCGGCGTTGGCAAGAGCTTGGCGTATCTCATCCCCGCGGCTGCCTGGGCACGTCTGAATGATGTACCTGTCGTGGTCAGCACGAATACGCGTAATCTGCAATCGCAACTTATTGAAAAAGATTTGCCTCTGGTGCTTGAGGCCATTCGCGCTGAATTTGGGACGGAAGAGGGGAAACAGCTTCGTTTGGCGGTATTGAAGGGACGTTCCAATTACCTGTGTTTGCGGCAATTGGGTCTCTTGTTGGAACATTCGCAATTTGAACTGGATCGTCCGGAACTCAGACTCTTCACAGAAGTAGTCGCTTGGGCCGTTCAATCGCCAGATGGCGACTTGGATGCCTTTGCAGGCGCAAGTCATGCTGAGGCAACCTTCCTGTCAAAGCTTGCCTCTGTCGGAGAAGAATGCGCAGGACGGGCCTGTCGTTTTTTCCGTCGGTGTTTTCTTCAGAAAGTCCGTGCGAAGGCGCTGGGCGCACATTTGATTGTTGCCAACCATGCCCTTGTTTTTTCCGATTTGCAATCTGATGGTGGCATATTACCCCCTTATGCGCAGCTGGTTTTTGATGAAGCACATAATCTTGAAGAGGCCGCGACTCGGCATTTATCGATTGATGTTTCTCCTTATCGGCTGAGTCAAATTTTGCATCGTCTGAGCCGTACGAAGAGCAAGCGAAGCAGTGGTACGTTGGAAGTTCTGATGACGCACCTTGAAAAGGGCGCACTTACGGCTAATGAAACGCAAGCGCAGGCGATTCGCAAGCATATTCGGGAAGCGAAGCAAGCGCTTGCTGGGGTTCATGATGCAGCTCATGAACTCTTTCTCCGGTTAAACGGACTGCTGAGTGATGATGGTCATGCAGCCCGTTATCGTTGTGAACAAGAATCGGGTAGGGTCACGCCAGCGATGCTGACGGGCGAGGCCCCCATGCCGCCGAGCAAGCGGATGGTATTCCGCAGTGGTGCCTTCATGCCTGCGGATCAGCGGCTGCAGGAGGGTGAACTGGTAAGAGAACGTGAGGCCCTGCGCCTGGCTATCAAAAAATCGACAGAGTTGTTGACGCAGCTTGCAGATTTACTTCGCCAAACTGCCGAAGGCGAACTAGCCTTGTATGGTGATCAGGCATCGAATATTGAAGGTGCCGTGGCCACGCTCCAAGGCTTTGGTACCGACGTGAATTTTGTTTTGGATGCGCAAGATCTCTCGTATGTGTTCTGGGCTGAACCCGCAGGACGATTCTGGCATGGCCAGGCGAGTCTGGTCGCTGCGCCGTTAAAGATTTCCGCGGCGCTGGCTGAACGGCTTTATGCGAAGAAGAGATCCGTCATCTTTTGTTCTGCTACGTTACGGGTTGGCGGAAGCTTCGACTTTATTGGAAAGCGGCTGGGGCTTGACAAAATTGATCAGGGGCGAATGTTGACCTGCATTGCCGAAAGCCCTTTTAACTACCTCCAACAGTGCGCTACGTATGCGCTGACCTGTATGCCGGAGCCGACAGGATCGGACGGTGGAAGTTATGTTGAACAGTTGAGCGCTATCATGCTTGACGTCTTCATTAAGACACAGGGGCGCGCCTTGGGACTCTTTACCAGCTATGAGATGATGAACAAGGTTGTGCATCTGCTTGAAACGCCTTTGCGTGATGCAGGCATTCGGTTGCTCGTTCACGGTTCGAGCGGTACGCGCGATCAGATTACGCGTGTCTTCCGTTCGGGAGATGGACCTTGTGTGTTGCTGGGTGCCCAATCCTTCTGGGAAGGAGTCGATGTAGCCGGCGATGCGCTGAGTTGTGTGGTGATGGCGCGCCTGCCTTTTTTGTCCATTGGCGATCCGATTGTCGAGGCGCGGTGCGAACAGATCGAACAAGCCGGTGGAAGCTCTTTTCGTGAGTTCTCCATGCCCCAGGCCGTTATACGCTTCCGTCAAGGGTTTGGACGTCTCATCCGTACCTGTACGGATAAAGGGATCGTCATTGTGGCAGACCCTCGCCTGGTCACACGAGGGTATGGGACTGTTTTTAGTCGTAGCCTTCCGTGCCCTGTGCGCAAGATGGAGTCACCCGCTCAACTCCTTGAAACCGTTGAGCAATTTTTTGGCTGACAGCGAGGTTCGTAAATTTTGGTTATAGCGAACTTACTTGATTTCAGCTTCGGCGGTGGTGAAGAGTGAGCGGTTTTTCTCCGCCAGCGCCGGCTTCTTCCAGAAGCTGCCTACCAGTGCATTCAGTAGATTGTCGCGTGTCAGACGCGTCACACCGTGCTTGGAAAGCGCGGCGAGCATCATGGTGTTGGCTGCTTTGGGAATCCCTAGTTTTGTCGCGAGGTCGATGGCGGGCATGACCACAAGATTGACACCTGCTGGCGGTTCAATCGTACGTGTGACAGTCGCGTCGACAATGACAGTGCCGCCTGGGATAACCGTTCCGACGAAACGTTCGTAAGAGGGCTGATTCATACAGACCAGGACATTCGGATGATCGACCGAGGGTGAGCCAATAGGCTTTCCGGAGATGACGACGGAACAGGCTGCTGCGCCACCACGCTGCTCGGGGCCATAGGACGGGAACCAGGTTGTGAAGCGATTTTCAAGTCGGGCGGCTTCCGCGACGCAGTGTCCGAGACTCAAGATTCCTTGACCGCCGAAGCCGCTGAATTTTATGCGAACTTCCTCAAAGGTTTCATCGACCTGGGCTGGAGGAACCTCCTGGGATTGGTCGGCGGCGAAAAAGTCATTGATCGCTGGAGGCGATAGCTGCTTCCCGCGGGGCTGTGCTTCTGCGCTCTTGTCACGGAAACATTGAAGTGGAAATTCCTTTTCCATGACGGTCAGGCAGAATTCCGCGGCCTTGATGGAGTCGATGCCCATGTTGGTGGGGCAGGGGGCGATAATTTCAACGAAGGCATATCCCTTACCATCCCGTTGAATTTCAATGGCTTTGCGGATAGCCTTCTTCGCCTTCATGATGTGAGAGATGTCGGCTACAGAGACACGTTCGATGTAGACAGGGGCTTCAAGCTGATTGAAAACTTCACAGACATGAAGCGGGTATCCATCGTGTTGAATCGTGCGGCCGTTGGGCGAAGTCATGGTCCGCATGCCGATCAAGGTTGTGGGAGCCATCTGACCGCCTGTCATGCCGTACGTGGCGTTATTTACAAAAAAAGCCGCAAAGTGTTCGCCACGGCTTGCCGCTTGGAAACTGTTGTTGAACCCGATCGCTCCAAAGTCGCCGTCGCCTTGATAGGCAAGTACGACCGCATCACGTTGAACCCGGTTGATGCCGGTAGCAACGGCGTGTGCGCGACCATGTGCCGCGCTGATGTTGCCGCAGTCCCAGTAGTAGTAGCCAAAGACCGCACAGCCGACGGGGCCGACGATGATGGCATTGTCCTGGAGTCCGAACTCGGTCAGTGCTTCCGAGATGAGCTTATGGATAATGCCGTGGCCACAACCTGCGCAATAGTGCGTCGCGCGCGTCGTTCCATCGCCTCGGGTGAAGACATCATACATGCCAAGGGTTTGTTTTGTGATCATCGGTTTGGGTTCTTTCTCTCGACGGCTTTTACGATGTTAAAGGAGTTTCTTTACGGTTTCAACGACTTCGTCGACCGTGGTAATGACGCCCCCCATGTGGTTGATGAGTGCGACATCCTGATAACGTTTACCCTCCTTGGCGATGTGCAGTTGAACGTCATCTCGAAACTGTCCGCAACTGAGTTCGACCGCCACGGCCTTACGTCCCGCGAGGATTTTGCAGAGGGCTACCGACGGGAATGGATTGAGCGTGATGGGGCGGAATACGCCGGCCTTGATGCCGGCTGCGCGCAGATTTTCTACCGCTGTGCGAGCGATGCGACTGGAAATACCGTAACAGAGCAATACGATCTGAGCGTCGTCGCAGAGGTAGGTCTCATAAGCAGCATCTGTTGTCATGCTGGCGTATTTGTCTTGTAATTTCTGATTAAAGGCCTCCTGTTCAGAGGCATTTAGGCAGATCGTTTTGATCAGGTTTTTACGTGTTTCAGGTGTACCCTCCACAGCCCAGGCACGCATGTTTGGAGGGGGTGTAACCTCCGTGGGAAGTGTTAGTGTTTCCATCATCTGGCCGAGTAGGCCGTCCGACAGGACGATGGCAGGCGTGAGATACTTGCAGGAGAGTTCGAATGCACGTAGGGTGAGGTCGCACATTTCCTGGACGCTGGCCGGTGCGAGGACGACGCACTGGTAATTACCGTGACCTCCTCCCTTAACAGACTGATTATAGTCACTTTGCTCAGGATAGATGTTCCCGAGGCCAGGGCCTGCCCGCATGATGTTCACGAAGACGCCGGGAAGTTCTGCGGCCGCCATATACGAAATGGTTTCTTGCATCAGGCTCATGCCGGGACCTGAGCTTGCGCTCATGGATAGTTTACCCGCCGCTGCTGCACCGTACATCATATTTGCTGAAGCAGTCTCGCATTCGGCTTGCAAGAATTCACGTCCCAGTGCAGGGAACCATGCTGCTGCAGCATGGGCGATTTCACTGGCGGGGGTAATCGGGTAGCCGAAGTATACATCGGCACCCGCATAGAGGGCTCCAATAACGACGGCTTCATTTCCTTTGATAAATTTTGTCATAAGTTACGAGTTTGAGTAGACTCCTCCATTACTTTTCGATGGTCAAAACGTAAGGTTCCGGACACGTGTAGAAACAGATGGCGCATCCGATGCATCCTTCGCCGATATATTCAACGGGGTGCACCCCGCGCCGGTTGAGCCGTTCGGAAAGGCGCAAGCATTTTTTTGGGCAAGCGACGATGCAGCGCGTACAGCTTTTACATTCATCGACATTAACAACAGGATGAGCGGTCCCTGTTTTTGGGGTTTCCGAGTTCGGCATGTTTGGTCTCTCCAGAATATAGAAAATGGCTCATACCTTACCTTAAATTAACCGAAAAAACAAGTCTGATTTAAGCTTTTTCCATTGGTTTTTCAGGCAAAGTAGGTATAATTCAAGCTTTGATTTAATAAGCGAGGTAACGATGGCTATTATCAGCATGACAGGATTCGGGCGTGGCGAAATAAGTGAAAACGGCATGAAGGTTGTTGTAGAACTGAGTACCGTGAATCGGAAGCAGTTTGATTGCAACATATCCATGCCACGCGAACTCGGATGCTTGGAGGCTAAATTGCATACGCTGATTCATGCCGAGGTTTCACGCGGGTATGTCAAGGGAAACGTCACACTCAAGGCTGTTCAAGGCGGCGAGGGTATGCGGTTGCTCAACATGGAACTTTTAAAAGCCCAGGTCGCTGAATTGCGCGAAGCAGCAAGGCAGTTGAACGTGATAGATGATCTCAGCACGAGTGCATTGCTACAGTTGCCTGACGCGATGAGCAACGCAGTCCTTTTTGAGCATCCGGAAGTGATCTGGCAACTGATTGAGCAAGCTACGAAACAGGCTTTAAAGCAGCTTGGGCAGATGCGTGCGCGTGAAGGCGCGGCCTTAGAGGCGGATTTGAGGAAGCGTTTTTTGGAATTGAAGGTGTTGAGCGAAGCTATTGTGCCACGAGCGGCGGCGGTCCCAAAACAGTATCAGGCGACGCTCGAGAAGCGGCTTGCCGATTTATTGAGCGATGGCTCGAAAGGGATTGTCGATTCTGCTCTGCTTGCGCGGGAGGTGGCAATCTTTGCAGATCGTTGCGATGTGAGCGAGGAGCTGACGCGCTTGGCGAGTCACTTTGCTCAAGTGGTTAAAGTCTTAGAGGATGATCAGGCTTCTGGGCGCACCTTAGATTTCTTGTGCCAGGAGATGTTCCGCGAAATAAATACCACCGGCTCAAAAGCGAATGACGCGGAGATGACACGTCTAGTGATTATGTTTAAGGCTGGACTGGAAGCCGCCCGCGAACAAGTGCAAAATGTGGAATGATCTTGCTTAGCGCTGGCGGTGGAAGAGGTACATTCCTATGCCGAGGAATAAGAGATTCGGGAACAACACGGCCAGTGTGACGGGCAAAACCATGTTCTTTGCTCCAACCTCACAGAGAATGGCGGTTCCGTAAAAAGAGAAGAACATGGCGACCGCAACTACAACGCCCTTGAATACGCTTTGGCGTCCAGTGACGACACCCGCAGGAATAGCAAACAGCGTGATGACTAAACAGGATAATGGCGCGATCAGCCGGGCTCCTATTTCATAACGTTTGACAGCCTTTTCGCGATTATTTAGAAGAGGATTCTTCTGAAGGTCGTGAATCAGGTCGCGCGTTGTACAGTGTTCAGGCTTCTTGTTCATCGCCAGAAAGTCATGAGGTGTTTCTGAGAGTTCGGGGAAGGACCGAATGGAAAGCGACTCAAGGGATTGGAAGGGATTGACAACGGGATCGTTGAGTTCGTTAAAATATTGATATTGGGGATTAAAGAACCACCATACACCATCTAAATATTCGGCTCGTCGCGCGGTGATTTCCAACATACGGCTCTTATCTTTTCGGTCGATAGAGACGCGTACGCCTTCCAGGATATGCGGCTTTTGAAGGTCGATGCGATTGATGCGCCAGATTCGTAGATCAAGCTGATTGTAATATGGGATGTTCTCTCGGATGCTCTTGGTGTCTTGCTTGAAATCGTCTTCCTTGAATTTCCATGCCCATTCAGAAGCTCCTGGCGTATAGAATTCATTGAGCCATGCAACAAGGATCATGGCACAGGTTGCAACAATCAGGAGCGGGCGCACGATGACAATAAATCCGATTCCATTCGCGCGCATGGCGGTGATTTCACTGTGCCGGCAAAAATTCCACATCGTGTAGAGTGCGGCAAGCATAAGCGCTGCTGGAAAAAGCCAGATGAAAAAAGGGGAAAGATAGCCAATGAAGTAAGCAACGACGGTCAGGAAGGGGGGCTTGGCTTTCAATAGCTCATCAAAAGAACCGATCAGCTCAAAAAGAATATAGATGCCCAAGAACATGGTCATGCAATAACCAAGGGGTACCAGAAATTCACGCAAGATATATCGGGAAAGAATACGCATGAGAAAGAAGAACCATTCTAAAAAAGTTAAAGTCTTAAAATACTAAAATGAAGGTGATATGGCAATCTCAACATTTTAGGATTTTAAGACTTCTACGTTTAAGGGTGCCCCTTAATTATTCATCAACTTGGTCGGCGATGGATTCATCAATGTCCATGTTTGTGTAGACATCCTGAACGTCATCGTGATCTTCCAGAGCCGCAACAAACTTGTTGACGGACTTTGCGACTGCAACATCTTTGACCGACGCTTTTGTCAACGGGATCAACCCGACCTGCGAGTTTTCCCGGTCAAACGCAATGCCGGCAGCTTCGATGGCAGCGCTGACTTCGCCAAAGGCGTTGGGTTGGCACGTGACCGTGAAGCCACCCTCTTCGGTGAGCATGTCGTCAGCACCAGCACCCAGAGCGACTTCCATGACTTTGTCTTCCGTGAGGCCAGCGGCTGCGGGAATCATGATGGAGCCTTTTCGTTCAAAGCTACGCGAGACAGATCCCAGACCTGAGAAATCGGAACCATGCTTCTTAAAGATGTTCCGAACTTCTGAGGCTGCGCGGTTCTTGTTGTCAGTCAGAACCTTGACGACTAAACCGACACCGCCGCTTCCATAACCCTCATACGTAATTTCTTCGAGTGCGTCCGCCGCTAGTTCGCCGGTTCCCTTCTTGATGGCACGCTCGATATTATCATTGGGCATGTTCACGGACTTTGCCTTGGCCAGCAATGTGCGGAGCGTCGGGTTGTTCCCAGGGTCGCCACCGCCATTTTTAGCTACAATCGTCATTTCTTTGGCGATTTTAGAGAAAATTTTTCCGCGCTTAGCATCTGCCGCGCCCTTTTTATGCTTAATCGTTGCCCATTTACTATGACCGCTCATCGTCTTCCTCTTTTATCCGAGCCAGTTATCTAAAACTGTGCTCTAGTGTTCATTACCCGTCGCCTCTTCCGACTGCGCCTTCACCCGCTGGCATGGCTTGCCCGAGCAGATCAGACGGCGCATCGCCCTCAAACTCCTGTATCCATCCGTTTTTGAATCCGAGATCCTCTATCAAATCTGTTAGCCTCACATATTCATCTGCACTGACCTTACGGCCCCACCCATCAAGACCACAAGCCCGATGCACTGGCGTATATTGCGACATCACGCTCACATGCACATCCGTACCCACTTCATCCGCGAGCCAGTGGAGATTAGCCATGGCTTCGTCAATGTGTCCCGGCAACGCCAAAATACGACAAATGACACCTCGCTGAGCAATACCATGCACATCCATGTTCAAGGGCCCCAGCTTATGCCAAAACCATTGAAATGCTTGACGAGACGCTTCAATATATCCTGCTGCATCCGAGCCTTCAGCCGCAACCTTGGGAGTGGCATAACGCAAATCCACGAGCGCAATATCGACCAGATCGGAAAACGCATCCAAGACCTTTGCCGACTCAAAACCCGATGTATTATACACGAACGGTAGAGAGATGCCAGCCTGAATTAATGGTTTTACCGCTTCTTTTATGTGGGGCAGCCAAGGGGTTGGGGATACGAGGTTCCAGTTATGGCACCCCTTGTCGGCGATTCCCTTAAAGAGAGCGCGTAATGATTCAATGGAAAGATCCTCTCCTTGATTCGCTTGGCTCCAGGGATGGTTTTGGCAGTAAATACATCGTAAGGTGCAATGAGAAAAGAAGATTGTACCAGAGCCGCGCTCGCCGCTAATGGGTGGTTCTTCACCAAAATGAGGACCTTGCCTGAAAACGCGCGGCATAAGGCCTGCTTTGCAATAGCCAACCTTTCCCGCTACGCGATCAACGCCGCAGGCTCGCGGACATAACGTACAATGATTCATCTCGTCTTTTATTTGAGTTTTGCTGTTGCTTTTTTATCCGTAGTAAAGAGGATTCGTCCATAACCCGCGCGCTTTAAGGTGTCCACAATTGACCGCATGAGCACATAATCACGTTGTTCTTGGTTAAGGGGAACAAGAATATGGATGGTTTGCTCGCGCTTGACGTTATCGTCTTTCAGGAACGAAGCGATTTGTTTCTGGGAGATGGTTTGTTCCCGATATATGATTTCTCCAGAAGTCGTAATCTTGATTTCCGCGTTTCGAGTGTTCTCAATAAGCGTTGAGGTTGTACACCCTGTCAAAACAGCGATTACTAAAAAGAAAGAAATACAACGCAAAAAAGACATATTACCTCCTAAAAAAGAAAAAGAATAGCAAAAGCGGTGCTCCTTGTCATTAGCAGATTTGCGCAGACTAGTACTTGCTAAATACGCCATAATAGAGTATTATGATTACATCATTAAATGGAGTGTCATACTTGTGGCAATCTCTTGTTTTTTGTATTTATAATGCCTTCATTGATAACTAGTTACGAATTGTTCAAAGCAAATGGTTTTGCGTAATTCTCGGGGACGGAGTCTGCCGTTTTTCTGAGTCGTGAGGGTCAAATCGTCTTTTTTGCACGCGTGTTGCGTGCAAAATTAAACAAAAAAGGAATAAAATGAGTAAGTTGAATACACGTCATGTGTTTACTTCCGAATCGGTATCCGAAGGTCACCCCGATAAGGTTTGTGATCAGATTTCGGATGCGATTCTGGACGCCTGTTTGGCGCAAGACTCGAAGGCACACGTTGGGTGTGAAACAGCAGCCGGTACAAATCTGGTTGTCAATGTGGGTGAAATCACCTGCAAGAACTGGGATAAGATTAACCCTCAGAACATCGCTCGTGAAGTGGTGAAGGATATCGGCTACGATGATCCCGCTGAAGGCTTTAGCTATGACACATTTAATTATGTGAGCGCATTACATGGTCAATCTGTGGACATCAACCAGGGCGTTAGCAAGAAGACCCTCGAAGAACAGGGCGCGGGCGACCAAGGAATGATGTTCGGCTATGCTTCAAATTCGACTCCTGAATTGATGCCGGCTCCGATCGTTTATGCACATCAGTTGTTGCAGATGTTTACGACCCTGCGTAAAAACGGCGAAATCGCCTATCTGCGTCCGGATTCCAAAGCTCAGGTGAGCGTGATGCACGAGAACGGTATTGCGAAGGAGATCACAGCCGTGGTCATCTCTCATCAGACGCGCGACGTGTCGATTACGAAGATTCGCAAGGATTTGGAAGAAAATGCGCGTTTCCTGCTGACAGACACGGGCATGCTTTCTAACAAGACCAAGTTCTTCATTAATCCGACAGGACGGTTTGTCATCGGTGGTCCATGCGGTGACTCTGGCGTGACAGGCCGTAAGATTATCGTTGATAGTTACGGCGGCGTAGGTTCGCATGGTGGTGGTGCATTCTCGGGTAAGGACCCCTCAAAGGTCGACCGTTCGGCTGCCTATTATGCACGCTATGTTGCGAAGAATATCGTGGCTGCTGGTTTGGCCGACAAGTGCGAAATTCAGATCGCTTATGCAATCGGTGTCTCAAAGCCGCTGAGTATCAACGTCAGCACCTATGGCACTGGCAAGATTGCAGAAGATAAGATTGAGAAGATTTTGATGTCTGGCGAAATTTTTGATTTTCGTCCTGGCATGCTCATCAAGGACCTGGGGTTGACAACACCCAAGGGCTGGTCTTATCGCAAGACCTCGAACTACGGGCACTTCGGACGTGAAGGCTTCCCGTGGGAAAAGGTCAATCGCGTCGCAGCAATCCGTGCAGCAGCAGGTTTAAAGAAATAGGAGTTTATGGATTATAAAGTAAAAGATATGGGGCTCGCAGAATGGGGCCGTCGTGTGATTGAAATCTCAGAGAAGGAAATGCCAGGCTTGATGGCGACACGTGCCAAGTATGGTACGCAAAAACCGCTCAAGGGTGCGCGTATCATGGGATCACTCCACATGACAATCGAAACCGCAGTGCTCATCGAAACGCTCGTAGAACTGGGTGCTGATGTGCGTTGGTGTTCGTGTAACATCTTCTCCACGCAGGATCATGCCGCCGCCGCCATTGCGCAGACAGGTGTTCCTGTTTATGCTTGGAAGGGTGAGACGTTGGATGAGTATTGGTGGTGTACACGCAAGGCGTTGACGTGGCCAGATGGCTCTGGACCCGACTTGATCGTTGACGATGGTGGCGATGCGACATTGCTCCTGCATTGGGGCGCACGTGCCAGTCGTGGGGATGTTGCGTTCCTTGATGAGGCCAGTGGCAGCGAGGAAGAAGGTATCATCAAGGCACTCGTCAAGACGATCCTCAAAGAAGCACCAGCGTATTTCCCGGCCGCTATCAAGAAGTGGAAGGGTGTATCCGAGGAGACAACGACCGGTGTGCATCGCCTCTATCAGCTCGAAGCAGAGAAGAAACTGCTCGTGCCTGCCATCAACGTGAATGATTCCGTGACGAAGTCGAAATTCGATAACATCTACGGATGTCGTGAATCGTTGGTCGACGGCCTTAAGCGCGCTATGGATGTGATGGTTGCAGGCAAGACAACTTTTGTCTGCGGATATGGCGACGTAGGGAAAGGATGCGCGGAAATTCTCAAGAACCACCGCGCCCAAGTATGGGTCTCGGAAATCGATCCGATTTGCGCTCTTCAGGCGTGCATGGCTGGGTACAAGGTTGCTACAGTCGAGGATGCGCTGCCGCATGCGAATATCTATGTGACCACGACAGGTAACTGCGATATTCTCACGGCTGAGCACATGAGCAAAATGCGTGATCAGGCGATTGTCTGCAATATTGGACATTTCGATAACGAAATCCAAGTCTCGCAGCTCAAGTCATGGCCAGGTATCAAGCATGTAAACATCAAGCCACAGGTAGATAAGTACATCTTCCCGGATGGACATTGCATCTATCTGCTCGCAGAAGGGCGTCTTGTGAATCTGGGGTGTGCCACAGGCCATCCGAGTTTCGTGATGTCTAACAGCTTCACTAACCAGACCCTTGCGCAAATCAAGCTCTGGAATGAGAAGCTCGACATCGGTGTGTACCGTCTGCCAAAGGAACTCGATGAGGAAGTCGCCCGTCTGCATCTCGATCAGCTCGGTGCCAAGCTCACGAAACTCTCGAAGAAGCAAGCGGACTACATCGGCGTCAAACCCGAAGGCCCTTACAAACCAGAACATTATCGGTACTAAGGTGGCGCATCTGAAGCAGGATTGACATGATTGGCCGAAGGGACATTATGGACGTTTATCTATTCGGTCAATCCTGTCAATTTGGTCAATCATGTCAATCTTGTCAGTTTTTCAAAAATGAGTAAAAAAATACTAATCACGGGCGGTGCTGGGTTCATCGGCTCACATCTTGCACGACGTCTCCTCGCGGGAGGCGACGAAGTGACGGTCATGGACAATCTGTTTACCGGTACACGTGCGAACATCTATGATCTCCAGGACAATCATCGCTTTAGTTTTGTCTTGCATGATGTCACGCAGCCCTTTTGGGGACAGTTTGACGAAATCTATAATTTAGCTTGTCCGGCATCTCCGATTCATTATCAGCGTAATCCGGTGGAGACGCTCAAAACATCCTTCTTGGGCATGATGAATGTGCTTGAACTTGCGCTCAAGACAAAAGCGCGTGTCTTTCATACGTCCACATCAGAAATCTATGGTGACCCCGAAATCCATCCTCAACCGGAAAGTTACTGGGGTCATGTTAACACCATTGGCATTCGCAGTTGTTATGACGAAGGCAAGCGTGCAGCTGAAACCCTCTGTGCCGATTATGCGCGTGAATATGGAGTGGATGTACGGATGATCCGTATTTTCAATACGTATGGGCCTTATATGCATCCGCAGGACGGACGGGTTATTAGTAATTTTATTATGCAGGCACTTCGCGGGAAGGATATAACGCTTTATGGCGAAGGCGAGCAGACGCGCAGTTTCCAGTATGTCGATGACTTGGTGCAGGCGATGGTCACATTCATGGAGTTGCCCCTTGAGACAATCCAGACCTTTTTTGTTAAGCAGGGCATGAACGTCCCCGTTATTAATGTTGGTAATCCAGATGAATACACAATTCGCCAATTAGCTGAAGAGATTGTGAAACTTATTCCTGGCTGTGCCAGTAGATGCGTTTATCTGCCGTTGCCAAAAGACGATCCGCGTCGTCGTAAACCGGATATCACACTTGCAATAGAACTTCTCCATTGGCAACCCCTTGTTCCGCTTCAAGACGGACTCTCAAAAACGATTGCCTACTTTAGCCAACGTGTGTAACGTTGCATTGAAAAAGCTATGAATAAGAACATCTGTTGTATCGGAGCTGGATATATTGGCGGACCGACCATGGCGGTCATTGCAAAGCATTGCCCTGACCGCATCCTTAGGGTCGTCGACATCAATGAAAAGCGCATTGCGGCCTGGAATTCAGATGACCTTCCGATTTATGAGCCGGGTCTTGATGAAATCGTTAAGCAGTGCCGTGGCAAAAATCTTTTTTTCAGTACAAACATTGCTGAGGCAATCGACTCCAGTGACATTATCTTTGTCGGAGTGAACACACCGACTAAAACTTTTGGACGCGGTGCTGGATGCGCTTCAGATCTGCAGTATTGGGAGGCGACGGCACGAAGTATTGCCGCCGCCGCAAAGGGCGATAAGATTGTCGTTGAGAAATGTACGCTTCCCGTGCGCACCGCAGCGGCAATGGAACGCATTTTGAGTGAACATCCGGAATACCACTTCGATGTGATATCTAATCCAGAGTTTCTGGCTGAAGGCAGTGCCATCCAGGATCTGGAACATCCGGATCGCGTGCTCATTGGCGGGCACCAAACACCTGAGGGGCTGAAGGCTATTCAGACCATTGTTGACATTTATGCAACGTGGGTGCCGCGTGAAAAAATATTGACGACCAATGTCTGGTCTAGTGAACTTTCAAAGTTGGCTGCCAATGCTATGTTGGCGCAGCGCGTCAGCTCCATCAATGCGTTTTCCGCCTTGTGCGAGGAGACGGGCGCGAACATCGATGAAGTTGCTCTTGCCATGGGCTTGGATAATCGCATCGGGGCGAAGTTTCTGAAGGCGGGGCCTGGCTTTGGCGGATCGTGTTTCAAGAAGGACATCCTCAATTTGGTTTATATGTGCGAATCGTATGGGCTTCAAAAAGTAGCGGACTACTGGCGGCATGTTGTACTGATTAATGATTACCAACAGGAGCGTCTGATCAGTAACATTCTCAAGACGATGTTCAATACGGTAGCGAACAAAAAAATTGCAATTTTTGGATTTGCTTTCAAAGCCAATACGGGGGATACACGCGAATCCCCAGCCATTGCGATTTCTAATATGCTGCTCGACGAACATGCACAACTTGCGATTACAGATCCAAAGGCTTTGACGCATGCGCGAGAAGATTTAAAAGCTTATTCTGAAAAAGTATGCTTTAGCACGGATCCTTATGAGACGGTGCAGGACGCAGATGCGATTGTCGTTCTGACGGATTGGGATCTCTATAAAACATTGGATTACGAACGGATCTTTAAAGAGATGCGCAAACCAGCATTTTGTTTTGACACTCGTAATTGTCTTGATGGTGCGATGCTGAAACAAATTGGTTTTCAGTTTTGCGGCATCGGTAAACCCTCATAGCCGGGAAAAGTCGTATTTGCCAGTACCAGTCGGCAGTGGCAGTCGGCAGTTTCAAGTTTAACTTCCGCATTCGCGCATTCTCTCTCGCACTAACTCACTAACAAACTAACGAACTTCTTCTTATGAACTGGCTTGCAAAACATATTCTCTTCTTTCATGTAGCTGCTCTGATTATTGCACTCGGATGGATTCATGGCGGTACACGCCCAGACTGGCTGTTGCCCGTTGTTCCTTGGCTAGCATTTGCGATACTTCAATGGTTCCTGTTGTGTCCGCAACCCAAAAAAGAGGAATTTTTGTTGGCCTCACGTCAGCGCATCTGGAGAGCTGTCACGCGGGACTCATTGACCTACGTTTCGTTGGCATTTACGGTGCTCCTTGTGATTCCTTTCTTCAATATTACACAGGTACCGACGCTAAATGAAAGTACACAGCATTGGCAGGTCTTTGCCCCCCCCGTGAAATGGTTGCCATTCACGCCTGATATTCGCCGTCATGGTGTCGTGCTCTTATGGTTTATTCCGGCGATGATTACCGTATTGTCGGTCAAACACGGCCTGCTTAAACGAACAAAACGTATCTTGTTAGAAGTTATTTGCTGGAACGGAGCAGCCTTGGCGCTGTTAGGCTTCTTCCAACTCGCCGTGAAGGCGACCTCCATTCTGGGGCTGACGCCGTTGGATGACTATTTCTTCTCAGTTTTCGGGTATGTCAATGTTGGGGCAGCCTATTTTACGTTGATTGGGGCCGTGTCCTTTGGACTCTGGTTGCAGCAGGCTGCTGAGGAAGCAAACCTCGCGGCTATTTCAACACTCGAATCGGACGAGATACAATCTAAACTGGTCACACATCGCATGTTCATACCCATGGTTTTATGTTTTGCAGGTGCAATCGCCACATTGTCACGTGCTGCAATTTTGTTGTGCTCGTTGTTGTTTGTCTTCTTCTTGATTTATGGTTTGGCCTTTATCTGGAAGCGGATTGCCCTTGGATTACGTATTTCGATATTGTCAGGATTGAGTGCCCTTATTTTTTCCATGATTGTGCTCTTCTTTGCGTTGAAACTGGAGGGACTAAAAAAGGAAATATCAAGCATCACGTCTTCTGCGGTGATCGAACGTGTGCTGGGTACAGGCCAGAATCATGTCAGTGTGTCAAAGAAGATTATAGCAGACTATCCCATTTTTGGTGTGGGGGGGTGGGGATATCCCGTTTATCAACAGGCTTATATGACCCCCGAAGAACATAAAAAAATGCAAGTTGTGGGTGGCAGCAATGTACATAATGATATGTTCCAGTTTTTGGTCGAACATGGGTATGTCGGATTCGGCTTAATGATGGCCTTTGCATTGTTGCTCGTGATTCCGCTTGTAAAAGAGGTCGTCCAATTTAGTAGATTAAAAACGCCCGAGACTGAGCGTCCAGGACCCCAGTCAAACGGTCATTGGTTTTATCGTATACCGCCTGTGGCCATCGCTGTATTTGCTGGAACGACAGCGACTGTGCTTCATTCCTTTGGCGACCTGCCCTTTCGCTCGCCAGCGATTTTGGTTGTCTGGCTTGTCTCTATTGTTTGTGTCTCTGGCTGGATCCCTGTCATGAAGAAGCAGATGTAAGAGATGAGAGAGTAGCAGTCAGCAGTAGCAGTCAGCAGTACCAAGTAAGGCAGATAAAACATGAAATGCGGTGTTGAAGGTTTAAAGGTTTTTGAGTTGGCATACGATGGGGCGATGCAGATTTTTGTTTCTTCAAAAAGCTTTCCAGTTGAGGAAAAGTATGCGTTAACAGATCAAATTCGACGTTCATCTCGTTCAGTCTGCGCAAATACGGCCGAAGCATATCGCAAAAGACGTTATCTGAAACATTATTTATCGAAACTTACTGATGCAGATGGAGAAGCAAGTGAAACAGTCGTTTGGTTGCGATTTGCAAGGGATTGTGGCTATATAACGATCGAAACATTTGAGTGCCTTTACTCTCGTTATGGAGAAGTCGGGAAATTATTCGGATACATGATGGATAATCCAAGGAAGTTTGGGGTCCTTTGTTTAGATAATGTATAGTTCTACTGCCCACTGCTACTGCCAACGGCCACTTTTATATATGAACGAAGCTATTGACATATTTGTCCCTGGGCGCGTTTGCCTGTTTGGCGAACACTCGGACTGGGCCGGCGGTCATCGACGCACAAACTCGAAACTTGAGCCCGGTGTCGTCATTATCTCTGGAACGAATCAGGGCATGTTTGCGCGTTGTAAAAAAGCGCAAGGCGAGCTGATTGTTCGGTCGACACTGCCAGACGGTACCGTCACGGAACCCTATTGTGTGCCCATGGTATCAAGCCGTTTGCAACAGGAAGCTTCCGACGGCGGATTCTTCAGCTATGCAGCAGGTGTGGCCGCGTATATGCTCGATTTTTACGGCGTAGACGGTATTGAAATCGACAACTACCAGACGACATTACCTGTTAAAAAAGGTCTGAGTTCTTCTGCGGCGTTTTGCGTATTGGTTGCCCGCGCCTTTAATCAGGTTTACCAGCTTGGGTTGACAACACGTGGGGAGATCGAAGCCGCATACCAAGGTGAAATTTCAACGCCGTCACGCTGTGGCCGCATGGATCAAGGATGCGCCTTTGGACAGATCCCGGTGATGATGACGTTTGATGGTGACCGCCTGGGTGTGACGCCCCTGCGCCCCGGTGGCGATTTCTATCTGTTAATTGCGGACCTTTGTGGCAAGAAGGATACTGTAAAAATTCTTGCGGACTTGAATGCGTCTTTTCCCTTTGCAAAGCATGCGACGGATGAAGCAGTCCAGCGCACGTTGGGTTCGGAAAACCAGCGCATCTTAAAGGCTGCGCGACGAGCGATCGAGGCAGGTGATGTCAAAGAGCTCGGGGCATTAATGACCGAGGCGCAACGTGTGTTTGATGAAAACCTTATGCCAGTCTGTACGGAACTCATAAGTCCCAAGTTGCATCGGGTTCTTTCAGATGCTGGATTGCAGATCTTTGTTTATGGGGGTAAGGGCGTCGGTTCACAAGGGGATGGATGTGTACAGTTTATTTGTAAAGGTGTTGCGGAACGCCGGCAACTTGCGACCTACCTTGCAAAGACGTATGGGTTGCCATGCTTTGATTTGGATATATGCCGACCTGCTTCCGTGCGCAAGGCCGTGATTCCCGTTGCCGGACTGGGTACGCGCATGTTCCCCTATACAAAGGCAGTACCCAAAACGTTCTTACCCGTCGTCACCCCAGACGGCATAACAAAGCCAGTCATTCAAGTTATTGTGGAAGAAGCCTTGTCCGCTGGAATTGAAGAGATCGCTCTGATTATTCAGCCAGAAGATGAAGCGCGTTTCCGCGCTTATTTCCAAACAGATGTGCGCGTTGAAACCTTGAATAAATTGCCAGCTCAGTTGCGTGAAGAGGCTGAGAAGCTGAAAAAGATAAGTGCACGTATCACCTATATCCCGCAGCCGGAAGCGAAGGGATTTGGTCATGCAGTCCTGCTGGCTGAAAAATTTGTCGCTAACGAGCCCTTCCTTTTGATGCTGGGCGACCATCTTTTTCGCTCCTCCGAAGGTCGTAGTATCGCCCAGCAAGTTGTTGAACGTTTCCAGGATTTCGGCGATGCACAAAGCGTGGTCGGTATTTACGAAGAGATCCTCGAAAAGACAAAGCACTATGGTACGATTACAGGTGAATGGGTTTCAGATGAAACACTGCAATTGAAACGAATTATTGAAAAACCAACAGAAGACGAAGCGCAGACCTGTTTGCAAGTGGGTCGGCACGGTAAATCGACTTACTTTTGCGTCAATGGTATTTATGTTCTGCGGCCCAAAATATTTGATATTTTGCGCGCTTCGGTTGCTTCTGGACGTGCACAGGAAATGGAATTGACCTCCGCGCTTGAGGCCTTGCGTGAAGAAGAAGGCGTCAAAGGTCTTGTCGTTAACGGTAGACATTTCGATACGGGGCTTCCGCGTATCTACGCCGAAACCCTATCCCGCTTCGCCGCCATCTAACACAAGTTTAATCATGAAAACGGACCTACATCATAAAACGGATATGCAAGCAGAAACGTTAGCGGATATAGCTCGTCAAATGGGGGTTACCGTTGTTCGAATTTTTGAAGATCCTGATCGCTTATTAATTCGTCGCCAACTGGTGCTGCCGTTAAATAAGCGCACCCATTTTCTCCGGAAGCAGTTGTCAACGGGGGGCAGCGCAATTTAATATGAATGCTGAATCTGATTTGAAGGCTTTGTCCAAATTGTTTGCAGAGGTGCAGCTCGACGCCATTATGATTGGGAACGCTGCGGCTGCCATTAATGGTTCTCCCGTCACGACGCTTGATATTGATTTTATTGTCCCTCAGACAACACAAACATATCGGGCGATTGTATTGCTTGCTCAAAAAACACAAAGCGTTCTTCAAGAATTGAAGCTGACAGATGATCGTTATATGTATCAACTCATCCCCAAGGCTCCGGATGGAATTCAGATCGATTTTCTCTATGAGTTGGCGTCGAAAGATCGCTATGAACAGATTCGAGAACATGCACAAACAGTTGATTTTGGCGGAAATATTCTTTTTGTTGCATCATTAGAGGATATTATACGTTCCAAGCAAGCTGCAAATAGACTGAAAGATATTGCTGTACTTCCGATACTTAAACTTACTCTGGAAGAACAAAGAGCGATATCATCTTCCAGCCACCCAAACGTGACACGATAATCGTTAAGGAGATTGTAATGTATAAAGGTATTATTTTGGCTGGCGGCAGTGGTACGCGCCTCTACCCATCCACGCAGACGGTTTCTAAACAATTGTTGCCCGTCTACGACAAGCCGATGATCTATTATCCACTCTCCTTGCTGATGCTCTTTGATATCAAGGAGTATCTGGTTATCTCTACACCGCAAGATACCCCGAATATCAAGGGTTTGCTGGGCGATGGCAAACGCCTGGGCATTTCCATCCAGTACGCGGTTCAGCCAGAACCCAAGGGTATTGCGCAGGCCTTTACGATTGGGGCTGACTTTGTGGGTACCGATCCGGTTTGTTTGATTTTGGGTGACAACATCTTCTATCTTGGCGGACAAGTGAACGAATTTAAGCAGCAGATGAAGGAACATGAAAAGACAAATCGCGCAATGATTTTTGCCTACCATGTGACTGACCCTGAGCGCTTTGGAGTTGTTGAGTTTGATCGTAACTTTAAAGCATTGTCCATCGAAGAAAAACCTAAACAGCCTAAGTCCAATTATGCTGCCGTGGGACTTTATTGTTATCCAGGCGACGTGGCTGAAAAAACAAAAGCACTCAAACCGTCGGCACGAGGCGAATTAGAGATAACAGATCTTAAC
Organism: bacterium; assembly: GCA_037133395.1. Taxonomy (GTDB): domain Bacteria; phylum Verrucomicrobiota; class Kiritimatiellia; order RFP12; family UBA1067; genus CAIZQW01. The sequence goes on along the minus strand of JBAXOG010000019.1, from coordinate 16,793 downwards.
AACCTTTATCTTCGTGAGGGTCGCATGGATGCCATGCCCATGCGTCGCGGCAATGCCTGGCTTGATGCCGGTACGCCGGACGCACTTCTGGAAGCCGCGCAGTTTGTGCAGATCCTGGAAAAGCGCCAGGGACTTAAGATCGCCTGCTTAGAAGAAATAGCCTTTCGTATGGGCTTTATTGATGAAGTACAGATGCAGGCACTTGCCGATGATTTGAAAGACTCTATGGACTACAAGAAATATCTACTCAAAATTCTTGCGGAAGTCCGTGAATTTAACTGAGTAGCGTCCCATAGGACGCAGGTTTTTAGGCTGTAGGCTGTTAGACTGTTAGGAAAATCCTGAATTTCAGTTGTGCCCGTGTTGAGGCCGTGTTGGAATTTAGGTTTAGTTTTAGTAGTGTTTCGCCTAATAGCCTACAGCCTAAACTGCTACAACCTAGCCATCCCTATGGGATGGCAGTGAATTATTTTATGAAAACAATACTGATTACTGGTGGCGCTGGATTTATTGGTTCCAACTTTGTCCCCTATTTTGCAGAGAAGTATAAGGACTATCACGTGGTTAACCTCGACAAGCTGACCTACGCAGGTGATTTGAGGAACTTGAACGAATGCGAAGGCATGGCGAATTATACCTTCGTTCAAGGGGATATTTGTGATGCTGAACACCTACAGTCTGTATTCGCCAAATATGATGTTAGGGGGGTGATTCATTTTGCAGCCGAGAGTCATGTTGATAACTCCATTACAGGTCCGCGCGCATTTATCGAGACGAACATCACGGGCACATTTAATCTTTTAGAAGCTGCACGCAAACACTGGATGGATGGACCCAAAAAATACAAGGCAGACTATCAGAATTGTCGCTTCCATCATATCTCCACAGATGAAGTCTATGGCACGCTGGGGGATTCGGGGCTGTTTCATGAAACCACACCTTATGCCCCGAACAGTCCCTATTCTGCCAGTAAGGCCAGTTCCGATTTTCTTGTGCGCGCCTACCATCACACGTATGGCATGAATGTCACGACTTCAAACTGTTCCAATAACTATGGCCCCAAGCAACACAACGAAAAGCTCATCCCCACGATTATTCGCAAGTGTCTTGCCGAACAATCGATTCCTGTCTACGGCAAAGGGGCGAATGTGCGTGACTGGCTCTACGTGCTGGATCATTGCAAGGCTATTGACTTGATTTATCACGTTGGCAGGGTAGGGGAGACCTACAATGTGGGTGGACGCAACGAAAAGACGAACATCGACATTGTTCGTGAGATATGCTCTATTCTTGATAGTAAAAAGCCTCGCGCATCAGGCATGTCCTATTCAGATTTGATCAGTTTTGTCACAGACCGTCCTGGCCATGACCTTCGCTATGCGATTGATGCCACCAAACTAGAGAAAGAGCTGGGCTGGACCGCAGAAGAAAACTTTGCCAGTGGCATTATCAAGACGGTTGATTGGTTTCTTCAGAGGTCTGAGGTCTGAGATCAGCGGGAATGAACTGCGATGCGAATTGATTATGTAAAAGTTTGTGGGTATCTGTCATCGGAAAATCATGTTAGGCTTGCTGGGTTTTGTCACAATGTTGGCCGAATGCGTGGTGCCATGCTTAAAAATCCTGCCCCCTTTTTGTTGTCCTGCCCTCTGCCCTCTGCACACTGACCTCCGATCATCTACCGCCATGCCACTTTTTACACGCAATATTTTATGGGATGTTAATCCTGAGACGTTCGACATTCAGCAAGGTCGACGGCTTGTGATACAACGTGTTCTAATGTTAGGAACGTTGGATGATTTGCGCCTCCTTAAAACGCTCTATTCGTTATCCGATATCCAGAATGAAGTAATGAGAATCAAAGACTGGGATGTAAAAGTATTGAATTTTATTTCACTCTGGCTTGATATTCCGAGGGAGCAATTCGCATGTTGCACACACAGACGCTCGCACCACAAACATTGGGATTGATCCAGCTCCTTCAATCAGAACCTCTTTTGCACGGATTCCATCTGGTTGGAGGTACAGCACTGGCACTGCAGATTGGACATCGGTTATCTATTGATATCGATCTGTTTACGCGGAATGACTATGATGTTGATGATGTGTTGAACTTATTCATCAAGAAGTATGGATTCCAACGGAGTTATCAACGGGGAAAAACCTTGAAGGGGTTCATTGACGGGGTTATGGTTGATTTGATTCGTCATGACTACGAAGAACTTCAGATCATCGACGCCTCTCCTGTCCGCATGTTGTCCGCCCAAGACATTGCGGCGATGAAACTCAACGCCATCACAGGAAATGGAACTCGCGTAAAGGATTTTATTGATGTGTACTTCCTTTTGGAGCAGTTTACGTTGGAAGAAATGTTGGATTTTTATAAGACAAAGTATAAGCAGGATGACGCACTGATGATTCTGCGCAGTCTTGTCTTCTTTGATGATGTTGACCTTGCCGAGTGGCCACGACTTTTACGTGAATCCCACCTGACGTTCGAGCATGTCAAAAAAAGAATCATTGATGCTGTCAAACCACTGTTATGAAAAATACGAATACGATCGGTATTGTCGGGTGCGGTTTTATTGGCGGCGCCCTTAAACAATGGGTTGAAACCTATAATCCACATGTGAAGGTCCTCGTTTCTGATCCGCCTAAAGGATTCAACGATGACTTGTCCTCTGCGGATGTCATTTTTATCAGCATTCATATTTCAACGGAAGCAAGCGGACATCAAGATCTATCCACGTTGAAACAGATCATCAAAGAGTTACCAGATAAGCCTATTTTTATTCGTACCACCATTCTTCCGGGCACCAGCGAAATGCTTTCCAAGGAAACAAACCATCGCGTATATTTCATGCCAGAATTGCTTACAGAGCGTACGGCGTATGCGGACTTCTGCTCCCAACCGATGATCTTTACGGCGGAAAGCGAATTACTGCAAGAGATATTCGTTGATAAAAAATTTATTGAAATGACCTCCTTTGAAGCAGAGGTCGCCAAGTATGCGCACAATGTGTTTGGCGCAGTCAAAGTGACTTACTTCAACGGCATCTACGACTACTGCCAGAAGAATAACGCCGACTATGACCGTGTCCTTCAAGGAGTCTTGCTAAGCGGCTACATCAACGACATGCATGCCCGCGTGCCAGGACCGGACGGAAAGCTGGGCTATGGCGGCAAATGTTTCCCGAAGGATGTCAATGCGCTCACAGAGATGACCAAAGGCTATCCCCTCCACGAATTATTGAAGACCATCAAGCCCATGAACCTCATCTTCCGCGGGGAAGATGTGTAAGTTGTGAGTAGTAAGTTGTGAGTAGTAAGTCGTGAGTTCTGAGCAGTAGAGACTTACCATTCACTCTTTTGAGACCCATTAAGAGGAGGCACAGATGTTGGCGCAGAGGGTTGGTGATTTGGATGTTTACAAACTGGCATTTCAGTTACAACAGCAAATATTTCAGATATCGAAGTCCTTTCCAAAGGAGGAAATGTATTCTCTGACCGATCAGATGCGGAGATCATCACGATCAGTTGGTGCTAACATGTCTGAGGCATGGGCAAAAAGGCTTTATCCTGCGCACTTTGTCAGTAAACTCTCCGATGCGGATGGGGAAGCGGATGAGACAGTGCATTGGCTTGAAACGGCCTTTGCGTGTGATTACCTCAAGCAAGAGAAAAAGGACGAGTTAGTTTCTCAATACGCACATGTGAGTTCAATGCTGCATAAAATGATGTTGAATCAAGCCGCATGGTGCAAGGGGTTTGTAAATAGTAAGTAAGTTGTGCTATTTCACAATTCACAATTTACCATTTACGATTCACCTTCATAATTTACACCGCCCTCCGACTTCTCTCCCCACTTTAGAACTGTATTGCAGCATGCTCCCCTTCGCCCTCAAAAAATTTGTCTCCCAATTTCTCATGCCCATACCCTTGGTCTGTGAATGTTTCCTGTTGGGTTGTGTTTTGACTTACTTTACACGCTACAAGAAGACGGGGAAATGTTTTTACCTTTTAGGGATTACGTTATTTTTGGCTTTCGGCTATGGCTTTGGGCGCACCTATCTCTACAACCTCGAACGCCGATATCCTCCTTTTGATCCGACGGTCGAACAATGTGAATCTCTTCGCGGTACACCGATTGTTGTTCTTGGACAAGGTATGCCAGAAAAATCCGACCTCCCCGTACGCTATCAGAATAATCCCGTGTTTGAACGCCGACTTTTTGAAGGTATTCGCGTTGCCAAACTCATCCCCGAGAGCTATCTGGTCGTCTCCATGGCTGGCGACGGGTCCAACAGTGTCAAGCAAGCAGCGCTTGACGACTACATGCAACGGCTTAACTTCCCGACTAACCGTGTTGCTATGTTCACGACAGCTCGCGACACCTTGGAAGAGGCGAAGCTTGCGGATGTGCGAATGCGCGAATGCTCGAATGCTCGAATGTGCGAATATGCGAATGGAGTGGATTCCCAAGCTTCCAGTTTTCCGTTACCAGTTTCTAGCCTTTCTACTAACGCATTCGAGCATTTGAGCACTCGCGCATTTCTCTCAACTCCCCCCATTCCCGCATTCACGAATTCGAGCATTCGCGCATTAATCCTTACCACCTCCGCTTCGCACATTCCGCGCGCCATGAAGATCTTCCAGAAGCTAGGATTGAACCCAATTCCCTCACCGTGCGATTATACTTATTTTGAAGAACCTCGGATTAAATGGGAAAATTGGTATCAATGGTCTTTGCCCAGCGGTGGAAATATTGATCATAGTGAGCGCGCCCTTTACGAATGGCTGGGGAACATCTACGAGCGGACTTTTTGAGTCGGAAGCTTTTGCGTAGGAGGAAGCTCTCAGCGAAGCCGGCTTTACAACTAATACACGAACGTGCTCATGAACTAACGAATTTTTCCCCGTGAAATTACAAGACATTTTTCAACTCGTGACCCAGACGATTGGCCAGTCAGGCATCAAGTATCTGATGATCGGTGGATATGCCGTAAACTACTACGGCTATACGCGTAATACGCTTGATGTGGATTTCATGATCGCAGCGGAAGATGCGGTTCAAGTCCGGCAGTTGTTGAAGGAAGCTGGATTCAGTAATATGTCAGATAATGGGGAGGTACTTTTTTTCAATCGTCCAGATTCTTCACTGCGTATTGATTTTTTAAAGACCGATTCTGAAACGCTTCAGAAATTGCTCCAGAATGCGTACCCGATTCAGATGTTTGGGGTTACTATTGAAGTTCCGTCTTTGTTGGATCTTTTGGCGATGAAGCTTTTTGCGCTGTCTCAAGCGTTTGAGCGACGAGTCGACAAAGATCTGCCGGATGTCGCTTACCTATGCGTGCTGAACAATTTAGATCTTGAGAGTGATATTCACCCGTTGTGTCTACGTTACGGCTCTGAAGCCATTTATCGTCAAGTTGTTGAGAAAGTTGAGACCCTTAACACATGATTACTATGGACGATCTGCGTTTACAGCATCCGCTACCCCCTCGACTGACTATGGACGAATACGTCACATGGATAGAGGCCACGCTTCAACAGGCTGATCCTGTCAAGGCGGCACGGCAAAAAACTATTCAGGAGCAAATTAAAGCCCCTTTCCGGATCGCAAGAGACGAAGGGGAGGTTCTGAAACGTTAAAGTTCTAAAGTCTGAGAACAGAGGGTTTCTATCCAGTTTCAAGTTTCCAGTTTAACTAACGCACTAATGCACTAAAGAACTTCTCCAGACTTACTGACACTTGCTGACACTTCCCAACTTATTGACACTTCGCCAATTGTCCTTTGTCCAAACACGGCCCCTCATTTTTTCTAGGAGTACTTAGATGAACAAGAATAATGAAATGCCTCCCCTGATGATCCTATGCGGCGGTAAAGGAACACGTTTACGCGACGTAACCGAACTGCTGCCAAAGCCCATGGTGCCGATCGGTGAGCAACCGATTCTCTGGCATATCATGCGCAGCTATGCAGCTTATGGGGTTAGGCGTTTTATCCTTTGTCTCGGTTATAAACGTGATTGTTTCGTGGATTATTTTTTAAACTTTCACGCCTACGCATCCGATGTCACTGTGCAACTCGGTAAACATGGAGCTATCACCTATCATGATCAAGCTGTTGAGGCTGATTGGGAAGTGACTCTTGCGAATACCGGTATCGACACGATGACGGGTGGACGCGTGGCACTTGCAGCCAAGCATCTCAAGGACACCGATACGACGTTTTTCCTGACTTATGGTGATGCGGTCTCAGATATCGATATCGCGGCATCCCTGAAGTTCCACCGTAGTGGCGGCCGGCTGATCACCGTCGCAGCCGTCCACCCCGAAGGCCGCTTCGGCGAGATGCGTATGAAGGATGGTTGCGTACAGGGTTTCGAGGAGAAGCCGGCACGCGTAGATGGCTTTATCAACGGCGGCTTCATGGTGTTAGAAAAAGAGTTTGTTACTCGCTATCTCGCCACGGATAAAGATCTGTTTTTCGAGCAAGCGCCCATGCGACAAGCCATCGCCGATAATCAAATGGCGGCGTTTACTCATGAAGGCTTTTGGCAATGCATGGATACGCCCCGCGAGTATCAATTGTTGAATGACTTGTGGAAAAGCGGCGAGGCTCCGTGGTCTGTTTGTTGGGAATAACGGGTTTATCTTTCATACTCTTCATTTCTTCGTGGTGAACAATGAATTTATCTCTATTTAAAAACAAACGTGTTTTTCTGACGGGTCATACGGGTTTCAAGGGCTCATGGTTGGTGCTATGGCTTCATCGTCTTGGAGCTAAAGTCTATGGCTATTCATTGCCGCCGCCAACACACCCGTCCAACTACGAACGGTCAGACATTAAAGGCATACTCGAAGGAGAATGGATCGCAGACATCCGTGACCGCGAACAGATGAAGCGCGCCATTGCCACCTGTCAGCCAGAGATTATTTTTCACCTCGCGGCTCAACCTTTGGTGCGCGCCAGTTATAAGGAACCCTACGAAACGTTCGATGTCAATGTCATGGGAACAGCCAGCGTACTGGATGCTGTTCGAGCGTATGGAAGACCTTGCGCCGTGATTTGTATTACGACCGATAAATGCTACGAAAACCTCGAACGGGAAGAGGGCTATTCGGAAGAGAATCCTATGGGCGGATATGATCCCTACAGCGCCAGTAAAGGAGCAGCAGAAATTCTGATCGCCTCATATCGCCGGGCCTTCTTTCATCCTGATAACCTCTCCGAGCATGGCGTTCAACTCGCCTCCGCACGCGCGGGTAACGTGATTGGAGGGGGCGATTTCGCGGAAGACCGGATTGTCGTCGACCTCGTGAAATCCATGCTGAATGGAAAACAGATGAACATTCGCAATCCTAATGCAATCCGTCCCTGGCAGCATGTGCTCGAACCCTTATCCGGTTATCTCACGTTGGCAGAGAAAATGCTCGCGTCTCCCTCTGCACAATGGTGTGAAGGTTGGAACTTCGGGCCAAATCCAGAAAGCGAACGGACTGTTCGCGAAGTGGCGGATCTCTTTCTCAAAGAGTGGGGTAGCGGAAGCTGGACAGATGTGAGTGACGGGAACCATCTGCATGAAGCAGGTATTTTGCGCCTCAAGATCAACAAAGCGAAGAAAGAGCTCGGGTGGTCACCCACCTGGGACTTCACCACCATGATCCAGCGCACCGTTCACTGGTATCGTCAGATGAATAAGCTTTCGCCCCGCCAATTATGTTTATCCGACATTGAAGCTTATCAATATTAGCATCCGAATGACACGAACCACACGAATAGGAGAAATAGTGAACGAGAAAATTCTCTATAAAGATGAGTGTTATTCAATTCAAGGCGCAATTTTTGAAGTGCATAATATTATGGGTAATGGATTCCTTGAGGCTGTATATCAGGAATGCTTGGAGAAAGAATTTGTGTTGCGAAATATCCCGTTTGATGCACAAAAAGGTCTACCTCTTACTTACAAGGGAGCCCCGTTAAAACAAAAATATATTCCAGATTTTATTTGTCATGGAAAAATTATTGTTGAACTGAAAGCATCTAAAAACCTTGCGGAAGAACATAGAGCCCAAGTGATCAATTATCTTCAGGCAACAGGCTATGAATTGGGATTGCTTGTCAATTTTTCATCCTATCCCAAAGTAACAATAACGCGTATTCTCAATACAGAAATTCCCATTGACCATTCGTGTGGTTCGTGTTATTCGGATGCTAAAAAAAATGAATGCTAAAGAAACACTCAAAACTGAAATCCTGAAAAAGGTGACTGAGTATTATCAACTCATTCATGCTCCCCAGCAACACAAGCCTTTTGTGGCAGGTGAAACCCGCGTCAATTATGCCGGTCGTGTTTTCGATCAGGAAGAATTGGTGAGCCTAGTCGATTCATCACTCGATTTTTGGCTGACCGCCGGACGTTATGCCGAGGAGTTCACCGGGAAACTCGAAGATTTTTATGATGTCTCAGATGTGATCTTGACTAACTCAGGGTCCTCTTCAAACCTGCTGGCAGTCTCCGCACTGACCGCTGAATCCCTAGGGGAGCGGAAGTTGATTCCGGGAGACGAGGTCATCACGGTCGCCGCTGGATTCCCCTCGACAGTCGCTCCGATCGTACAGAACAGGCTGGTTCCCGTTTTTGTGGATGTGGAAATCGGCACCTACAATATTGATGTTTCAAAACTGGAAGAAGCGTATTCGCCTAAGACCAAGGCCGTTTTCATCGCCCACACGCTGGGTAACCCATTCAACCTCGATGCCGTTTGTGCGTTTACCGAGAAACACGGGCTCTGGCTGATCGAAGATAATTGCGACGCCCTCGGCAGTCGTTACCGTGGAAAACTGACTGGCACCTTCGGTCATATCGCAACCGGTTCCTTCTATCCCGCGCATCACATTACGACCGGCGAAGGTGGGTGCGTGATTACTGATGATCCAGTACTCGCAAAGATCATCAGAAGCTTCCGCGACTGGGGACGCGACTGCTATTGCGAAGGCGGTGAAAGTAACACCTGCGGATGCCGGTTCACCAAGCAGTATGGGACGCTGCCAAAAGGGTATGACCACAAGTATGTCTATTCTCATATCGGCTACAATATGAAGATGACCGATATGCAAGCTGCCATCGGGGCGGCGCAGATGGACAAACTGGATATGTTCACAACCCGTCGTAAAGAGAATTTCGGTCTGATCACGCAAGGGCTCCAGGGGCTGGATGATTTCTTCATCCTGCCGCAGGCCACGGAACATAGCGATCCGTCGTGGTTCGCCTATATCTTGACGCTCCGCAAGGACGCGCCCTTCAACCGCGTGGAACTGGCGCAATATCTCGACGAAAATCTGATTGAGACGCGCGGCCTGTTCGCCGGCAACCTATTGCGCCAGCCCGGTTATATGAATATCGAGCACCGGGTGGTCGGCGGACTTGATAATACCGACACCATTATGAACAACACCCTGTTCATGGGTGTCTTCCCGGGCTTGACACAAGATAAGATCAATTACGTCACAGACAAGATCCGCGCCTTTGTAAAGAGGCAGTAAAGTTTCACCACGAAGAGCACGAAGAACACGAAGGAGATGAAGATGGAGTTTGACGACTTGTCGAAGCGTGTGATCGGATGTGCCATTGAAGTCCACCGTGAACTTGGGCCAGGGCTACTGGAATCAACCTATGAGCAGTGTTTGGCATATGAACTGAGCCATGCTGGAATTGCCTTCAGACTGCAGCCGGAGTTGCCAGTGTGGTATAAAGGCCTCAGATTGGATTGCGGATACCGTATAGATGTGTTGGTGGAAAATTTACTTATCCTCGAACTGAAAAGTGTTGAATCCATACTGCCGGTGCACGCGGCGCAGTTGCTCACGTACATGAAGCTGGCCGACATCAAGATTGGCTTGTTGATCAACTTCAACGTCCAGTTATTGAAGTCAGGTATTAAGCGTTTTGTCCTTTAACGTGGGCTCTGCCCACAACCTAGAATCCTCACCATGAAGCGTACAAAGGCTACGAACAAGTAATTAACTCATTGATCCAACTTCATCCCCCTTCGTGCCCTTCGTGGTAAAAACCCTTCTCTTATATGGCTAATCCTGTGAAAATTAAGGCGACTGTCGAGAAAGTCGAGAAACATACCGGTTCGGTAGCGAGTTACCGTTTCATCCCTCAGGGGCGCGTACCGAAGTTTCATGCCGGTCAATTCCTTCACCTTGCGCTGGACGAGTATCATCCCGACCAACAATGGCCTGAATCCCGTGTCTTCTCGATTGCCTCTTCGCCCTCCGAACGGACGACAGAACTGGCCGTGACAATTTCGGTAAAGGGGCGGTTCACAGAACGGATATTCAATACGTTAGAGAAGGGTTCGGAGTGTTGGCTGAAACTTCCGTACGGCGAGTTCATGTTTCCGTCAGGCCAGCCTCTCATCCTGATCGCGGGCGGGGTCGGGATCACGCCGTACCTGTCACTGCTCAAGCAGATGTTGGAAGAAAAGTCCGTTCAGTCAGTTTCTCTTTGTTACGGAGTCCGTTCTGCGGAATACTACTTATTTAGGGAACTGCTTGATCGTTGCGAAGCTGAACTCCCTAACTTCAGTAAGACGGTTTATTGCGAAGACGGTTCATTGCCCGGCAACAAAGGAATCCTCAACATCGACGCGATCCATGCAACGGCCCCGCAAAACGCGCTTTTCTATCTGTCGGGTCCGCCGGTTATGATCAACATCTTCAAGGGCCGTTTGCACGACCTTGGCGTGAAGAACGATTTCATACGTGTGGACGACTGGGAATAGAGAACCTGACATGAAAAAACTCATAGACAAGACACGTACCCCGATGCGCGTGGCCATCATTGGTACTGGCAATATTGGCGTGATTTTCTGGGTCGATGAGTAGTTATCAAGACCAAGGACTGTGCGGATGTTATTCTTCAATTTAAGGCGAATCGAGGGATTGTGACTCAAAAAAAGCATGTACTTAAAGTAGCCATTATAGGTAGTGGAAATATTGGCACGGATCTGTTGATCAAGGTGCTTCGCTCTCCATATCTTGATTGTGGTGTATTTATTGGTAGAAATTTGTCTTCTGCTGGGATGGTGAAAGCGGCATCATTGGGTGTTACTGTGTCGGCCGAAGGAATTGAATATATCGTAAAGAATGTAGACTGTTGTGATTTAGTCTTTGATGCGACTTCCGCTAAAAGCCATCTTGAGCATGCACCGATTCTGAAAAAACTTAATAAGCTTGCAATTGACCTAACACCAGCAAAGATTGGGTTAATGTGTGTTCCTAGTGTTAACCTGGCTGATTCTTTAGCAGAAACCAACGTCAATATGGTTACTTGTGGTGGGCAGGCATCTATTCCAGTAGCATATGCCATCGGACAAACTCAGACGGATATCGACTACATCGAAGTCGTTTCTAGTATATCGTCAAGAAGCGCAGGACCTGCCACCAGACAAAACCTTGATGAGTATATAAAAACAACCGAGGCTGGGCTCAAAGAGTTTTCGGGTGCCACTCGAACAAAAGCTATTTTGAATCTTAATCCAGCCGAGCCATGCATTGATATGCAGACCACTATTTTTGCAATAGTGAAGAATCCTAACATTGTGAAATTGTCAGATGTGTTATTGCGACTGGCTGAAAGAATTCGTGCATACGTTCCTGGCTACGAAATTATCTTAGGACCAATTGTCGAAAACGGCCGTATTGTCGTGATGGTGCGGGTCCGCGGGCTGGGTGATTACTTGCCTGCTTATGCAGGAAACTTGGATATTATTAACTGTGCTGCCATTGCCATGGCTGAAGAATATGCATGCAATTTTCGCAATCCATGTTTGAAGGAGGGCTGATGGCGCACAATCAGAATATTACGATCAGTGATCCAACATTGCGTGATGGTAACCATGCCGTTGCGCATCAATTAAGTGAGGAACAAATCGCGACATATTGCAAGGCTGCTGATAAAGCTGGCATAGCCATTGTTGAGGTTGGACATGGTAATGGGCTCGGCGCATCCTCTCTGCAACTTGGCGAATCTAAAACCCCAGACCACCTTGCAATCGCAGTAGCAAGAAAAAACTTACGCAATTCTAAACTGGGTGTCCATGTTATACCTGGCTTTGCGACTGTCGAAAGAGACTTAAAACCTGCATTAGAGTTGGGAGTTGATGTTGTAAGAATAGCCTCACATTGTAGCGAGGCTGATATTTGCGAGCGTCATATTAGCTTTGCTCGGAATTGGGGAGTAGAGGTGTGGGGCTGCCTCATGATGTCACACATGATTTCTCCAACAGAACTTCTAGAACAAGCCCGGAAAATGGAGTCGTATGGAGCAGAAGGTGTTGTGATTATGGATTCGTCCGGGCATTACCTTCCAGACGATGTTCGGCAACGGGTAGTAATACTTAAAAACAGCCTTTCAATTGCTGTTGGATTTCATGCGCATAATAACTTGGGCTTGGCCATCGGCAATTCAATTGCGGCGGCTGATGCGGGTGCAACTTTATTGGATGGATGCGCGAGAGGATTTGGTGCTGGTGCAGGGAATGCGCAGTTGGAGGTGCTTGTTGCTGTTTTAGAGCGGTTGGGATATCATACAGGTGTAGATCTCTACAAAATTCTCGATGCTGCCGATTTGGCTGAACAATTATTAATAAAAGAAATCCCTTCGATAAAATCGGTCAGCGTTGTGAGTGGTCTGTCAGGGGTATTTTCTGGTTTTATGAAACCAGTTATGCGTATTGCCAAGGAGTTTAATGTTGATCCTCGGGATGTTTTTTTTGAGCTTGGACGACGTAAAATCGTGGGGGGACAAGAGGATATCATTCTTGAGGTGGCCAAAGAGTTAACACTTCGAGATGCGAAAGGGAGCAAATGAAGTTAGAACGTTACAAGAGAACACGCAGCGACTGCTTAAACGTCCTAAACGGACGGGAGAAAGAGCTTGGGCAGTTGTGCCACTCCGAACTGGTTGTTGTCGGTGGAACTGGATTTGTTGGAACGTGGATTGCAGAAATGGTTGCAGCACTCAATGATGAATATCAATTTGGTATCAAACTGTCTATTGTTTCACGCAATACTGATCAATTCACTAGTCGCCTGCCCCATTTAGCCAATCGGGCCGATTTTCAATTGATCAAATCGGATGTCCGACAATTAAGTCAATTCCCCAAGGATGCCGATTGGGTGATTCATGCTGCAGCTAATCCTGATGTTCGAACACACGCATCTAATCCGCTTGATACGGCGTCGGTGATTGTGGATGGAACCTTATCAGTGATGCGTACTGCCGAGAGATTAGGACGGCTACAAAAACTGCTTTATCTCAGCTCTGGGTTAGTATGTAATTCCCAGCAAGCATTACTAAGTGGATTATCTGAAAATGCGCAAGGCGCACCAGATCCTGACGCCAGCTTCATGTATCCAAATGCCAAACGTTTTGCAGAGACAATCTGTTCCGCCGCGAGGGTGCAGTCGCGTATTCCGGTACTCATCGCGCGCCCGTTTTCCTTTATTGGACCGTATCAACCGTTGGACACCCCGTGGGCGCAAACTTCATTTTTAGCTGATGCGCTTCGTGGTAAAGCCATTCGCGTACTAGGCGATGGTCAGGTTGTTCGCAGTTATCTTTATGGAAGTGACGCGGCGTATTGGTTTTTGAAAATTGTATCAACTGGCAGGAGTGGCGACGTGGTGAATGTCGGCAGCCCTGTCGGTATTACATTGCAGAATCTGGCTCAAACTATAGCGAAGAACTTTGATCCCTCTCCCGACATCCTGTTTAATACGTCACCTCGTAGTATTGGAAGTTCATCTCAATTATTGCCAGACACAACGCATGCACAGAAACAGTATGGGGTTTCGGTATTCACGGCTTTAGAGGAGGCTGTAAATTTGACTGTCCAATGGCATCAGATGCAAAACAGTTAATCTTGGCCAGACTAAAGAGGAGAACGCATAAATGATGATGACTGATAATTTGCTTAAGAAAAAACTGTATAACGACCAACCCGTCATAGGTACATGGTCAATTATTTCGTCACCAATTGTGGTAGAAATATTAGCTTTGTCAGGGTTTGATTTTCTGATACTGGACATGGAACATGGAGTTTATGATCAGACTGCTTTAGATGCTTGCATTCGCGCATGCGAGGCGGCAGGTTGTGCCCCAATTGTGCGCATGCCAGGGATTAACCCTTCTGCCGCACAATGGGCACTCGATCTGGGCGCGTATGGCATAATTGTGCCACAGGTAGGGAATCTCGCCTCTGCCGAATTGGCCGTGAGCATGTCAAAGTTCGCTCCGGCTGGATCACGTGGTTACAACCCATTTACACGCGCGGCTAACTATGCGGCGCCAAACAATAATCAGTTTGGTAAACTTCGAAATGATTTTGGTATAACTTCAATTATCGTCGAAACTCTAACCGCATTGAATGACTTGGAAGGAATTTTAGCTATTAGCAATCTTGATGTAGTTTATGTTGGAGTTTACGATCTGGCGATTGCATTAGGGCATGAAGGTGACGTTAAGCATCCGGCGATATGTCAGGTGCTCGAACAGACAATAATAAGAGTGCGTTCAGCTGGGAAGATTGCCGGATTAATGGTTCGGACCAAAGAAGATGTGTCGAAAGCAGTTAAACTGGGCGCGAGGTTTTTGGTGTATTCGGTCGACACTTTAATTCTACGTGAGGCGGCAATAGGTGCAGTTGCTGTTTTTGCACAGGGCTGTGACGATGTGCTACAATAAGCGATAGGAATGTTTTCAGTTTAAAAGGGAGCACCATGCAAATTCGGACGGCAGACTATATTGCCCAGCGCATTCGTGCTTGGGGCGTTGATACTGTTTTTATGTTGTCGGGAGGCGGCATGATGCATCTGGTTGACTCGGTCGGTCGTGCTGATGGTTTGCGTGTGATCTGTAATCATCATGAGCAGTGTTCGGCTATTGCTGCAGACGCGCGGGCGCGTCTGCTCGGGTGTATAAGCGTATGCTATGCTACTAGTGGACCCGGTGCCACAAACATTTTGACGGGGTTAGTGGGGGCATGGCAGGACAGTAGTCCCGTGCTGTTTTTGACAGGACAAAGTAAATTAACGCAGACAATTCAAGGCTCCTCTATCGCTGGGCTGCGTCAGTTTGGGACCTTCGAAGTCGATATTGTCCCAATTGTCAAATCCGTAACAAAATATGTTGTGATGGTTACTGATCCGAAGACTATCCGTTATCATCTGGAGAAAGCATTTCATTTCGCTACAACGGGGAGACCTGGGCCTGTACTCTTGGACTTGCCTCTTGATGTCCAGGGGGCTCTCGTTGAAATGGACGATATGAGGGCGTACATTCCTGATGAAACTGAGAACAAGGAGACTCCTTGTTCTCAGGAGTTGTTGGTTAAAGTGGTTGATATTTTGAGGAGGGCAAAACGTCCTTTAATTTTATCTGGTGTTGGTGTTCGTGCTGCAGGTGCTGTTGATGTGTTTCGTCGGTTAATTGATCACATGAATATCCCCGTTATTACATCGCAGCTTGGTAAAGATGCTCTTTATTATGATCATCCCTTGTTTGTTGGACACTCGGGGCCCAAGGGGGATCGTGCGGGAAATTTTGCTGTGCAGACAGCTGATGTGATTCTAAGTTTGGGATGCAGTTTGCACGCCCAGACTACAGGATGGGAAAACAGTTTATTTGCACCCGATGCGATAAAAATTCAAGTTGATATTGACGAGGCAGTTTTGGCGCGTGAACAGGTTAACGTCGCGATCAAAGTTAAATGCGATGTGAAGAACTTTTTGTTGGGTATTGAGCCTCTGATTGAAAGCGGGTTAGGTAGTGATGTGTGGCGCTCCCATTGTCTCTCATGGAAAAAGCGTTTTGCGGTTAGTCGAGAACCACATGTCAGGTCCAGCAATTTCATAAATTATTATGACTTTGTCGAGGAGTTGAGTTGTGTGCTAACGGGCAACGAATGTGTTGTCGCAGATGCAGGATCATCTTTTTATGTAATGGGGCAAGGTTTCCGAGTGAAACAGAATCAACGCTTCATATCATCTGGCTCGCTGGGTGCGATGGGCTTTGCGCTACCTGCTGCTAACGGCATAGCATCAGCAAGTAAAAGTGCGACCATATGTGTCACGGGCGACGGGTCGTTGATGACTAATATCCACGAGTTGGCAGTGACAAAGCATCAAAATTTAAATGTTAAACTGTTTGTTATGAACAACGACGGCTATCTTTCAATACGCAACACTCAACGAGATTTCTTTAATGGACTGCTTGTTGGATCAGACACGTCCAGTGGTGTTTTTATTCCCGAACTAGAAAGTCAAGCGAAGACATACCATCTTCCGTTCCTGCGGTGTGATAGCCCCTCTAATATGAAAAGCGTGATAAATCACGCATTGTCGATTGACGGACCAGTGCTTGTCGAAGTCAAGGTATTGCGCGATCAGAACCTGATTCCATCAGTGATGTCAGAGCGATTGCCTGATGGTCGTATGCGATCCAAACCGTTGCATGAAATGTTTCCTTATTTGCCACAAGACCAAGTAGAAGTGGAGTTGGACAAAGCCATAAATGTCATCTAATTTGTACGCATTTATACGCGGTAAGTTTGACCAACCCGATTGTCTGCGACGTGATCCCGTCGTTTTATGCTCGATCAGAAGGCTTCCGGAATTTGAGCGTAAAAACTTTAAATGGAGCAAGACAGGGAATCCAGCTCACTAGCATCCCATAGGGGCTGAAAAAAAGTATACCGCCCCCTTTCCCCCATT
>JBAXOG010000018.1:0-43583 GCA_037133395.1 bacterium | reverse complement strand
CCTTAAGCGAGCGTTCGGACATCGTGTATACACTCGTCCTCTGCGCGTGCTTATTGCCGGGGTCTCACTGCCGACTGCCACTGCCGACTGCTACTGTGCCACCCCGGGCGGAGGGCTTGCTTGCAAAATCCGAGAACCCGATCGCTTCAGCCTCTGCGCAGAGTGTAGCGGCCTGTTCGTCCGTCAGTGCCCACAACGGAAGGCGCACAGTGCCGCAGTCTAATCCGATGGCCCGCATAAACGCCTTGCCTGCAGGAGGCATGCCACCGTAACGGATCAGCACGGCAATCATCGCATTCGCCCGCGCCTGCTCAGCCTGAGCCGTGGCCAGATCGCCCTTCTTGAAAGCCTTGATGATCCGATGATAAATCGGCGCCGCATAGTTAAACGTACTGCCGATTGCACCCTCAGCACCTACAGCGAGTCCGGCAAGAAGCATTTCGTCGCGGCCGAAAAGAACATCGAAACGTCCACCTTCCCAGCGCACGCAGGAGGCGTAATCCATCAGATTCTCATGCGTGAATTTGATGCCCGCCAGATTCGGAATGCGGTCTGTCGCTGTCCGCAGAAAATCAAAGGCGGGGATCGTCACCCCTGTGACACAGGGGATATGGTAATAATAGAAGGGCAGGTCAGGTGCAGCGGACGCGACCTCCGCGCAAAAAGCAACCAGATCCTCAGCCTTTGTCGGTTTGAAGCAGAAGGGCGCCATACAGCCCACCGCTGATGCCCCGATTTTCTGCGCATGCGCAGCCAGGGCACGGCAATCGCCCAGCGAAGTATGCCCGACATGGACGATCACGCGCAGTTTTTTTTCTGCGCACGCCTGCCATTGTGCAGCCACCTTCATGCGCTCGGCGATCGTCATTGACACGCCCTCGCCCGTGGTGCCGCAGACAAACGCGCCCGCAACCTTGTTCGCAACCAGCGAAGCCGCCAGCGTCTCAATGACGGCCATATTCACTTCGCCGTCTTTCTTAAACGGCGTGAACGGCGCTGCGACTAATCCTTTAATCCGATTCATGTATTGCTCCTTTAAATGGCGACATTCTATCATGATCCGATGCATGAATACGTTCAATATTTTGCAATTCTGTTTTTTTGACCATAACTCGACTTGCCCCAAATAAAACAATAGCTTATACTAACACCATGAAACGTTCTGTATGTACCTTGCCATTTGAATATGTTGACACTCCGGAGAAGCGTGTGTTCAACCTTGAATCCGATGGCATTCCGTGCATTCCTGCGCTGGGATACAGCCACCACACCAGTTGCAAGCCCAGCGTGTCAGAGCACCTGCATCCCGGATGCCTCGAAATCTCCCTCTGCATGCGGGGTTCACTGGTCTTCGAGTGTACTGGGCAATCCTATCAGCTATTGCCTGGAAATGTTTTCATCACGCAACCCGATGAATGGCACAGGCTGAGTACCAATCCCAAGGGACTGGTCATGTACTGGATCTTCTTTCGCCTTGAAGCCACTTCACGCTCGCTCCTCCACCTCCCCGCAGAGGAATCCGCAGTCCTGCAACAGAAGCTCCGCACCTTCAAGCACCATCTCTTCAAAGGTACGGATCGTCTCCGCATGACCTTCCAAAAACTCTTTGACATTTATGACACGGCTCCCGTCGGTCCCTTCCGGACGCTCTCTATGCGCAGCGCGGTGCTGGATCTGTTACTCGCCCTGATCGAAGCTGCCCAAACCAAATCTGAGTTCCCAGAGTCCGCGCGGGTCGAACGTCTGATCGAGGTCATGCGGAAACATCCTGAAGAGGAGTATTCCGTCAACCGGCTCGTACAAGAAACAGCGCTCTCCCCCAGCCAACTTACAACCCGCTTCAAACAGTTGACCGGCTCGCCCCCCTACACCTTTCTCCTCGCCTGCCGTCTCCGTTCCGCACAAACATTATTACGGGATTCCGATAAGACCGTCACGCAGATCGCCCTTGCCCTGGGCTTCGCCTCCTCCCAGCATTTCGCGATGCAATTCAAACGTGAGTTCGGCATCACCCCCAGTGCCTATAGGTGTGAAAGTAAGAACGGCACACTCCTGGACCCCAACCGCTAAGAAAGACGCCGCTTGAAACAAGGGGTTCATCAGCAGTGGAGATAGGCTTTCACGGCGGACGTGAGCACTGCAGGCGTATGCGGAAGCTTAGCAAGGTCAAAGCGCGGTAAGAGATCGCGCAGGGAAAGATACTCGCCCCAGGCAGCCCAGCCGCACCACCACGCCAGCAGACCGATAATCTGTTCGGGGGGAAGTCCGGCTTCGCGAAGCGCGCAAATACGCGTATCGCCGTGACGTTTGGCCAGTCGCCGACCCTCTTCGCTCACGACCAGCGGCACGTGCAGGAAAGCGGGGGGCGTCAACCCAAGTGCGCGATAAAGCAGGAGTTGACGTGGCGTCGCAGGCAATAAATCATCTCCTCTCACCACTTCCGTGATGCCCATAGCTGCATCGTCCACGACAACCGCGAGCATATAACCTGCGCCCTGCGCCTCCCGAGCCAACACAAAATCACCCACCGCGCTCGAGACATCTTGTTCGTACTCGCCTGCAAACAGATCCGTAAAGGCGACTTGACTCATTCCAGCTTTTACGCAATTAAATCGCCAGGCTGGCAGACGTCCAGCCGGTAATGCTCGGGCCGCTGCGTCGTAGCTGTCAAAACGATTTCGGCAAGTGCCTGCATAGTAAAGCCCGTCCTCCGCATGTGGGGCAGACTGGCCCGTCTCCACGTCGCGTCTTGTACACACGCACGGATAGACAAGCCCCTGTTGACGGAGCACCTCTAACGCTTCCGCATAGCGGGCGGTCCTCCCCGTTTGGGTATAAGGCGCATCAGGTCCGCCTACATCCGGGCCTTCATCCCAATCAAAGCCCAGCCAGCGCAGATCCTCCAGTGCCTCGCGCGCCGCGCCTGCTTTGTTTTTGGGATGATCCAAGTCTTCCATGCGTAAAATCATCGTTCCGCCGGCAGCGCGAAGGCGCAGCCACGCGATCATAAATGTGCGCGCATTTCCGAGGTGCAATGCACCCGTCGGGCTCGGCGCAAGACGTCCGCGTAGGGATGAATAATGGCTTTCCATAAAATAAAAATTGTCAAGAAAAAATGAGTACTTTTTTTCGAATAAAAGAATGCGCGTATCATACTCAAGCCCGACCCGAAACAAAAGCAAAAAAAGATCAGTCAAACGTCCTTGAAAATCAAGGACTTACGAAAAAACCACAAAATATAGTGGACAAGTGTCCCGAGACATACTATATATAGATCTGTTTCACAGGGGTGGAGCGTTCATTTTCTGTGTGTAACTGAACGAGTTAAAGTCTTATTAAGGGACCTCTGACGTTATGAGTATTGAGTCATTAAAGAGTTACGTATTTACATCTAAATACAGTCGATATATACCGGAGAAGATGCGCCGGGAAACATTTGAAGAGGCGGTTGAGCGCGTGATTGATATGCATCGCCGCCATTTTACAGCCAAGGGCATTGATGTTGAAGATTTGCTTGCGGTCTGCGAAGAGGGCATGAAGAAGCGCATGGTGCTGGGTAGCCAGCGTGCTATGCAATTCGGAGGCGATCCTATTTTGAGGAAACATGCGCGTATCTACAATTGTACCACGTCCTATTGTGATCGCCCGCGGTTCTTTCAGGAAGCGTTATGGTTGTTGCTCTGTGGATGCGGAGTGGGATTCTCGGTGCAGACGCATCACATTGCAAAGCTCCCGGACATCAAGCGTCCGCTGGGCGCAAATGCAACATTTGTTGTCCCGGACTCCATTGAAGGATGGGCAGACGCACTGGGTGTCTTGCTCTCCAGCTATTTTGTTTCCAATGCGTCCTTCCCGGAATATTCGGGTTCCATTGTTCATTTTGATTATTCACAAATCCGTCCGAAGGGACGTTCTATCAGCTCCGGCATGGGCCGCGCACCTGGCCCTGAACCGTTGCACCGCAGCATCGAGCTGATTCGTTCACTCATTGATAAGCGCATTGAAGAGGGCCTCACGCGGTTGCGCTCCGTCGATGCGTATGACATTCTGATGCATGCCTCTGACGCGGTGCTCTCAGGTGGCGTCCGTCGTAGCGCGACCATCTGCCTCTTCTCGCCAGATGATGACTTGATGGCGACAGCGAAGACCGGAAACTGGTTCACGGAAAATCCGCAGCGTGCGCGTTCAAACAATTCCGCAATCTTGCTCCGCAACGACACCTCGCGCCAGCAATTCTCCAAGCTGATGAGATCCGTGAAGGAATTCGGTGAGCCTGGCTTCGTCTGGACGGACAGCCTGGAGATGACCTTTAATCCGTGCGGTGAAATCGGACTCTATCCACAGATCGACGGTGTCAGCGGTTTCGCTTTCTGTAACCTGTGTGAAATTAACATGGGCATCGTGGATGACGCGGAAAAATTCCGCGCCGCCTGCCATGCAGCCGCGATTCTTGGTACCCTGCAGGCAGACTACACAGACTTCCCCTATCTTGGCGAGACCAGTACGCGTATCGCCAAGCGTGAAGCCCTACTCGGCATCTCGATGACGGGCATGATGGAACATCCTGCGGTCGCCTTCGATGCCGCGCTACAACGGGAGATGGCGCACTACATTATCAAGATCAACGAAGAAGTCTCAACGCGCATCGGCATCAATCCCTGCGCTCGCGCTACGTGTGTCAAACCTGCGGGCACCACCAGTAGCATTCTTGGCACATCGTCCGGCATTCATCCGCATCATGCCAAGCGCTACTTCCGGCGCGCACAGGCAAACGAAGATGAACTTCTGGTTGACTTCTTCAAGGGACAGAATCCGAAAGCGGTCGAAAAATCGGTCTGGAATCCAAACGGCACCGATGTCGTGCTGACCTTCTGTGTGACCGCCAGTCCGGATGCGCTCACCAAGCGTGACGTGAACGCCGTTGACCTGCTGAACAAGGTCAAGCTCACCAAGGAAAACTGGATTGATGCTGGCAAGCGTGTGGAACTCTGCGCACAACCCTGGCTGAGTCACAACGTCTCCAACACCATCTCGGTCAAGGACGAAGAATGGGATAATGTCGAGTCCTTCATCTTTGACAACCGTCATGCCTTCGCCGGTATCTCTCTCTTGCCGGAAGGCGGCGACCTTGACTATCCGCAGGCGCCCTTCTGCGAAGTCCTCGGTGCTGCAGAAATCGTTGATTACTACGGCGTTGGTGCCTTGTTGGCCTCGGGACTGATTGTGGACGGCATGCATGCCTTCGACGATAACCTCTGGGCGGCCTGCGACAGTGTACTGGGACGCGGTGAAAACCTTGACACGCCAACGGCAAAAGTTTATCCTAAACGCGTTTATGAAGCCATGGAAGAGATCCGGACAGCCAAGATTGACTGGATTCGGCGCGCACACAAGTTCGCCTCCAATTATTTCGCTGGCGATCGCATCAAGCTCACCCGTTGCCTCAAGCGCGTTAGCGCCTGTAAGCACTGGGAAGATTTGACGCGCTCGTATGCGCCGGTTGACTACACATTGTTGATCGAACGCCAGGATAACACAGTGGTCGGACAGACCGTTGCGTGCTCAGGCGGCAAGTGTGAGTTGATTTAACTTAGATTGACGAAGTTTATAGGCTGCATGGCTGTCGGGTTGTCAAAGACCTGATGATCGTGCAGCCTACTAACTTACTGACAGCAAACCTGATTATGAGCAAACACGAAAAACATCACAAAGAAGAGAAGACTGAACAGACACCCGTAACCGAACAGGAACAGGCGACACAAGAAGCCACGCCTGCTGAAGCCGAGGTGAAAGAAACCGCGCCTGTGCCCGAAGAAGAAAAGCCAACGCCTGAAAGCGAACTGGCCGCCATGAAGGACCGCTACATGCGTCTCATGGCCGACTTCGACAATTTCCGCAAGCGTCAGATTCGCGAACGCGAGGAGTGGATTAAACGGGCCAATGAATCGCTGCTGACCGACTTTCTTCCGGTGGTCGATCATCTGCATATTGCACTGACCAAGGAGACGGATAACTCCAGTCCCTTCGTTTCCGGCGTCAAGATGGTCTATGACCAGTTTGTCGCCGCCCTTGAAAAGAACAATGTGGTGCCTGTGGATGCAAAGGGACAACCCTTCAATCCAGAATGGCACGAGGCCCTCTCCCAGCTTCCGTCAGAGACAGTCCCGGCGAATGAAGTCATTGAGCAATTCCGCCGTGGCTGGAGCCTCTCTGGACGACTCCTGCGTCCTGCACAGGTCATTGTCTCCGCTGGCAAGCCGGATGCGAGCGAATCCAACCACTAATCCGAACGAATGAGTAAAACCAAGCCATTTCGTTATCCCTCTCCTAAAAAAGCCGCCATTGATAGTGCAGCCGTAAGGGATTTTGTGACCACATGTTCGAAAAGGATCATGACAGCAGATTGTGTGCGCGAAATGCTTGGAGAACCCACATCGTCAATCCATCGCGCACTCCGGGCCGAAGGGTTCTCGCTTGTGTCGCACCGTGAATGTCCGGGGTTTCTGGATTCGGGACAGCTGTTGCTCTGGCCTAACAATTCACCGTTGCCGGAGCAGCAGGAAGCACTGACGCATTCCCCCGCCTACAACCCACTCGATGGCCGATGTTTTCAACCCGAGTCCCTGCTTTCAAAGGCAGAGATCACCAACAAGCTTTTTGAAGGTGACTGCCTTGAGGTCTTGCCTTTTTTCCCATCGAAGAGTATTGACTTAATCTTGTGTGATTTACCGTATGGAACCACTCAAAACAAATGGGACAGCGTCATTCCACTTGAGCCCCTTTGGCAACAATATGCCAGAATTCTGAAGCCCAACGGTGCTGTTATTTTAACATCTCAAGGTATTTTTACAGCCAAGGTCATTCTGAGTATGGAATCTTGGTTTAAGTATAAGATTGTCTGGGAAAAATCGAAGCCTACTAATTTTCTAAACGCCAAAAAACAACCGCTCCGCAAACACGAAGATCTTTGCGTCTTTTACGCCAGTCAACCCGTATTCAACCCTGAAATGGGCAAAGGCGAACCTTACGATAAGGGAGTCAGAAAAAATCAATTGTCCGGAAGTTACGGAGATTTTTTACCCTCACATGTAAAGAGCGCTGGGGCGCGTTATCCGACCGACGTGGTCTATTTTAAAACGGCTGAAAGCGAAGGGCCTGTCTGGCATCCGACACAGAAACCCATTGAGCTGGGACGATACTTAATCCGCACCTACACGAATCCGGGAGCCTTGGTACTGGACAATGCCTTCGGAAGTGGCAGTTTTCTCGTTGCATCCGCCATGGAGGGTCGTAACTATGTCGGCATTGAACGTAATCAGGATGTGCATCTTTTCAAGCGCGTACAAGTAGACTATGTTGGCATTGCAAAAAAGCGTCTTGAGGAAGTAGCATTAAGACAGGGAGGCTGCGCATGAAGAAGGGTCTCTCCTATAACGAACGGTCTTGGGCTATTGACCTAATATCCGAGATCAATCAATACCTAACAGGCAAACATCGAGCAATCCAACGTGCTGGCGGCGAGATGGGGCTTTCTGCAAAGGAAGGTGGACAGACACTCTTTCCTGATGTACTTCTTTTTGGGGATCAATCCCAACTGGCGGCCATCCATGGCTGGGAACTTAAAATGCCAGATACGGATATTACAGACGATGCTTTATTGAAAAATGCGCACGAAAAGTGCCGTCGTCTCGGACTCTCTTCCTTCCTCGTATGGAATGCCGTAGATGCTGTTTTGTGGCGTATTGACGGTGATTCTCATATCCAAATAAAAACATGGCACTGCGAAGGCATTCAGTGTCGTGACGACGTGCGTACGTTAAAAGCTTCTTGGATTGTCTGCTTAAAATCTATTCTCTCTGACTTGAATGACTATTTCGAGCAAGGCGTGATACGTGCGTCCCAAACATTGCCGACGCAGATGGATGCCGTGATCACCTCCATTCTTGATAGCCAGACAGGTGTTTTAGTCAAAGAATTGAAGCAAAGAGAAAGCGAATCGAGAGAGGCGCGAACAACTATTTCTATTTGGTGGAGAGCCGTAAAGTCCGAATATGCGAAAAATGACCAGTTCCCCCAACTTGCAAAAGAAATTCTGTTACACTGGATCCATCGTTTCTTGTTTGCTCATTATTTAAGGCAGTTTGTGTCAGAAGCATTAAGTATACACACCCTTGAAGCCGCCTCCATTCAAGAGGCCGAGAAAATCTTCACATCTATTTCATCACGCCATGATTTTGCGCAGCTTTTCACGCCACGTTTTGGTTCCGACCTCCTTCCGCCGCAGACATGGAACACACTGTTGGAATTTAATAGCCTTTTATCTGATCTTAAAATATCAGAGATTGATCAGTCTCTGCTACAATCGACTTTGCAAGATGTGCGGAAAGCAAGCCAGCGCAAACTGGCAGGTCAGTTCTGCACGCCACAGCCATTAGCCGATTTACTCGTGAAATTGACGGTCAACAATTACAAAGATCCCGTTTTAGATCCCTGTTGCGGAACAGGAACAATAGCACGCGCAGCCTTTCTGCAAAAAGTGGCGCATGGTATAAGCCCGATTGATGCAGTTAAATCAACATGGGCTTCTGAGCGCTACGAGACCCCCCTTCAGTTTGCGACACTATCTCTTGCCGCTGGAGAAGCACCGTTTGAGACCTTGAGAGTCTTTAAGCATGATGTTCTGACATTGGAGCCAAACGAAGCTCTTTCGTTTGTTGATGCAAAAACAGGGGATCGCTTTTCAGAACACATGCCCCTATTCCCTTCGATTGTCTTGAATCCGCCATTTATTCGATTTGAAGATTTAGTCAATGATCTACCTCAAATTGCAAAGATTCGTGCAGGTGTTGCCGAGACAACAGGCGAAGATGTCCCCGGAAAAGCAGATTACTTTGTCCCCATTATTTTAAATTTATGGAAGATCGTCGCACCCCAAGGACGCATTGGTGCAATCTTCCCCAATGCTTGGCTTGGGTCGAATTGGGGACAAGCCTTCCGTCGCATAGTGCAGCGCTTTTTTGTTATTGAGTCCATTATTACTTCTGGTAAAAGCCGATGGTTTAAAAACGCCAAAATCGTCACAAATGTGGTCGTCCTGCAAAAACGTGACGACCTTGGAAAGTGTTCGCGATCTGATGAATCCATTTGTTTTGGGGTAACGCAAAAAGAACTGGATGCGTGTTCAGATGAGGATACGACCGAAATAGCAGATACTATCTCCTCCAAAAGCCAGGGATCATCCCTCGTGCGCACAAACAGCATTTCTTCTGCACAACTCGATGCTTTTGACAGAAAAGGTCTTTGCTGGGCGGCACATTTTACAACGCTAGATTGGTGGGCAACAGTAGAGAAATTACTCATTCCTGCCTCGTCTTTCTTTGATATTAAGCGCGGGGAACGACGCGGATGGGATCCCCTCTTTTATCCAGCAACTTCATCTGATGTCGAGGCTGATTACTTATTACCCGTCGTGAAGACAGCAGCAAATGTTAAATCGCTTGTCGCTCAACCTGATGGCATAGCTTTTTGTTGTTCCGAATCACTGGCCTCTTTAAAAGCAAAAGGACATACCGGTGCAATGGGTTGGATTAATAAGTTTGAGTTCGCACTTAACAAAAAGGGAAAACCTTTAACAAAAAGCCTTGCTCGCAAAAACAGACACTGGTATGAAATGAGGAGAGACACAACAGCGCATTTAGCCGTCTCCATGAACCCTGATAAACGCCTTTTTTTTATGCGCCTTAATCCTGCCGCTTTTGTGAATCAGCGGTTGATACGGTTGACGGCAAAAAACAATGAGGTGGATATTGACCTTTGCCATGCTTTACTTTCCTCTTTGCTGGGGTGCTTCTATTTGGAAGCATTAGGGTTTGGAAGAGGGTTAGGAGTCTTGGATTTAAACGCCTCCAAAATAGCTCGGCAAATACAGATTTTAAACCCTAGTATTGTCACGGAGACCAATCGTCAATCTATTCTCAAAGCCTTTAAGGTATTGACGCTACGCGAAGTGCTTCCGTTTGAGAGAGAAATGCAATCAGAAGATAGAATGGGGTTTGAGCAAATCGTCTTTGAAAGTTTTGGACTGACTAGCATATTCCCGGCCGTACAGAAATCGGTTATGGAGTTACATTTTATTAGGCATGCTGCGAGACAATGATTTAATACGGAGTTAATTATTTATGGCAAACAAACGTGATTATTATACCGTACTGGGCATGAGTAAATCTGCCAGCACGGAGGAAATAAAGAAGGCATACCGCAAACTGGCGATGCAGTATCATCCGGATCGTAATTCAAACGACAAGGATGCTGCTGAAAAATTTAAGGAAGCCAGCGAAGCTTACGAAGTGCTGAGCGATGATGCCAAGCGTCAACGTTATGATCAGTATGGTCACGAGGGTGTGAAGTCTTCCTTCGGGTCTGGTGGCTTTGACTTTGGACGCGATTTCACGCACATGCAGGACATTGATCTGCAAGACATCTTGGGCAGCTTTTTCGGCGGAGGCGGAGGCGGGGGGAGTAGTCGGCGTCGCTCGCGCAATCCTAATGAGGCGCAACGTGGCAATGACTTGCGCTTTGATCTGGAAATTGACTTTGAGGAGGCTGTGTTCGGTTCCGAGCGCCAAGTCGACCTTACCGTCAACGATACCTGCGAAACCTGTAAGGGATCAGGCGCGGCTGAAGGCTCAGGACGCGAGAGTTGCAAGCAGTGTGGAGGCCAAGGCTTTGTGGTCCAAGGCAATGGATTTTTCCAGATGCGCCATGCGTGTCCCATTTGTAACGGTGAAGGCAGTATCGTTAAAAATCCTTGCCGGAAATGCCAAGGAACTGGCCGTGTAAAAGCACCGCGTCATATCGCACTCAAGATCCCGAAGGGCGTTGAGACGGGTTCGCGGCTGCGACTCACCGGAAAAGGCGAAAGCGGTACACGCGGCGGTGAACATGGCGACCTCTATGTCGTACTCCATGTCCGTGATCATGAAGTGTTTGAGCGCCATGGCGATGATTTGGCGTGTAACGTACACATCTCGCCGGCACTTGCGGCTCTGGGCGGAGACATCGACGTGCCAACCCCCGAAGGGTATGCGCGTCTGAAACTGCCCCCCGGAACTACGACTGGAAAAGTTTTCCGCTTGCGCGATAAGGGCATGCCCAGCCTGCAAGGCGGTTGCGGCGATTTCCATGTGCGCGTAGAGATTGAAGTGCCTCAGAACCTCGGCAGCGGACAGCGCAAAGCGATGGAAGCCTTTGCCGCGACCTTGTCGCCGGACAACTTCCCAGAGGCACGCAAGTTCCAGAAACAAACCGAACGCTTCTTCGAACGGCGTGATGCGCTCAGGAAAATGAAATGACCCTTTTTGTGACCACTCCGTGGTCACAAACGAGTGGGTAAAAAAGAGCTGTTTTTAATCACTTCCTTGCGACTACTGTGTGGTCGCAATAACACATGCACCGCCACCTCGTTACACCTGACGCTCTCCTCACCGACACGTGCGTGCTCGGCAAGGAGGAGGCGCGCCATCTACAGACGGTACTTCGCGTAAAACTGGGCGACATGATCCAACGCTTCGACGGGCAGGGACGTACGCGAATGGAAACAGTGACCGGCCTTGAGAAGAACAGCCTCACGCTCACAGCTATCGAACCCGTTATTTCACATCCAAAAGCACTCTGCGCTATCACCCTCTTCGCTTGTGTCAGCAAAGGCAAGCACATGGATTGGACAATCGAGAAGGCTGTGGAACTTGGCGTGGCGCGCATTGTGCCCGTCATCTCAGACCGTACCATTGTCCGGGTCGATGCAGATGATCGCGATGCCAAGGCCGACCGCTGGATGCGCATCGCGGAAGAAGCGGCGCGACAATGCGGAAGCGCTTGGCTACCTGAACTCCTTGCTCCTCGATCCTTCAAGGAAAGCCTCGCCCTTGTGAAGCAAACGACCCCAACCTTTGTCGCCGCGCTCACGCCTAATGCCAAACCTTTACGTGATTTTCTTTTGCCAGCAACTCGGGGGTCAGGGGTCGGGGCTCAGGGTTCAGGTAGGGCTTGGGTCTCCGACCCAGCCGAGGCGCGTTCGGGGAACGTCGCCCTACCTCCTCCCTCCTCCCTGTTACTTCCTACCTCCTCTCTACAACCTCGTCCCTCCCAAGCCGGCTGGTTTGTCGGTCCTGAAGGCGACTTCACGCCGGACGAACTCAGCCTTCTGCTGAACGCAGGTACCATCCCCGTCAGCCTTGGCCCCCTTGTGCTTCGCGCAGAAACTGCCTGCCTGTATGGATTATGCGCATTGAATTGCGCCTGGATGTAAAACATGTCAACACACGACCTATTTTCAGAGGAGACGACACCTGAGCAAAAGCCCACGGCGCATGAGCCGCTGGCGGCGCGGATGCGTCCGCAATGCCTCGAAGAGGTCGTGGGACAAGATCACATCCTCGGCCCCGGGAAACTGTTGCGCCGCGTCATTGAAGCAGACCGGCTGACCAATGTCATTTTTTACGGTCCGCCTGGTTGTGGCAAGACAACGCTGGCGGAGGTCATCGCGCGGGTCAC
The DNA here is from genome assembly GCA_037133395.1 of bacterium. Classification (GTDB taxonomy): domain Bacteria; phylum Verrucomicrobiota; class Kiritimatiellia; order RFP12; family UBA1067; genus CAIZQW01. The sequence continues at coordinate 31,031 of JBAXOG010000018.1, read as the reverse complement.
CCAGCGTCGGTTTGAGCGTACCAGTGGCGTGCTATCAAACGTAGCGACCTTGCGAAACATCTGTGAACATGCGAAGCTTTTTAAGAACACGATCGGCACCATCCTCTTCGTAGATGAAATTCACCGCTTTAACAAATCACAGCAGGATGTGTTGCTCCCTTACATCGAAGACGGCACGGTCACCCTCATCGGCGCCACCACGCACAATCCCAACATCTTTGTCAACAGTCCGCTGACCTCGCGCTCGCTCGTCTTTGAGCTGCGTCCACTTGATGAGCCATCCGTGATTGATCTGGTTCGCCGCGCCCTGGCAGATGCTAGCCGCGGACTGGGTCATCTCACAACCGCAATTACGCCAGAAGCTGAAACATTTCTGGCCACGATGTGTGACGGCGATGCGCGCCGCGCCTTGACTGCCTTGGATGTAGCCGTCCGCTCAACGCCACCCCGTGAAGACGGTGTCATCCACATTACGCACGAAGTGATGGAGGACTGCGTCCAGCGCAAGATGGTGCTCTACGACAAGGACGAGGACGGTCACTATGACACCATCTCCGCCTTCATTAAATCCGTACGAGGCTCGAATCCGGATGCCGCGCTCTACTGGCTCGCTAAGATGATTGAAGCAGGCGAAGATCCGCGCTTCATTGCGCGGCGGCTGATCATCCTGGCCTCCGAAGATATCGGCAACGCCGATCCGCGCGGGCTGACCGTCGCAGTCGCGGCCATGCAGGCAGTTGAGTTTATCGGCATGCCAGAGGGGCGCCTTACCTTGGCACAGGCCACCACCTACCTGGCGACCGCGCCCAAGAGCAACGCCTCCTACCTGGCTATGGACGAAGCGTTAGCTGATGTGCGCTCAGGACGTCTGTTGGCAGTCCCCGAACATCTCAAAAATAGTCATGTCAAGGCAGAGGGTAAAGAGAATCTTGACGTAGCCTACAAATATCCACATGACTTTGAAAACCATGCCGTGCAGCAAGATTACTTGCCGGTTGACAAGACCTACTATCGCCCCACCGATCAAGGCTACGAAGAGACCATCGCCAAGCGCATGGCGCTTATGAAAAAAGAAAAGGCAGCAGTAGCAGTAGGTAGTAGCAGTAGATAGCATAGGCATCCCTATGAAATCGTAAGAGCACTGCCTACCGATAGAGCGGGGATTTCTGCTGACTGGTCAGGATGTTGTAATGGCGCATGGCCATGGTCCACCAGTTCGGCAACAAGCGATTGGGCATCTTCCACAGAAGGTCATGCGCATGCGCCATGGAATCCGCATTTCGGAGTAGCGCGAGCAACTCGCGCCGACTCAGTGCGTCAGGTCCACGCGTCAAGAGACGATCGCAAAGCGATTTATAATACGTGGTCATGCCGTGATTCAACTTTTGTTTGACACGCATCAGCGACACATGAGCCGCATTGATATAGGGGTCCAGCAACACCTGCGCAATACCAAAGTGACGTTGGAGCCATTCAGGCGGAGGAAGCTCGCTCCTAATCGCGTCAAGCCGTTTCTCCATCTGGGCGACCAAGATAGGCTTATGGGTTTCAGGGGGCGTACGAAAGAGTCCGATATGCAGGAACAGACGGCCAAAGCCGTCGTGCGCAAGGATAGCGGAAATCGGGATCGAGCACACAAGGCCCAAAGTCACAGGCAACATCCAGAAGAAGAAGACCGGCTTGATCTCGTATGAGATCATAGCAATGGCCAGGCCCGTCAGCGTGTGCCATGTGTGTGCACGCAAGATGGAGGGCCAGTCAATGCCGCCAACATCACGGCATTGCGTACCCCATGAGATCTCTCGTCCAATCAAAACAAAGAAAACAGAGAGCGTGGTGAAGAGCATCAGGATCGGCGCCAAGAGCGCAGAGAAGAGATGTTCGATGCACAGGCTTAGCGTGACGCGAATGGTCCCTCCGAAAGCCACGCGCTTTGCGCGATTGCAGATAATCAAGATCCAAGCCAGCACCTTAGGAAGACTGAGAAGCACCATCGTCACAAAGAAAAGCATGAGGGAAAGCTTGCCTCCCCCGATATCCAGATAGGCCGAGATCCCGATGTCCACGTCAAAGGGCTGGATGGTACGTGCCATATCACGATGATATTGCAAAATGCCGAGGCCGAGGAAGATTAACCAGAGCGGCGAGCAGAGATAGGAGAGGATGCCGAGGGTCAGATGCATGCGGTTGATCGGCTTGAATCCTTGCGCGAACAAAAGCCAACTATGCTGGAAGTTGCCGCGACACCATCGGCGATCCCGCTTGGCGCAATCGATCATCGTCGGAGGTAAGTTCTCATAAGAGCCCCCGAGATTATAGGCGAGCCAGACTTGATAGTTCGCGCGACGCATCAGAGCAGCTTCGACATAGTCATGACTCATGAAACGCGCACGGCCAGACCCCGGAAGGGCGGGCAGGGAGCAATGCTCGATGAAGGGGGCGGTTCGAATGATGGCGTTGTGACCCCAAAAATTTCCATTGTAGGACTGCCAGAAATTGAGACCCGCTTGAAAGATGGGGCCATAGCAGTGGCCTGCAAACTGGAGCATCCGGGCAAAGATCGTCTCCGACTGGATAGGCTGAGGCGCGGTCTGGAGGATGCCCGTCTGCGGATTGGCCTCCATCAACTGAACCATTTTGATCAGGGTCTTAGCCTCCATCAGGCTATCCGCGTCAAGCACGACCATATAGCGATAGCACTTACCCCAGCGTCTGCAGAAATCGCTAACGTTTCCGCTCTTGCGATTGATCGGGATGTGACGCTTACGGTAAAATATATGACCGAAAGCATTGAGCTGCTTGCAGAGGTCAATCCATTCTACTTCCTCTTCAATCCACTTGTTAGGATCGGTCGAGTCGCTGAGGATGAAGAAGTCAAAGCGGCGGTACACCCCTGCTTCCTTCAACGCCAGAAACATGGCGCGTACCCCTTCATAAACACGTGGGACATCTTCGTTATAGATGGGGATCAGCAGGGCAGTTGCCGGAAGCTGGCTGAGATCCTGTTCGCCGGAGGGCAGCGTCGCGGTGATTTCATCGTTATCTTTTTTGCGCAGCAACACAATAAACCCAATACAGGCCTGGACAAAACCAAACACCACCATGCCAAAAAGCGGGACAAAGAGCACGAGCATCGCAGCCTCCACACCTGAAAGCCCTCCCCGCCAAAGGACGTCCGCCATAAGCCAGACCGCGACAGAGGTCATGACCAAGATGCACGAAAAGAAGAAAAAACGACGCCGCGCGGAATTGTGGGCTGGATTGATGACCTGGATGGACAAACGGGTGTCAGGTGATTCGCTCATAGTTACCAAATGTTCTGTCGTGATTAATGCGTGTACCAGAAGAGAAAGCCGAGAAGCCCCAAGAAGAGTCCCCAAACGAACAAGGTTTTCAAAAGGGGAAACGATTCGAAACTTTCCATGGCGCTACCCATGAGCTCGGGCATGAGCCCAAGATCGATTTCACGAGGAACCATGCTGGTAAAGGCGAAATCTGGACCCGTACGTACGATACGAGAGCGAATAATGTTGGCGAGCTCCTCGGGCCGATTGACCGAGTCGAGGAAGGCATAAGGCCAGCGCATCGGGCCATCGCCGAGATAGAGCGCGAGCATACTGTTGCCCAGAGAGATGCTTTTGCCTTGCATGACCTGCTGAGGCAGGTAATGGCCAATCCACTCCTCAATACGGTTGCGCACCTCATCAATCGCAAGTCCCGGAATGTTCAACTCCCCTTCGACAGGGTCTGCTAAAATTCGGTCATGAACGCGTTGTAAAACAAGCGCCGTCAGACGCGCGCGTTGCAAATGGCTTCCCACACGACAGGCTCGAAGATAGTTTTCAACCTTTTCGTAAGCTTCGTTCCATTCCTCTGCGTGCGCAGGATCCCAAGGAGGAAGACTTATGGATTCCAGAGATAGATCCATGTTTCAGTCACCGGCTTTGCATTTCGGCAGATAAAGGCACGACATTCAACAGGGACGCCGTCCTTAGGTGCCATGGCCTTAAAGAAAACGCGCCAGGTCCGTTCGTAGGCATTATACTGTTGCACGGGCTTTCCAAGCAGAGTGGCGTTCTGGACGCTGACCGTGGCGGTCAACAGGTTGGTCGAAACCGCATCTTCGCAGACTTCCGGCCAGCGAATATCAAGGACGAATTTTCGGATGACGGTCTTGCCGTCCTGAACGCGAGCCAGATCCTCTTGGTCGGGAATGTCCGCGACCCGCGTAGAGACCACGCGCCCAACTTCGGGCAGCTTGGGGTTATCGCTGAACCACTGAATATCGTAGGCGTACTCCGCGCTTTGCCCTGGAGCAAGCGTTTTTTTAGGTTCCCAAAAGGCAACAATATTATCGTTGAATTCATCCACTGTCGGAAGCTCAAGCAACCGGATGGCGCCTTCGCCCCAGTCACCGATCGGCGTAACCCAAGCGGAGGGACGGTCTTGGTAATGGGCCTCAAGATCGCTATACGATGAGAACGCGCGATCACGCTGGAAAAGACCGAATCCCTTAGGGTTCTTATCTACGAAGGAACAAAAACGAAACTTGCCTTCATGCGCAAGTGGACGCCAGAGCCACTCTCCTACACCATTATTCAGGAGCAATCCGTCCGAGTCATGGACCTCCGGACGAAAGTCCGAGAAACGCAAGCCCGCCTGACGCCCATACCAGTACATGCTGGTGAGCGGCGCGATGCCGAGATGAGCGATCTTCTTACGGGCATAGATCGCAATCCGAGTCCGTATCGACGTCGTGATAGGACCAGGCGTGATGACAAACTCGGCTGCGCCCGCGAGGCTTGGACTATCGATCAACCCAAAGATACGGATGCACTGATCCTTGTCCGCAGGCCGGTTCAACCAGAAGGCCCGAAAACGCGGGAACTCTTCTGCCCCAGGGCCACCGCAGTTAAGTGCAATTGCTCGGGCAGAAAGACCGTAGCGCAGATCCTTAGCCAAAGCACGGAAATAGGTGGCGCCTTGAAAAACGGCGAGCTCATCCAGATAATCAGGGCGATTCAGAGGATAGTGAATCCGAAGGCCGGAGAATTTCATCTTTCCCTCGGGAATGGCCACGGTACAGTTTGTTCCAAAATCAAAAAGGTCCTGATTGTAGTGAACGGCCTCGACGCGGCCGCCTTGTATCAGATTAACATCGACCTGATCACTCTGAATCCATCCTGGATGAAAGAGATGCACTTGAAAAGGAATATGGTCATATCGCCAAATCGCCTTTTTCGGATTGAAACGAATGTCTCGATACTGGTCGTAGGTGAGTTTGCGAACCTCCTTCGGCGGCTCCTGCCGCCAGTCTGCAAACGGGGCGTTCGCCAGTTGCGCTGCACGCTCTTTAACCTGATCGTAGGTGTAGATGTCATCTTCACGAGCAAAAGCACTGGAGACTCCACCCGAGAAGATTAACAGAGAAAGAGCCAGAAACGTTCGTTGATTAATCATAGCGCACACTCACCTTAACGATTGATGGAACAAAACTGCTTTCTTATTTCAGCGTGAAACCCATGCTAAAAAGTTAGTTAGAGTATTATGCACAGTTGGCGTTGGAAAATCAAGAAATAAGACCCGTCAAAAAACCTGCTTTATTTCCTACATAAAAGCGTATATAGTGAATGCGTTTTAAAAATTTGTATTAATCAAGGAGCACAATGAGCACAGTCACAGAGCGCAACGAGAACAAGGGCGGCATGGGTACGCTGGCATTAATTCCAATTATGTTCGGCTTTTTTGCAATGGGCTTTACAGATGTCATCGGAACAGCCATGGCGTATGTGAAGAAAGATTTCGGACTCTCGGATACAATGACCAGCTTCCTGCCGTCAATGATCTTCCTCTGGTTTTTTGTCGTCTCTGTTCCGACGGGTATGATCACGACTCGCATCGGTCGCAAAAACACGGTGCTCCTCAGCTTAGCCGTCACGATCCTCGGCACGCTCCTACCGCTCGTGAGTTATACAAAATATACGATCTTCATTGCCTTCGCTCTGCTGGGCATCGGCAACACGATCATCCAGGCGGCTTTGCCGGCGCTCATGAGCAATGTGGTCAGCGCGGATCAATTGACCAGCCGCCTCTCCCTCGGTCAGTTTGTCAAAGCGCTCTGCGCCACCGTCAGCCCCTTCATTGCCTCCCTCGCCGCCCAGACGCTTGGCAACTGGAAGCTGATCTTCCCAATCTATGCCGCCATCACGGTCTTCGTAGCACTCGGACTACTCATGACCCCGATCAAGCGCGAAGCGGTCAAGGGTTCTGCTACCACCTTCGGCGGCTGTCTCGCCTTGCTGGGTAATCCCTTTATCCTCGCGATGTTCAGCGGTATCTTCTTTGTCGTTGGCGTGGATATCGGTCTGGGATGCGCCATCCCTCCCTTCCTGCAGGACGTATGCAAGGTGTCGCTGGACAAAGCCGCCATGGGTCCCTCTGTTTATTATATCGCAAAGACCGTCGGTGCGTTCCTCGGCGCAATCATCCTCGCAAAATACTCACCAGCCAAGTGCTTTCCTGTCAGTGCGCTCATGGCGCTGCTCGCCATGGTTGTCATGTTTTTTGTAAAGGATACGACCCTGTTTCTCGCCTGCGTTGTCGTGGCCAGCTTAGGCATCTCCAATATCTTCGGCATGATCTTCGGACAGGCCATGAACCGCATGCCGGAAAGGGCGAATGAAATTGCAGGCCTCATGGTCATGGCGATTGCCGGCGGTGCCGTCATCCCGCCTGTCATGGGCTTCGTGCAAGGTAAGATGGGGCCGACTGGCTTGATCGTCGTACTTATCGGATGCCTCGTCTATATGCTCTTCCTCGGCCTCTTCGTCGCTAAGCAAGCTCGCAAGTAAGAATTAGAATATTGCCTTATTGCCTTATTGCGTGATTGCCTTATTACGTTGACGGTTTCACTGGAAACCAATGTACTTTAGAACTCGCGAACTTTAGTACTTTAGAGCTTCCTCCAACTGCCCACTGCCACTGCTTACTGCCAACCCAACTAACGCACTCATGCACTAACAAACTAACGAACTAACTAATGATACATGCTAATGACGCGGGGCGTTATGTCCGTCAAGCTTCGCGCATTGGCGAGGAAAGCCGGGGCTTCAAATCCAACAGCGATCATCGGGACCGGATTGCGCGTGTGACCGCGCACCCCCATGTCTTCGATGTTGCCATGGTCGCTGGTGATGACCAGCAAAATGCCTGCGGACACACAGAGTTTTTCAACCGCATCCAGAAATTGATCCAGTGTCTTCAAGGTCTCGCGCGCCTCTTCAAAATTGTTGGAATGCCCCGCGAAGTCAGTCTGAAAAATTTCAAATAGCGTGAAATCATACGCCCGCGTTACCTGCAACAAATGTTCCGCCGCCTGTAAGGGTGTGATCGGCTGAACCGCATGGCCTTTTTTAAGGAGAACCTCACCTGTGATGTCATGCGTGAGCGCAAGCTTATCCCGCAAATCTTCCTGGACGGAAATGGTCTCAGGCTGTGTCAGCGCCATGACCGTCGTGACGGACTTGAACCGGCGCGCAATCAGTTCATCCACGCTATCAATCATATAGGCGTCTGCGAAACGGCAACGCACCCCTTTACGCTTAAGTGCCATGAAAAGATTGTCTTCGCAGATTAGCTTGCGCAAGCTCGGTCCAGGGAACCCTTCGCAGTGTCGCCCCATGTACTGGGCGGCATTCACGCCTGTAAACATAGAGGCCTGACCTGTTGCGCTCTGCGGAAGCCCCTCCATATCCAGACACGCATCAATCGCGACCGAATGCACATCGATCAGACGGCATAGCGTCGGACAAATATCCGGATTAATCGGATTGTCCTCGGCCACTGGACGCAGTCCAATACCATCCACAAAGATGAAGAGCATTTTCATTAAGTTTTCAGTTTATCGCTCTTACCTCATTTACTCAATCTGATTTTCAAAATAACATTCGTTTTTTTTGACGCGTGTACTATAATGCACGTCATGCTTAATCCGCTCCATACAATCTTTGGCCTTCCAAATGACGGAAATAAGCTTATTTTTCTGGCTCCCATGGCTGGCTATACCAACGCGCCCATGCGCCGCATTTCCCACCAGCATGGCGCAGGATTGACCTACACGGAGATGGTCTGTGACCGTGGATTGCTGAACGTTTCGGAGAAGACCTGGCATCTGCTCGAGACCCTTCCCGATGAAGGCCCTGTTGTCGCGCATCTCTACGGTTGTGAGCCAGACAGACTCGCAGAGGCCGCCGCAAAGGTTGAAAAGACCGGACGTTTTGTTGCCATTGATCTCAACGCGGGTTGCCCTGTCCCCAAGATTACCTCCTGCGGTGCTGGTGCTGCACTGATCAAAGACCCACAGCGCATCCATGACATTCTTGCCGCCATGAAGAAAGCCGTGAAGCACATTCCTATCACAATCAAGACGCGTCTCGGCCCCTCCCCCGACAGAATCGCCATCTTCGACATCCTCGTGGCAGCGGAAGCCGCTGGTGCGAGCGCCTTAGCCCTGCACGGACGCTTCACCTCGCAGGGTCATGGCGGCCCCGTCAACCTTCCCCTCATGGCTGAAGTGAAGCAACGCGCCAAGATCCCAATTATCGGCAATGGTGGCATCATCTCCAAGCATTGCGCGTGGACGATGCTCCATGAAACCCACGTCGATGCACTCATGATCGCTCGCGCTGCCATTGGTAACCCTTGGATTTTCGATGATCTCCGCACGGCGCTTAAAGCCGACGTCGAACCCCTCCCCTCCCATTTCGCCGGTAGTCGCCCACACCGGGAGCTGGACGAAATCAACCGTGTTCTGAACGAACATCTCAGCTCGCAACAGGCCTTTCTAAACACGCTTAAAACAAAATACGGAAATCCACGCGACGACGCGGCTGTTGAAGAAAACGTCGCCGCCGAATTCCGTTGTCATCTCTTCCGCTACCTGCACGGCCTCAACGGCTCGTCCCATATTCGCGGACGGATGAATGAACTCCAGACGCTCCCCGCAATTCGCGAAGCGATCAAAACGTGCATGGAACGTGAAGCAGCCCACCGCGCCTCCGCCACTCATTAAGCGTTGGACCTATCCGTCATAACCTTGGTGAAGGTGGCTGTTCGAAGTTTTATGCGGGCGTACAGACGTAGATCGAATAGTGAAGAAAGGCGCAGAATGCACGATCCTGCTTTTGAAGAACATCGTCTGGCACAGCGTTAGTAAAAGAGCGGTCTTCAAGGATTTGGCAAAGATCCGTTTCGTTGAGGGTGTAGCGCGACATCAGGTCGTCGCTTCTCAAACGGAGAGCCGGTGCCGGACAGACCTCAAGTACGCGCCATCCTTCCTCTCGCAAGCAACCACAGAGCGCGTCGACAGTCGGATACCACTTCGGCGTTCGCATCAGTCGATAAAGGGTGTTCAGGCAATCCGCATCCTGTTGACGTTGGAAGGAGGCCGTCTGGTGTACAAAAAATTCGCCTGGCCGGAGTTGAGCGCGAATGTGACGAAGTACCCGACGGAGTCCCTCTTGTCCGAAATAGTGCAAGACCGAGCGCATTACGAAGAGCGTGCGGCCGTTCTCGCACGGCATCTCGTGTCGCAAAAAGGACTCCACAGAGCCTAGCATACACGCGAATCCCGCCGCCTTGGCTACGGCAAGTTGCTCGGGTGAAGCATCGAGATTAAGCAAGGTTGCGCCCAGTGCCACACCACTCGTACGAAGCTGGGCAAGTAAGGCTCCAGTGCCACCGCCCAAATCGATGATCGTGTCCGGCTCTGACTGTCGAGCAAGGTCACGGATTTTCTGTACGAGAGGGGCTGCGACAGCGGGATCTGAAAAATAACCCTCATGCGCCTGATTCCAGTGTTCGCCGTGAAACACGTTCTCCCTATTGATTTGCTCATCCCTAGTCATTTTGTGCCATTAAATTAACACATCCGTCTTCCCAGTGTCAACAAAGTCAACAAGGTCATCCTTATCTTCCAAAACAACCCGAGGACATTAGATCGTGCGCGTGCCTTTGCATGCTGGGAAGCCAGAGCAGCCCCAGAAATCGCCCTTGGCTGATTTGCGCCGGCGCATGGAAAGACCACACTGTGGGCACTCGGGCGAAGGCTCTGCGTTTTTCTCGCGCGCTTCAATGCGCTTAGCCGAGAGCCTTTCACTAAAGCCGCCATTCGCTTCGAAGGCCTTGCCTTGCGCATCGATCTGATGGTTGAGCATATTCAGAACGCGGCCAAGGATAATGAGCATAGCATTGGCCACGAGGATGTCGTTTTCGGTGTCGAGCCAGTGCGCGTATTTTTTGCGCTGCTCCAGCGCGTGCTGGGCTGAGGCATGAACCATGTCATCCACAAAGGCGGGTGTGTCGAGCGAGACAGCGTTGAGGGTCTTGGCTTCGGGCGAATGCACGGACCACGGCAGCTCGCCCTTGTCAAGAATCCAGATTTCGTAATCGCCCCGCAATTCACTGAGACTCGCCCGCGCCACGTCCGTGAGCTTCATCTCGGTGTCCTTGGAGGTTGCAGAACGCTCCGACCCTTCGATGATGTTCTGCCGACCGCTACGCGCGGCTTGCGTCATCTGTTCGTATTGCCGGCCCTTGGGATCAAAAAACTTTTTGCCTGCCTCACGAATATCATACGTAATGAAGCGACGACAAAAGCGTAACGTCTCAAGTTGGACAATCGTGGCCAGTGTGAAAGAATGCAGCCGTCTGAACCCGCCGCTTTTATCAAAAAGTTCAGCCATGACTAGAGACCTCCTGTTTGCAGAGAGGGAATGACCTCATTGACCCAATTGACTGTATTGACAACAGCCACGTCACCCTCGTCAATAAGGTCAACCTCGTCAATAAGGTCACCCACAGCCTCCTCGTCAACAAGGTCAATAAGGTCAACAAGGTCAACCGAAAAAGCCCCGCAATCTCACATGTAGAATATTTCACTATGTCCCCGACTCCCTCCAGAGCTTGTGCAAATCAGCGACCTTCGTCTCAAGGTTCCCGCGGCCAACTCTCACGCCCATCTGAGAGGGTATAAGGGCCGTAATTCTTCTCTTCCTCCAATCTAGCACATTTTTAATTATAGCTGTTCTTAGGATCGCAGTTAACCATGATCGTTCCTTTCGGTTTAGTCTTGTCAAACTTCACGGAGCGAGTCCGTTTCTCGGATAAATTTCCGTCTTGATCCTTTACTTGCATCGAAACTACATGAATGCCGTCATCAATCTGCCCAGCGCTCGTATCGCCGTTCCAGTAATTACAGGATATGAGACCTCCCCACGGAAGCAGAGATGCAGGATTCAAATCCCTTTTGGAACTTACGCCATCCATATACTCTTTAGTATAACCGTCCCATATCCCCGCTTCTCCGACTTTAACAGCGACGTACACATCCTTTCTTCGATTTTCATAAGCGTAAAACTGTATATGGTTCGGTTTGTTAGGACCAAAGATACCCCACGAAATAGTAGGCTCCCCGTGTATCTCATCATCAGGAATCAGAGGCGGAAGCGCTTTCGACCGTTCTTTCATCCGTGCAAGGGTATCATTATAAGCCAACTTAAGCTGTCCGTGTAAGATTGAGGTGTTCCCGTTTTCAAAATAATAATCTATGCCATTATCATTTCCAGGTAAGTATTCTAACAATACGGTTCCCATATCTTGACCTAAAAAAATAAACTCTGGTTGTCCGTATGTTCCCCATTCCGTATTAGGCACTCCCCAATCGTGTGTCGGACCGTCTTTTCTAAGAAACCATGCTTCTAAGACATCGTTGTAATATAACTCGTCGTCAATACAGGCCTCATCATCTCCGTCATCGTCATCCATTGAATCATTAAGCCAATACTGAAATGTCTCAACCCCTTTCGAATGTGCAAATTTATAAGTCCAATCCGTGGTTGGCGTACCGTAGAAATGGGAGGCACTTGCCTTCATTTCGAGATCGTCCCAGTCAGTGTCAGACTCCCCGTGACAACAATAACGCTGGTGGGCTGGAACACTTTGATCCTGCACGAGATGAAGTTCCCGTCCGATATTCAAGTATGAACTGTGAAAAATATAATTGGTATATGCCCAAAGCGCGCCATATAACACCTCGTTATTATGCTTTTCAAGTATTCTGCCAACTTCAAACCAACTTTTGATTTGTCCGTCATTAGGCCACCACCATTCTGTGGCTACACCATCCGGAACATTGTGACTTTCCGTGTTCGATCCGGTCATCAGTTCATCCTTAAAACTCAAAAGATCAGGATAATTAAGGGACAGGTCCGCCTCATTATTCAAAACATCTTTTGTGATATCCGAGTGGGTGTCTCCCCCGAACTTGACAGACCACCAGGCATTGAGCTCTCTCGGTGCCGTACAGAGAAAGCAAACAACACTCGTTAAAATAAGAATTGATCGCTGTGCTTTCATTTGTTACCTCCCATTTCGGCTTGTCTTTTGACCCATTTCTTAATCATCTGCTTGGTTGCCTCCTCGGCCAATCTCTCGTGTTGTTCATAAGGATATTTTCCATTAGATCTGTATCTATACTCATCGCGAAAGGTATCTCTCACACTATATGTCAACCGTTCGAATTGCTGATCGTTCTCATACGCCAGCGTCAGCGGATATCTTGTCTTTGTGCGATCATAAAGATTTCTCCAAATCGACACGCGAGCTTCGTTGAGCGGTTCTCCTTTCTCGTTCGTTACATTAAGGCAAGTAGAAAGGATTGCCACATACTTGATATCCGCGTTAGCTGGATCCATCAATGCCATATTTTGGCAAAGGCGTATCTTCTCCGCATTGGGCGTCACAGGGGAAAGGATGGTATTAACTATACTGTTAATCATTTTATCGGGATAACAAACAGTAAGCATGTGGTCAATATGCTGGACTAGTTCCTCGCCCCCCTTACTTGGCGCGTTGCGCAAATCCATCAACATCTTAAATCCTTTTTCTGTCTTGAACTCAGCTACACAGCTCGCAGCATGCAGTCTCAAGTTGGATTTTTCGTCTCGCATCAGGATATCGACGATAAACTGTTCTGCTTGCGGCACTCTATCGCGCATCTTCGCTATGGCTCCAAGTACCGCGCCCCCTGCCTTGTCAGAGTACTTGGGATCCAGGCAGGCTACAGACAACGCGCCGAAAAGCGCGGGATCGCGAATCCCACTGATTGCGGAGCCTACATAGCCACACTGCTCGCCTTCCGCCGTCAGGGACTCTTCGAGAAGGCGGCGCAACCCGGGCGCACCCTTCTTGGCAAGGGCGGAATGCGCCACGCCACCACCCCACTCCTTCTGCATGTCATGTTTCAGTAGGGTTCCGAGAAAGGCCACAGAGAGGTCGGTATCCCCGTCGATCTCGCCAAGTGTTTCCATAGCCACACCGATCGAGCGCTGAAGCATGACTGATTCCTCCCGTGAGAGCAAGCCCCCCTTCTGCCTCCGCTGTGCAGTCTTGGCAGGGTCTTTCTCCTCCTCCTCATGGGATATTGTGCCCTCCTGAAGCCGGTGCTGGGCTGTCATGATGAACGTCTGTAATGGAGCCATGCTGGACTTGTCTTTCAGACGACCAATGGCTGCGACCGCGAAGAACTGCACCTTCGGGTTTTCGTTTGTCCCGAGACACTCGTGGTACTTCGGCAGACTCTTCTTCGCGGGTTTCCATGATGACTTTGTTTTGGCCTTGGAGGTCAGGCGCATCAAATCTGCATTCTCTCCCTTGCGTATTTTTTCGACAGCAACAGAGATTTCCGGGTCGCCCCAGATCCCGTCGTCCACCTTCTGCGCCGAGGTCGCATTACACGCGCATACAACCATCCATGCCGCCACCATTCGTCGTAATCTTCTCATCTTCATTTTGCTCTCCTTGTGTTTTGATGTTACTGGATTTGAAAGTTTTTTTCAACCTGATCCATGTGGTTGTCGACTGCATCGTCGATATCAATTTTCACCATGTTAGAGCCTATCAGGTTAATCTCGTAACCAGACGGCATATACGTCACCTTCAACTTGGTCATGACATTCTCGCCCGCCACCATGTCCATGGTCGACTGCAAAGTAAGTTTCTCCCGATCAATAAGGTTGCCGTTCAATTCGAACTTCAGGGTGTCCACTTTTAGACCGCTGCAGACACTGTTCCTGACAACATCTTCAAGTTCGACAACTATTTCCGCTTTTACAACATACAGCATCGCCTTTTTACCGATGGTATAATCAGGGGTTTCGAAGCTCTCATCTACTGTCCCAAGCAGACCGTCCTGGTTGTCGATGAGTATGCCCAGATCTGGCAGGGGATAATAACGATCTGAATCGGAGGGCGTCTTGCCGACAAGGGTCGAGGGTAAGCCGCCGATCTGCGCCTGCCAGTCGTAGTCAGTCATCTCATATTGCGGATCGGTCGCGAGGTGCAACAGGGTAATTTCGTATGAATTGCCTCGGCGTAGCTTGAAGGTCTTCGTCCCAACCGTCCCGAACTCCTCATTGACGAAATTAAAAGACCGTTTATCTTTAGGTCCCTTGGCTTTGATGTTCATCTGCCAGCGTTCGGAATGGCTGCCACTCGGATCGCCCACGCTGAACGGTACTTCGACGAGCTCGCTGCCGGGGGGCGGTTGACCGTTGTCGGATGGGTCGAGTGGGTCGCTGCCCTGATTGACTTCGGTACCGTCGTTCGTGCCGTCGCCGTCAGTGTCTGCTTTCGTCGGGGAGGTCCCGTTGATGTATTCGTCGAGATTAGTCAAGTCGTCGCCATCCGGATCACCGGATGAACCGTTATTGCCAGCGGCGTTGAGTGGATCAAGCCCTCCGTAGAACTCCCAGCCATCGGCCAAGCCGTCACCGTCGGAATCCCCGTTGTTAAGATTCGTGCCGATGGCCTTCTCAAACTTGTCGGGGAGTCCGTCCTTGTCCGAGTCAACATACGCGTTAAACTGGGTCGGGTCAAACCCGTAACGGGCTTCTAAGGCATCACTCATGCCGTCGTGGTCGGTGTCGGCTGCGTGCGGATTCGTCCCAGCAAAGGCCTCCTGGCCGTCCGAAAGCCCGTCACCGTCCGAATCCTTGTTTGGGTCATCCTTGCTCAGGGGCGAATAACCATAATGCACCTCCCAGCCGTCGGGCATCCCATCTCCGTCCGTGTCAGACTTAAGCGGGTTCGTACCCTGAAGCAACTCGTCGCCGTCCCAGAGGCCATCATGGTCGGTGTCTGGGTCGAGCGGGCTGGTACCATAGAGGAGGACTTCCTCTCCGTCTGTGAGCCCGTCACCGTCCGAATCCTTGATTGTCGGTTTCGTGCTCCTGGCCACCTCGTTACCATCCTTCAATCCGTCATCATCCGTATCGCTATCCTTCGGGTCAGTACCCTTCTGATATTCCTGAAGGTTCGTGAGCCCATCCGCGTCTGGGTCGTCATAAAAACCGCTCATCACCCCATCTGAAAAGTGCTGCGCCATCCATGCTAGAAATAGCGTGTCTCCATAGTCGGCAAGAACTTCGACATCATCCAGAAAGACTCCTCCCCCGGGTTGCGGAGAGCTCCCCGCCGAACCCGTATAACCTCCAAAGGCGATCCGGGTCGTGGCGCTCAGGCGGGGAAGGAAAAGGACACCCTGTGTCCAAGTATCCGAGTCGGGCAGTGACTGTATGGCAATCTGAGTATTTATTTTCTGACTGGCGGCCAAGCATGTCATACCTTGCCCATCTATACAGTACACGAGCAGGCCATCCCAGTAATTCATGTAGGTGGCTTTAGGATTTCGGTACCAGAATCGCAGTACCACGTTAGACTTGCATTTGCTTAAATCCATGACCGGACTTATCAATTTAGGGAGAGACGTTCCGTTGCCTTTGTACCACGCATTTGAACCCGCCACTCTACTAGGCGAAATTCCAGGATTCGCACTCCAACTACTCTGCGCATTCTGCTCTTCCAGGGTCCATCCTTGAGGAAGCCATCTGGAATCGAATTTTTCAGAAAGGGCGATGGCAGGCTCGCGGACCAATAGCTCAAACTGCTTGATCGCCGACTTGCCGTCCTCACTCCGCGCTTCCACTGAAAAGCTGTAAGAGCCCAGATTGGTTAGCGTTCCCGAGATGACACCTGTGTTCTGGTCAAGTGCCAAGCCTGGGGGAAGCGCATTGGAAACGACGTTCCACTGATAGCGCCACAGGAACGGACGCAATCCGCCTTCAACCTTCAACTGGGTCGAATACGGGATGTCCCTGCTTGCAGAAGGCAACGCAGATGCTGTCTCCATGACCAGAGGCGTCAAATCCTGTGACGCACATCCATAATTCCCCTGGATGCTCACCTCGTCCACATAAACGCTACGGAGGGAATCGGACCTTAAGTTCCTATATTCAAAGACGATCTGGCAGTTCCCTCTCGAATTGGGTAACCGGACTGAGCATAATTTCCAAAAGTTGCCGGGGAATGTGTTTCCCTCCAAGCAAAGGATTTCTTGTTCATTGACAGTGGCCGGTCCTTCTAGCACTTGTGACCGGAAGTATATGAGCAGCATACCCTCGGCATACGTTGAAGAATTGCCATAGTAAAAATTTAAAACGTTATTTGTCATATCCTGACCCAGATTCAGCCATGGGGTGGAAAGCCTTGCCGGATTACCTTCCCCCTGCCAATAGATTTGCAAATTCAAGCCTTTCCCTCCGTATGGGCTTGTTATCCCTGCGATATCCTCAAAACCCCCGCTACCCCACAATGCTTTCCATTGCGCTCGATTATCTGGATAGGCCTGCTGCGTCCAGTCGGAAGGGATACCGTTATCAAAGGTTTCCTTGAGGAAGTATCCTGCTGACGGATTGCTGCCCATCTCATATTCCTTCCGGTTCGAGATGCCATCCTTATCCAGATCAAGTAACGCATCCTCCGGATTCAGCGGATTTAGCCCGTATGTCAGCTCCCAGCCGTCAGGCATACCGTCGCCGTCCGTGTCCACATTGCTCGGGTTTGTTCTATTCGTAAACTCAGCGAGGTTCGTGAGGCTGTCACCGTCCGCATCCTGACCAGCGTCGGCGGCATTGAGCGGGTTAAGTCCATGAGCGACCTCCCAGCCGTCAGGTAGGCCATCTCTATCGGTGTCCACAACCCTTGGATTTGTGCCATGCAGGCACTCGTCCCCGTCGGACAATCCGTCACCATCCGTATCCCGCGTCGCATCCTCTGGGGTTAACGGATTGAAACCATAGGCCAGCTCCCAGCCGTCGGACAGGCTGTCACCATCCGTATCCGCATTGCGGGGATCAGTCTTGTTCGTGAACTCAGCCAAGTTCGTGACCCCGTCGGCATCGGCATCCCGCCCCGCGTCAACGCAGTCTAGCGGATCAAAACCATAGTTGACCTCCCAGCCGTCGGGCATGCTGTCGTCGTCCGTATCACCCTTCAGGGGATTCATCCGGCTCAAGGCAATACTATAATCCCGTCCAGATGCAATGGAGGTCGCATATCGGACGTTTGACGCCCCTGAACATTGGCCGACATCATTCAATCCCCACGCGATCACCTTGCCGTCTCTGCGCAGGGCTAGGCTGTGGGAGGCACCGACAGCCACAGCAATGACATTCGTGGCGGTCGGTGGTACCGTGCACTGGCCATACGGATTGTTCGCCCCTAACCAACGGCGAAAGCGGGAATCAAAAAAACTGTTATTCGCTCCCCAGGCAATCACGCTACCATCTGCCCGGACTGCCAGGTTGTGCATCGGCCCTGCGGCAATAGCTATCACATGGATCGCGCTGGCCGGTATGATACATTGTTGATAAGCGTTGTCCCCCCAAGCGACGATGGACCCATCGGCTCTCAGGGCGAGACTGTGGTAGTCCCCTGCCGCGATCGCGATCACGTTGGTCGCTAAAGCCGGCACCGTGCACTGGCCGTAAGAGTTATTTCCCCATGCGACGACCGTACCGTCGGAGCGGAGGGCGAGCGCATGGATTGACCCCACCGCAAGAGCCAAGGCATTTGAGGCCAGAGGCGGCACCGTGCACTGACCGGAGGTATTGTTCCCCCAGGCGATCACTACGCCGTCTGATCGGAGCGCTAAGCTGTTATAAGCACTCGCCGCAATCGCCATGATATTGGTCGCTGAAGCCGGTACTGTACACTGGCCGTAGGTATTTTGTCCCCAGACGACAAGGGTACCATCACTTCGCAGGGCGAGCGTGTGGCTGACTCCTGCCGCGATCGCAATCGCGTTAGTCAGAGAGGCCGACGCATTGCATTGTCCGTCGGTGTTCATGCCCCAAGACGCAATCCGGCTCCAGCGTACTTCTCTAAAATCAGAAACGCCGTCCTTATCCGAATCTGGATCTTTCGGATCGGTCCCAGCCCGGAACTCTTCAAGATCAGAAAGCCCGTCGTGATCGAAATCCATGAGCGCATTACTGGAATCCAAGGGGTCGAATCCCTGCGTAATTTCCCAGCCGTCGGGCATGCCGTCACCATCAGTATCTCGCTTCATTGGGTGGCACCCCTTTAGGTATTCATCTCGGTCACACACGCCGTCGCCATCGAGATCGCCTGTCCCATCTCTACTCAACGCACCAAAATTCTCCATCTCCCAGGCGTCAGCTAAACCATCTCGATCCGTATCCACGAACTCGTCTGCACCGATGTCCACAGCCGATTCAACGTTGGCGATTTCTGGGTCGTCAGACCGCGTTTCTCCGTCTATATCCCTTAACGGCGCGGGCGACATCCCTGCGTCGATGCACGGCGAAGAGGTTTTCAGATGATAGGTCACTGTCAAATTCGGATCCGCACTGCTATTCTCCAGATCGAACCCCTCCGCGACTTGGCCATCTGCGGAACCGCCTTCAATCATGCTATGCCGTGCACATACAGTCCCAGTCCCTGCGAACGGGGCTAGGCCATTGCCCCAGATGATGCAGTTGATTATCACAGGGCGGCTGTTTGTGTCCGTATTGTAAATCGCCCCGCCAGCCGACAACGCGGCATTGTCCACGAAGGTACAGTTCCGAAGAAGGGGCGACGATGTGTCATTGTAAAGACCGGCACCCAATAATGCACTGTTTTTTACAATGATGCAGTTTTCAAGGGTCGGACTTGCACGAAGATTATAGAGTGCACCACCCGGCTCGCTCTGAAGGCCGTTTGATTCCAGCTTGCAAGCCTGTATCTGTGGAGAGGACGAAGTACAGCGGATGGCTCCTCCCGCGACCTTTGCGTTCCGGATCGTAAAGCCTCGCAGGACACTCAAGGTGCTCTCATTTTTTTCGAAGGATACCCCGAAGCCCAGCGCCTGACAATCGATGATACAGCGTGAATAACCTTTTGCAGAGATCAACATCAGCGGCTTACCCATGAAGCTGAGATTTCTGTTTTCCTCTCCCACATAAACACCATCAGCCACCTGAATGATCCCATAATTTGTTGCGCCCAGAAGTGCGGCACGGATTGTGGTGAATGGCTTCTGGATCGTTCCGTCGCCTCCTGTCGGGGCGGAGCCATCGACATAGATGGAAGGTTGAGGGATTGACAACGCGTTGGTCGGCGAACTTTTACCAAAATATTCATACACATTGCTGAAATCATCCCCGTCCACATCGGCGGTTGCGTCGACCGGATTCAGGGGATCAAGACCGCAGGCGAGTTCCCATGCGTCGGGCATGCCGTCGCCGTCCGTATCCGAGTTACGGGGGTCAGTCCTATTCAGGAACTCGGACCGGTTGTTGACGCCGTCTCCGTCGGCATCCTGACTGGCGTCGGCGGCATTGAGCGGGTCGAGACCATTATTCACCTCCCAGCCATCCGACATGCCGTCCCCGTCCGTGTCGCCGTTCAAAGGATCGGTACGGCGTATGGCCAGCCCGTGGCTTGACCCAGACGCGACGGATACCGCATAGGTGACGTTTGACGCTCCTGAGCACTGTCCAGACGTATTCTGGCCCCAGGCGATGACACGTCCGTCCATGCGAAGTGCAAAGCTATGATACTGGCCCGCCGCAATGGCGACAACATTAGTCGCCGTTGCCGGCACCGTGCACTGGCCATACGTATTCTGCCCCCACGCGATCACGGACCCGTTGGCGAGCAGCGCCAGGCTGTGACAAGCGCCTGCAGCGACCGACACAACATTGGTCGCGGTTGCCGGTACCGTGCACTGGCCATACGTGTTCTGGCCCCAGGCCACGACAGTTCTATTGGTTCTCACTGCGAGCGTATGATAGTGGCCCGCCGCAATGGCCGAAATGTTGGTGGCCGAAATCGGCACGGTGCACTGGCCGTAGGTGTTCTGCCCCCAGGCGACAACCGAACCGTTAGCACGCAAGACCGCCGAGTGATACAACCCTGCGCTGACCATCACGGCATTCGTCGCGGAGACCGGCACAGTGCACTGGCCGTATGTATTCTGCCCCCACGCCACGACAGAGCCGGTCTTCCTCAACGCCAGATTATGATAGGCGCCTGCAGCGACACCGATAACATTAGTCGCGAAAGCCGGCACCGTACACTGCCCATAAGTGTTCGTTCCCCAGGCTGCAAGGGTCCCGTCACTTCGCAAGGCAAGACTGTGGTTGGCGCCCGCCGCAACCGCAATAACATTAGAAATCGAAGCCGGAACTGTACATTGCCCATAGGTGTTCGTGCCCCAGGTCACGACTTTGCCCAACCTCAACTCTATCAGATCCGACAGTCCGTCGTTATCCGAGTCAAAAGAGGCAGGGTTTGTACCTAATATGTATTCTTCGGCATTCGTAAGCCCGTCGCCATCTGGATCAGCCCCCGTGTCAGATGGATTTGTTGAGTCGAACCCATTGCTCACTTCCCACCCATCTGAATACCCGTCGCCGTCCGTGTCCGAGTTGCGGGGGTCAGTCCTGTTCAGGAACTCGGACCGGTTGTTGACGCTGTCTCCGTCGGCATCCTGATTGGCGTCGGCGGCATTGAGCGGGTCAAGACCATTATTCACCTCCCAGCCATCCGACATGCCATCCCCGTCCGTGTCGCTGTTCAAAGGATCGGTACGGCGTATGGCCAGCCCGTGGCTTGACCCAGACGCGACGGATACCGCATAGGTGACGTTTGACGCTCCTGAGCACTGTCCAGACGTATTCTGGCCCCAGGCGATGACACGTCCGTCCATGCGAAGTGCAAAGCTATGATACTGGCCCGCCGCAATGGCGACAACATTAGTCGCCGTTGCCGGCACCGTGCACTGGCCATACGTATTCTGCCCCCACGCGATCACGGACCCGTTGGCGAGCAGCGCCAGGCTGTGACAAGCGCCTGCAGCGACCGACACAACATTGGTCGCGGTTGCCGGTACCGTGCACTGGCCATACGTGTTCTGGCCCCAGGCCACGACAGTTCTATTGGTTCTCACTGCGAGCGTATGATAGTGGCCCGCCGCAATGGCCGAAATGTTGGTGGCCGAAATCGGCACGGTGCACTGGCCGTAGGCGTTCTGCCCCCAGGCGACAACCGAACCGTTGGCGCGCAAGACCGCCGAGTGATACATCCCTGCGCTGACCATCACGGCATTCGTCGCGGAGACCGGCACGGTGCACTGGCTGTATACATTCTGCCCCCACGCCACGACGGAGCCCGTCTTCCGCAACGCTAGATTATGATTAGCGCCTGCCGCGACACCGACAACATTGGTCGCGGAAGTCGGCACTGCACACTGACCGTAGGTGTTCTGCCCCCACACGACGGGTATGCCATTGGTTCTCAGCGCAAGGGTATGGTAATAACCCCCCGCGATCGCGATGACATTGGAAAGCGAAACGGGTACCGTGCACTGTCCGTAAGTATTCAGACCCCAGACCACGACTTTCCCCAGACTCAGCTCCACGGAATCAGAAAGACTGTCGCCATCCGAGTCAGTGTCGTCGATCTCGTTTAAATCGGGCAATGCCATTACTTGGACAACACTTGCGGACGGAGAGACAGCGAGGTGTACTTCAACGGTCGCCTGCTGCGCGCTCGGCATGGATACGGGTAGCTCTGCCGGGGTCACATGTGGGGAGACCTGATGCCCCTTTACGAAAGGGACGCACATCCCAGGTTTTTCAGAAGAAGGCAAGATGGACTCCTTGGACACTAGCTTGTCGTCAGGGAGCACGAGTCGCATGGCCAGTGCGACCCGCGCTGGGTCATAAGCATCCGCATCAATGCTGATGCCTTGCAATAAAGGGAAGAGCAAGTCGAACGTCCATCCGGGATTATAGCCGGGGACGCACGGAAGGCGGACAGCCTCGTTGCCTTCCATGTTTAGAATCACCGTGTCCCGCGACTCTGGATCCTCGAAGAGCGTGACGGGCCAGCAACGTCGACCCTCTGCCTCCTGCGGGATGAGCATGTTTAAAAACAAAGGGGCTTCAAGATCGCCGGGGGTAGACTCAAATAAATATGTCCCTCCATCCACGACGACACGATCCACGTCCGTCGGCAACTTAAGCATTTGAACGTGCGTCAATTCCTGGCGCATATCCTCGAGTGATGTCAGGCGCTGAATCTCCTCCATTTCTGTGTTTTGCCCAGCAGAAAAGGATATCCGGCAGCACATCAGACAGACGGCTGCCCCAACAAAAACAAAAACCATCTTGTTCGCATATTTCTTCATAAACCCTCCGCGCAACGGGGGGAGAAGGAGCGACGCCTTGCATGCGAATGCTAAAAAGATGACGCAATATCACCTTGTTGCATTAAAACATGCAAACCGTTTCACGACCTGAAAACACAGATTATTTGCGCACGAACGCACGCGACCCGCGTTAACAAAAACGACGACCCTTCGACCGTTACTCGACCCTACTTTATTATTATTTTAAGTCCGCCACCGACCCAGGTGATGGACTTGAAGGTGGGTATATTAGTCTTCCCATTCGTCAGAAGCAAGCGGAAATAATTAAAAAATGAAAAGTCATTCTGACGATGCTTCATCGAATAGCCACTATCCGGCATCCTACTTCCTCTCTCCTCCCTCGGGTTCTGATTCAACAAAGTTGAATCGCACCCATGAGGCTTTCTGCATCAACTATGAAGTTGTTTTTTAGGAAGCAAACAGATATACTGCCTTTTTTATTTCGAGTTTGATTATGCCACGAAACAGAATACGACGTATTGAACGCATTGAGCATTATCTTGTGCGGATCATCCAGCAAAAGGGCGCGGACCAAGGACATCCTTGGCCTGTTCGGTTCTTGCTGGGCGTGCTGAAGGCTGTTTCCTGCCTTTTCGCTGGCATCGTGACGCTCCGCCTCTTTTTTTATAAGGTCGGTATCATGCGGCGGTATCCGCTGGGATGCCAGATCATCAGCGTGGGTAATATCACGGCAGGCGGCACGGGCAAAACACCTGTGGTAGAAATTTTTGCGCGTGAACTTCAGCAATCCGGTCGCAAAGTGGCCATCCTGAGCCGTGGCTATCGCAAACGCGAACTGCCTTGGTATCAGCGTGTTTTCAATGAGCAAATCGAACCGCCTCGAATCGTGAGCGATGGCAAACGGTTGTTGCTGGATAGCGAAATGGGCGGCGATGAGCCGTATATGTTGGCAAACAATTTGCCGGGGGTTGTGGTGCTGGTTGACAAGAACCGTGTCAAGTCCGGACGCTTTGCTGTCAAACGTTTTGGCTGCGACACCCTGATTTTGGATGATGGCTTTCAGTACTGGAAGCTTCAACACCGGATGGAAGTGGTGCTGGTCGACAAAACAAACCCCTTTGGCAATGGTCATCTGTTGCCGCGGGGCGTACTGCGTGAACCCATTCGTAACCTGAAACGCGCGAACTTCGTCTTTATCACAAAATCGGACGGAAACTCTGCGGATCTGCGCGCGCAGATTCACGGACTGAATCCCTCTGCGGAAATTATCGAGTGCTGCCACAAGCCCCGTTTCTTGCAGAACGTCTATGCTGCCACACAACTCGACTTGGAGTGGCTGAAGGGTAAGACCGTGATCACGCTTTCTGGTATCGCGGTGCCGCAAGGCTTTGAAAATTCGTTGCGCGCCATGGGCGCAAAGGTGATTTACTGTTACCGCTTCGCCGACCATCACCGCTATGACGCACAGGAAATCATCGATGCCGTGAATAAGGCCGCGGACTTGAATGCCGATGCTTTGCTCACCACCGAAAAGGATGCGGTGCGCTTTCCGCATTTGGAGACCACACCTGTGCCCGTGCTCTATTTGCGCGTGAGTATCGAACTTTTGAGCGGAACCGACAGCTTCCATGATGCCGTCGAACGGATATGCTTCAAGAAAAATGCACGATCAGGATCATAAAGTACTGAGACATGCGACGGTGGTCGGTGTGATGACAGCCATCAGCCGCGTAGCGGGCCTTGTGCGCGAGCTCATCATGGCGTATTACTTCGGCACCTCGGCTGCGCAGTCGGCCTTTGTTGTGGCGTTCCGCCTCCCCAATCTCTTTCGGCGCCTCTTCGGTGAAGGTGCCTTGAGCAATGCCTTCATCCCTGTGTTCACAGAGACGCTCGTCAAGGAAGGCAAGGAGGCGGCCTCGATCTTCGCCGCGCGCGTAATGGGCTTGCAGAGTGCGGTCATCGGCGTCCTGGTGATCCTGCTCATGGCCGCGACGTGGATTGCCGAGCCCTTCTTCCCGACAGGAAGCCGTTGGCTGATCATCTTTCCGTTGATGCGCATCATGTTGCCGTATGCGCTCCTCATCTGTCAAGTGGCCATCGTTTCGGCCATGCTCAACACGCAGCACAAGTTCAAGATCTCGTCGTTGACGCCGGTCATCTTAAATTTTGTCTGGATCATTGCGCTGGTGGCCTGTCCGCTGGTCGGTGGCGATGCCCTGCGGCGTATCACCTTCATCTCGTATGCTATCCTGATTGCCGGCCTTGCCCAACTCGCATTTCAAATACCGACGTTGCGCACGTGTGGGTTTCGCTTTGGCTTCGACTTTTCCATCAAAGCCTGGCGTTCATCCCCGCGCATCCATACGGTGTTGGTAATGTTAGCACCGACCGCCTTGGGCGCGGGCATCGACCAAATCAATATCTGCGTTGATGGTTATCTTGCGTACTATGCTGCGGAATGGGCCCCAGCCGCCATGGAATATGCGGATCGAATCGCCTACCTGCCCCTGGGTATGTTCTCCACCGCTTTTGTCACCGTGCTGATGCCGACCTACAGCCGCCTTGCCGCGCTGAATGACTATGAGGGGTTGAAGCACACCATGGAGCGTGCCCTGCGCAATTTGGCGGTGATTGTGGCACCCGCCATGACCGTGATGTTCTTCATGGCTCCTGCGCTTGTGGAGCTGATTTACGTATGGCCGAACGGTGCGTTCAATCGCGAATCCGCGCACTTTACCGCCCTGGCTGTTATGGCGTACGCTCCGGGCATGTTCGCCTTCAGTTTTCAAAAGTGTCTTACGCCGGCCTTCTTCGCGATGAAGGACACGCGGACACCTGTCACGATCAGCATCGTCTGCATCGTCATGAATTTCATACTCAACGTGTTGTCCATTCTCTTCCTGCCTGTGGGCGTACGGCACGTAGGACTCATCAGTTCGACGGTCTTCTGCAGTTTGGTCAACGGAATGGTCGCAGCACATATCCTGCGAAAACGTAAGAACCTGCCCAACTATGCGCTTTTTGTACCGACCGTGCTCAAAGCACTGTTCAGCGCACTCGTCATGGCCGTATGTTGTGTCTGGGTACACACCCTTTTTGGTGCGCAAACGAATAAGCTCATGCAAGCCGTTGCACTGGTTGCCGCAGGCGCCGCAGGCACCGTTGTCTATGGCGTGACCCTGTGGTGCATCGCCAAACATGAATTAGTGGACGTGCTGAGCAGTCTGAGAAGGCGGAAGAAGTGTCTGGACGAGGAGAAGCGTTATGACAGTTAAAAAATCAATCATTGTCGCTTGCGGAGGAACAGGAGGACATGTCTTTCCTGGCTTAGCTGTGGCTCATGAGCTAAAGAGTCGGGGTCATAACGTAGAAGTGTGGTTCTCAGGGCGCATGATTGAAACCGTAACACACGGTGGCTGGGACGGCCCAACCTTCTCGACAGGCGCTCGCCAGATATCCATGCGAAACCTGCTGAGGATGGGCATCTCTTTTTTTAAATGCCTGCGGGCCATGAAACAAAAAAAGCCAGATGCCTTGTTGGCGATGGGCAGCTACTCCAGTCTGCCGCCCGTATTAGCGGCACGGATGTGCGGTGTGCCGATTGTGCTGCACGAGGCGAACGCTGTGCCCGGAAAAGCAGTCGATGTGCTGTCGCGCTTCGCACATACCGTGGCCACCAGCTTTGACGAAACCGCGCAGCGCCTGCCAGGAAGTCGAGTCGTGAAGACCGGCCTTCCCGTACGCGAACATGCGCTATCAAATCAGCCAAGACTCGACGAAGTGCCAGAGGGGGTCTTTACGATCTTCATCACCGGGGGTAGCCAAGGTGCACACCGCGTCAACGAGTTGGCCTCACAAGCGATGTGTTTGCTCAAGCAGGACGGCGTGCATGATTTCTTCGTCATTCACCAAACGGGCGCTGCAGATGAAGCGAGGACACGTGAGCGATACAAAAAGAACAATGTCCCTTCACTCGTTTCAGCCTTCATCACGGACATGGGGCGCGCCTATTCAACAGCCGACCTCGTCATTTGCCGTGCAGGCGCCTCGACCTGTTTTGAGCTATGCCTCGTGGGCAAGCCAGCGCTACTCATCCCGTTGCCCAGTGCCATTCGGAATCATCAACACTTGAACGCAGCCACGTTGGTCAAGTGCGGAGGAGCCGACGAGGGCATCCAGCGCGAACTCACCGGACGCTCGATCACTCGTTACATCATCAATAAAAAGAAGAATCCAGACGTGCTCAAAAAAATGAGCGAAGCGCTCAAGGCCATGTCAATCCGTGGCGCAGCAGGCCGAGTTGCGGATGTGTTGGAAAATCTTTAGCGTTAATTCTTCAATTCTTACCAGAACCCATATTGTCCCGAACAGATAACATACAAGCCGAGAAGCAAATTCGTAATCACATGCGCGATGGCTGCGCACCATATATTTCCCGTACGTATTGCTAACCAACCATAGACTACGCCTGCGAAAATTCCTGCCAGCCACCGATCATGCTCAAGACCAAACACGATGGCAACAGTCCAAAACGTCTGTGTGTCCATCAGGCTAAGCGGAAGTGTCCAAAATTTCCCTTGCCGCAACCAGCGATAGAAGAACCCACGAAAGAAAAATTCCTCTACAATAGCAATGACGCACGCAGAGCCAATGAGTTTCATGATGGTCAGCGGCCAGCCGGCCTCTGAAGGAGAAAAAGCGAGCGAAGCATGTCCAGGGGGAAGCGCAGGGAAAAAGTCCGGATGATAATAACTGGGCAACTCGCCCGGCATCATGATACACCATTTGTTATAAAAAAGCTGTGCTTCGGGCAGCATGCGTCCGAACCAAGGCGTCTCCGGCACTACCCACACCACGGTCACGACAAGGCCGGCAAGAATGGTCAAAGGCAGTGTTGAAAGATTAAATGACGGATAAACAGCCCAAGGCTTCAGCCAGAGAAAAAGCGCGGCGCACGCAACGGTTTTCGCTGCATAACTCCATGGATAGAGCATACGCGGACACCCGCCCAGCATCTCCAGCCCTTGCAGCACGAAGATAACGCCAATCCAAAGTACAAAAGGTACCACGTGTCCGGCAAATATTTTTTGATCCGATTGCATGTCAAAAACAATATCACGCCCGCGTGACGGACTCAAGCTTAGAGCGACTTGATACGTGGAACGGGGTGCGATTCAACTTTGTTGAATCAACACCCGAGGTAGGAGGGAGGAGGGAGGATGGAGGAGTTGTAACATCTTTATTTGAAATGTGTTAGATAATTGTTCTACGCTATTCGCTGTTGTCTCCTAGATGAAGACACATTTTCTGGGCTGGTGTAAACGCTTATTCTTTCTGAAAATACCTATTTCTATTGGCTCTTCTCTCCTCCCTCCTCCTTGTTACCTGGTGTGATTCATTTCAACTAAAATGAATCGCACCCCGTGGAACGTGTACAATTAATTCACCGCACCTGTGGATATACGGTCAGCGGACTGGGTAGCCACGTAGAGAAGCATGGATTACAGTCCCCAGCGGCGATTAGCTTCGGCAGTGAGGCTGATCATATAGGCCCGTTCGTTGTCGAACGTCACGTTCCACGTCTTCTCCTGACTCGAAAGATCATAGACCCAAAACGCGGCGAGGTCGATTCCCGCCTGCCCCATCTCAGCCAGCAGCGCCTCGAAGACCTGACGCTCGTTCCGTCCATCCTTGGGACGTGCAAGCCCGAACTCGCCGACGAAAACCGGACGGCCAACCTCACGCGCGACGCCCTTCAGCCACTGGAAGTAATGCAGACGGCCGGAGACCCATTCGCCGAGTTCCTTGCGGGGATTCTCGCTGTCACCGTAGACGTGGACGCCGATCGTGTCCAGCGGCGCGGGATTGTCGCGCAGAATGATCGTCTTCGCCTGCGCCTGGGTGTCGGATGTCCAGTTCTTGTTCGCAGTGTTGTTCCAGGCGGTGGGCCTCGCGTGGGAGTTGCCCGAAAGGATGGCGCGGGCCGGATCGTGCCGGCGGACCTCCTTTGCGAATTCAGAGAGCATCGTGGCCAAATGCGCTGCAGTGACATCATCTCGCACGCTCCCTCCTTTCGGACGGTACTGTGCCGCATTGGGCAGGTCGGTCTTGAGGTTGGTCTCGTTACCGAACTCCCACGCCCAGAGCGCCGGCGAATTCTTGTACCGCCCCACCACATCCGACACATACTGCCGCATCAATGCCACAGTCTTGCTCTGCGGGTTGCCCCACTGGTCGCGCGGCTCGCCGACCGTCTCGCAGAGGGTCAGCGTCCAGAACATTGACGGGATCAACCCGATGCCGCTCTTCTCGGCAGCCCGGACCACGAGGTCGAAACGTCGGAAGTACTCTTCTTTGTTATCAACATAGAGTTTCCACTCCTGCGCGGTAAACGGACCAGCAAAACGAACAAACGGGATACCTGCCTTTGACAACTGCTCCAGTCCAGCCAAGCTGGTGGTGTTGGTCGGGTCGTGCAACACCCGCCGCAGCAGGTCGAAGTAGTTCGCGCCCACGCCCCGGTAAGGCTGGCCGTCCTTGTAAAAACGTCCCTCCCTCGCCTGCAGCCCGAGCGGCTTCGGTGCCTGGTCTAGGCCACAGAAAAGGCAGGCCAACACGATCCATCCCGGCATCCGCCTGAACAAATTGGTTTCATTATTCATACGTCTCTCATTTTTACTTTTTTGGGCTCTTCATATACGTGAAGCCCATGGTTTTCATTTGCAACGCCCGATTGGCCTCGACAACCAGGCGAACCAGTTCAGGGGTCCGATCCACGTCAATGTCGAACCGTTGCGGATTGTTGTTTTCGTGATTGCGGTTCGACTGGTAGCACCACCAGTGCGCCAGATTCGGCTTCGCCGCCACGAGCTGCTCCAGAGCCACGCGCACAAGCTTGACCGCCTTTTCTCGGTCCGCGCCCTCATACGAGTCGAACCACTCTGGGTTCTCCTCCCAGAATTTACGGGTTTTTTCCGTCCGGGCAATGGGCAGGACACCGAATTCGCCTATATAGAGCGGCTGCCCCTGCGCATGGGCGATGCGTGTCCAGTCAGCCAGATTCACCCCCGACAGGCTGCCGTCGGGTTTCTTGACTTCATGAAAGCCGTACCGGATGTTTTTGAAATAGCTGTGAATGCAGAATACATCCACCCCCTTCTGCGCACGTGCAACGCCCCGTCCGATCTCCTCCATCGTGTTCACGGCCCACCCATCGCCAGCCTTCCCCTGATCTGACTCATAGAGGCTCCAGATGCAATTGCGATAGCTGTCACCGGACGTGATCGGGTGCCTCGCGTCCAGTGAGCGGATATAAGCCGCCTCCTGCGTGTGAAAAAGGGCGACTTCGTCCAAGGTGGGCACCTTGAGATCACCCCAGGTGTGGGTACGTCCGCCGATGCCGGCTTTGAGCAACAGTTCGTTGCCATGCTCCCACATGCCGATGGTCTTGCGGTCACGATAACGCGACACGAGTTCCCGCACATAGCTTCTGGACAACTTGCGGGAGTTGGAATCCTCGCGCGTCAGCAGTTCCGTATAGGACTCGTTGCACGCCTTGGCAAAGGAGACATCAAAACTCCCCAGGCAGAGGACCACGCGCAGGTCATACCGGTCGCACAGGTCGAGCGTACGGTCCAACGCCGCGAGAAAGCGCGGACGCGTGGCTTCCACAGCATAGTCTTGGGCATTCGAGGCGATACGGATCGTCTTGAAGCCGAGCCCATGCAGCTCCTTCAGGGCTTGCTCCGCACTTTCAGCGGGGTCCTTTCCAAAGCCCCCGCGCCCCAGTTCTGCGGCCAGCATCTGCCAGAACAGATCGATCTTGTTGAAGCTGATTTCATAAAACGGTTTCCCGTCCAAATATAACATTGTTCCGCGCGCCTGTAGAAACCCGGAGAGTTCCGCCGCCGACAGGTTCCCTGGTGTCACCGCCATGAGAGCGCTGGCCGCGCACAGGCCCGCAACCAGCATAATCCGCATAGAAGCACTCTTTGTCATTTTTGTTTTTTTCATTGTGGAACTTTTCATAATGCACTTAATCCAAAAATCCCTTGACCCGGAAGACCAGTGGCTTTCCACCGAGACGCTGGCCATCCAGCCGCAGGCTCTCGAAAGGCAGGGGGCTCTGGCCAGCGAGGAGCGCGGGACCAAACGCCGTCCATGGGATGGTGTACTCCTGACGTTGCGGGCCATACTTGAGCAAAAAGGGATATTCCTTTTGACCCTTGATGGTCCCGAATTGCCTGACCAAAATCACTTTCAGTTCGCCGGGCTGGCCGTTGCCATCGACTTCCAGACGAAGGCCCCGGTGCTTACGGGCCTGCGCGCCCGCCAGAAGGAAGCTGTTGCTCACCAGTGAGAAGCGTTCATTCCTGGAATTCGGGCCGGGATGGTTGGAATGGGACAGCGCTCAGTTGACCGGGAAATTTTTAGCCCGTCCTGACAGAGCCGAAAT
>JBAXOG010000017.1:0-43593 GCA_037133395.1 bacterium | reverse complement strand
TCTTGGGTGCTTCTTTTCAGGAAGTTTTTTCGACAAACCGTGAAGAGCCTTTTTTTTGATATCAATAATACGCGATTCTGTATTTCGCAATAACTGAAAAAAGTGTATAGTGATACCACTAAAGGGTGGCTTTATTAGTGATACATGTCTTGTCGACTCACGAACCGTGCGAATAATAGCGGGGGAGATAAAATGGATTCACGTAAGTGCCGGATGCTACACGCAGCTCTTGTCATACTGATCGCAGGTGCAGTTTCATCGGTTTTTGCTCATGTTGAAAAAACAGCCGCCACCGCTGTTCTGTCGCTTGACGGAGCTTGGTCGCTGGCCACGGATCCGCAGAATGTCGGACGAGAGCAGAAGTGGTTTGAGAAAACACAGCTCATCGACGCCAAATCAGCCAAGGTGCCTTGGATCATTCAGGAAGCGTTCCCAGCCTACCATGGCGTGGTATGGTATTCGCGCGAGTTTACGGCTCCAGCCAATCCGCATGCAGACGGACGCACGCTGCTCCGTTTCTGGCAGGTGGATTATCTGGCGGAGGTCTGGCTCAACGGCGTTCCGGTGGGCGGACACGAAGGCGGCGAAACACCCTTTGTGCTCGATGTCACCGCAGCCATCAAGCCGGGCCAAGTCAACCGCTTGACCGTGCGCGTGCTCAATCCGACCGACGCGCCCATCGACGGCATCCGTCTCAGCGAAACGGCGAGGCGGTGCAAAGAGGGTGGATCGAACTATGTTGCCGGAGGCAGTTACAATCACGGTGGCATCACGGAAAGCGTTGAGTTGCTCTGCGTTCCTCCTGTCTATCTGGCGGATCTGTTCGCATCGGCCACGTCCCATGCGGACGCAGGTAAGATCCATGTTCATCTTAGCGTACGTAATGCGAATACCGCTGTTCAAAAGGCACATATCGTTCTCACAGCCTCTTCGGCCCGCAGCGGTGAAACAACG
This sequence comes from bacterium, assembly GCA_037133395.1. Classification (GTDB taxonomy): domain Bacteria; phylum Verrucomicrobiota; class Kiritimatiellia; order RFP12; family UBA1067; genus CAIZQW01. The sequence continues at coordinate 42,639 of JBAXOG010000017.1, read as the reverse complement.
GCGACGGTTACTCTCGACCGCGACCTGTGCACAGGAGTTTCGCAGGTCGAAGCCGATCTGCTGATCAGCAGCCCCCACCTCTGGAACCTGAATGATCCCTATTTGTATCGCGTAACGGCCTGCGTCGCTGGCGTCGATTCCGCCGACATGGCCGAGCGCTCTGTACGTTGTGGCTTTCGCGATTTCCGCTTCACCGACGGCTATTTCCGGCTCAACGGGCATCGGCTCTATCTGAAAAGCACCCACACTTGCAACCACTTTCCCATCGGTCTCCAGTTTTCTCGTGATCCCGATATGCTAAGGCGCGACATGTTGAATCTGAAGGTCATGGGGTTCAATATGGTGCGCTTCATCTGGGGCGCGGCGACACCGATGCAATTGGATCTTTGCGATGAGATAGGACTCATGGTTTATGAAGAGTCTTACGCGGCGTGGCCCATCGCGTCGTCGCCCAAGATGCCCGAACGCTTCGACGCGGCCGTCGGCGAATTGATTGTGCGCGACCGTAACCACCCGAGCGTGGTCACCTGGGGCCTTCTGAACGAAACGAAAGACGGGCCAACCTTTCATTACGCCGCTCACATGTTGCCGCTGGTACGTCGCCTCGATCCTGATCGAATGGTCTTGTTGAGCAGTGGGCGCTGGGATCTTTGGCCAGTTCAAAACAAGATTGGACAATCGGCCGATTTCCGCATGTGGCCACAGGATGGTTCCGGCGAACCATGGGTGGCCGTCAACCCTACGACATCGACGATACACACGGCGGGTATCACGTGGCCATCTGGCCGTCTGGCACTCCACCCCGGCCCTTTGGGCGAACGCAGCGTGGTTCGCTGGACAGCCCCGCAGTCTGGCATGGTCGAGATCGACGGTTCCTTTATTGGCCTTGCCCCTCGGGCCACCACCGACATTCACATCCTGCACAACGGTCGTTCGCTCTTTGCTTCGTCCCTGAACCTCGATGGCCACCCGAACACAGAGGCCTTTGATCGGAAACTCAGTGTAGCGAAAGGCGATACGCTTGACTTTGCTGTGGGAGTCGGTAACAAAGACTATGGCGGCGATACGACGGCACTGAACCTCAGCGTTAAAACAGCGGACAAAATCTACAACGCCGCCGCAGACTTTTCGGATGTCAAGAACCCGAATGACGCTTGGTCATACGGGAAGCTGGCGACACTCGATGCCACGACGTTTGTCGCTTATGGGAAGCAGATTCCCCTCGATATTCCAGTTGGAACGCTGTCGAATCCCGGCTCGCCCGTTTGGGAGGACACGCTCAGCGACCAACACGACTACCCGCGAGTGCCCTGCACCGCCAGCGGAATCCACAATGTGCGTACACGTACCGGCACCAAGGGCCAGCCGCTTTTCTTTTCCGAATATGGTATTGGCAGTGCGGTCGATCTGTGGCGCGCAACGCGTCACTGTGAGCAGGAGAAGGCTGAGGGATCGGAAGATGCCCAATACCTGCGCGGCCTACTCGACCGTTTCCTGTCCGACTGGAAGGCATGGCGGCTGGAGCAGGTGTTCGCCCGCCCCGAGGATTTCTTTATGGAGAGCCTCAAGAAAATGGCCGGGCAGCGCACACTGTGCCTCAACGCGATCCGTTCTAATCCGAACATCGTTGCCCACAACTTGACTGGCGCGAATGACCATGTGCTGTGCGGCGAAGGTCTCACCACGCTGTTTCGTGAGCTGAAGCCCGGTGCGATCGACGCGATCTTTGACGGTTGGTATCCGCTGCGCTGGTGCCTGTTTGCCGAGCCCGCGCACCTTGCTAAAGGCAGCAAAGTCCATCTGGAAGCGGTGCTCGCGGACGAAGATACCCTCGCACCGGGCGACTATCCCGCACGGGTACAGGTGATCGGTCCTCGCATGACATGCGTGATGGAGCGCGCTATTACGGTGACGATCCCCCCACGTAAGAGCGGGACGAATGAACCGCCTTTTTCAAAGCTCTGGTTCTCTGAAGACGTTGCTATCGACGGCCCAGCAGGCGAATACAAATTTCTCGCCACCTTCGAGCGCGGCGCGGCAGCGGCGGGCGGATCGGCATCGTTCTACGTGAGCGATCCAGCCGATCTGCCATCCGTGACGTCCGAAGTGGTTCTGTGGGGCGACAACCCTACGACAACAAAATGGCTCAATGATCGCGGCGTCCGCACGCGCCCGTTTACGTCCGTTGTATCCGCGAAACGCGAGGTGATTCTTGCCGCACCGAAGCCGCCAGCTCCCGGTGGCGCGGTGGCGTTTCGTGAACTCGCCCAGCGGATCGCCTCGGGCTCCACCGTCGTCTTTCTTTCTCCCGAAGTGTTCACGCAAGGCGACCAGCCGACGGCTTGGTTGCCACTGGCCTATAAAGGCACGGCGAAGCAGATTCGCGGCTGGCTCTACCTCAAGGATGAGTGGTCGAAGGTACATCCGATTTTCGAAGGGCTTCCGTCGGGCGGGTTGATGGACTACATCTATTACCGCGAACTGATTCCCGATCTGGTGTTCTCAGGACAAGAGCCCCCGTTCGAAGCCATTGCAGGCGCGGTCAAGGCCTCCCAAGACTACGACTCGGGGCTGATGATGTCGGTCTACAATCTCGGCGCGGGCCGCTTCGTACTGAACACGCTGAACATTCGCAACCAACTGACCACGCATCCCGCCGCAGGTCGTCTCTTGCTCAACATGTTGCGCTATGCGTCGAGCGATGTAAATAAACCGCTCGCGCCGCTGCCTTCCGATTTTGACCGGCAACTCGATACCCTGAATTACAAATAGAAAGGTTCCTATGAAACACATCCAACGGCTATTCATTCTCGCAATGCTTGTTTCTTCAACTGGCGCACTAGCCATCAGTGATCGGGATATCGTCAAACCGATCATTGGCGACAAACTGGTTCCAGCAAGGCTCACGCACAAAGAAATGGCAGGCGGTGAACTGGACCGACGCATCACGGATTTGATCGACAAGAATTTCATGATTCTCGATTTGGACCGAGACTGGCTGAAAAAGTTCAAGCAACGGACGGATCGCGGGACTAAAAGCAACGTCTACTACGGCATCGGCAAAGTTCTTGACGCGGGCAGTTTGTTTGCCCAATATACAGGCGACCCGAAAGTTGCCGAACGTAATCAATACATCATGGATCAACTGCGGGCTACTCGCGATCCGGATGGGTACGTAGGTTTCTGGAATGTCGAGTCCAACAACCATCAGAACGTTGTCAATTGGATTCTTCACGAGCAGGAGTACCTCAACCTGGCACTGGTGCGAAACTACCGGGTGACAGGGAACACCCAAGCTTTGACGGATGCGAAAATCATGGCGGACTACATCATGCGGATGTTCCCCGCCAATAAAGATGGAGAGCATATCATTCCCCCGGGTACCTCCATTGCGGGAATCACGGAGAGTTTCGTTGAACTGTATCGCGTGACGGGAGAGAAGGGGTATCTCGAATTCGCCAAGCACCTGCAATATGAACCGCACTGGTACTACCTGAAACCTTATGATGCTTGGGAGAAGAACATTTCACAGGCCCGTTACCATGTCTACGTGATGCTGTCGCACATGTACCCGGACACGGAGCTGTATCGGCTGCTCGGCGGCGAGGATTACCTTAAGAAAAGTCTGTGGATGAAGCAGGAACTCTTTGAGCGTGGACACGGCGGGCTGTTGGTTACCGGCTCGACGTCTAAGGGGGAGTACTTCACGTACAATCAGGATGGCTCGGGGCCTGTCGAAGAATCATGCGTGACGGCGTACCTGCTACGCTGGCTGGACAGCCTGATGCGGCTTGAGGGCGACCTCCGCTATGGGGACCTCATGGAACGGACGATCTATAACGCCCTGTTCGCGGCACAAGCACCGGACGGACGCCGCATCTGCTACTTCACGCCGTTCACGGGCAAGAGGAGTTTTCAAAACCATGATACCTTTTGCTGCAACGGGAACTTTCGCCGCGCGGTTGCCGAACTGCCGCAAAAGGTCTACTACCGTACCTCAGACAACGGCATCATGCTGAATCTGTTCACCCGTTCTGACAAGATCTTCGATGTCAACAACAAGAGCGTCGCGATCAAACAGGAAACCTCATACCCGAACTCCGGCGAGGTCAAATTGTTGTTTACGTGCTCGGAGCCGGTTGAGTTTACATTCATGTTCCGCACTCCGCGCTGGGTGGAAAACATGGAGTGTTCCATGAACAACGTGCCTTGTACACTGAACAAATCCGAACTCGGTTACGCCACTGTCAAACGGATGTGGAAATCCGGCGATACGCTTACGATCACAATGCCGATGAACTGGCGCTTCGTTCGCGGACGGATGATTCAGGATGGCCGTGTCGCTCTTTTGCGCGGCCCGGTCCTGTTCACGTTCAGTGATAAATTGAATGCGGATGTGCTCAAAAAATGCCCGAACCCCCGAGATCTGGTTCTCGACCCGACCAGCATCGGCCATCCGATTCTGGACGATAGGATTCGTCCTGACGGACAGAAGGTCGTCATCAAAGCATGGACGAATTCCGAACGTACAGGTGAGCGAGTTAAAGTCGTGTTGACGGAATTTGTCGATGCCGATGGCATCGAAGTTTATTTTAAGGTCCCGAAACTCGACGATACGTGGCCGATTCGTATCATGGACGACGAATTGCTCTCGGAGCCACGCAAGTCAGCCCATTGAGAGATTGTGATCAACAACAACTTCTGTTATATATCCGACTCAGGGATTTAAAGCACACTTAAATATGGAGCGGGCGATGGGAATCGAACCCACGTGTGAAGCTTGGGAAGCTCCTATTCTGCCATTGAATTACGCCCGCTGAAAGTGGGGTTACATTATCAAAATGCAGGGCGCGTTGAAAAGCACAAAAAGAAAGGTGCGAAAAATATTATAATTGGGCTTGCAATCACTAGGACTGATTTGATAAATTTACGCCCTTCTTTTGCTCCCATCGTCTATCGGTTAGGACACTAGGTTTTCATCCTAGTAAGCGGAGTTCGACTCTCCGTGGGAGCGCCAATTTTAAACCGCATGCGTAGGCAGGCGGTTTTTTTTTATTTTTACGGCTTGCTCCGCACGTAAGAATATGGGATTGTTTTACGCAATGAAGGTTCTTTTAATCACACCGCCCTTGTTGCAGTTAAATACACTTTATCCAGCGACGCCGTTACTAGCTGGTTTTCTTGCCTCGCAAGGTGTGGAGGTCGCACAAGTTGATCTCTCGCTTGAATTGGCATTGCAGCTCTTTTCACGTAAGGGACTGTTAAAGATCGTTGAGCAGTGTCGTGCGCATAAACGAAATACGCCCTTGGTGAAGCGCTTCCTCGCGCGTGCAGATGATTATCTTCAAACGATTGATAAGGCCATTTCGTTTTTGCAGGGCAATGCGCCTGAACTTTCTTCGCGCATTGCGCAGCGATCGTTCCTTCCTGAAGGACCGCGCCTTGCCGCCATGACCTCGGGTTCTGGTCTTTCCCCTGATGAAGCCTTGGAGATGTTGTTCAGCACGCTCGACATGATGGATCGTGCGACGTTTTTAGCGTCGCTCTATCTGGATGATCTCGCGGATGTCATCCGAGAAGGCGTTGATCCGGATTTCGGCTTTTCGCGCTATGCGGAGCGCTTAGGTGTCGCCATGCCGATCTTTGATCCGCTTCTCAAGAAGCTTCAATCGCCGCCCAATCTCATTGCCGGAATGATCGATGAGCTGGCGGCGCAGGCGATGCGTAAACATAACCCCGATGTCGTCGGATTGACCTTGCCTTTCCCCGGAACCGTCTATGGAGCGTTTCGTATTGCTCAGCAGGTCCGGAAGATGCGTCCCCAAACACGTATTGTCATGGGTGGCGGCTATGTCAATACGGAGTTGCGTAACCTTACAGATGAACGCGTCTTCCAGTTTGTAGATGATATTTGCTTTGATGAAGGCTTTTCGGCGTGGAGTTGCGTCCTTGCGGACGTAGTTCTAAAGTTCGAGAGTTCTAAAGTTCTAAAGTGTAAAGAGACGCCCTTGTATGATGGCATTGATTTTTCGCGGTATATCAATTTGATGGAGACCACGAATCCTATGCACCGCATCTGGTCGGATGGCAAGTGGCTGAAGATGCAAGTCGCAAACGGGTGCTATTGGCACAAGTGTGCGTTCTGTGATGTGGGGCTGGATTACATTGGACGCTATACGCCGCCCAAGGTGGATGCGCTGGTTGAGCAGATGGAGCAGATGATCCAGGCGACAGGGCAGAGGGGCTTCCATTTCACGGATGAGGCGCTGGCACCAGCCTTGCTGCGTCAGCTGAGCGAGCGGTTGATTCAACGCAAACTCAAGGTGTCTTGGTGGGGTAACGTCCGCTTTGAAAAAGCCTTTACGCCTGAGCTTGCGCAGCTCATGGCAAAGGCCGGCTGCATTGCGGTCACAGGCGGACTCGAATGCGCTCAGGACCGGCTGCTGGTCTTCATGAACAAGGGGATCACCTGTAAGGATGCTGCCACCGTGTGCAAGGCCTTTTCAAAAGCAGGCATCCTTGTCCATGCTTACCTCATGTACGGATTTCCGACGCAGACGAAGCAGGAAATTTTTGAGGCGCTGGACTATGTGCGTGGACTCTTTGCAAACGGATACATCCAGTCCGCCTACTGGCACCGCTTCGCGCTGACGGTGCATAGTCCGATTGCCAAAAATCCGAAAGCATTCGGCGTGAAGCTTGTGGAGGATCTTTCGCGTTATCCTGCGCATGGATGCAAGGTGCTGACGCGTGAAGCGCTGAGCAAGCAACCCAGAGGACCGCGCTGTTTTGCCTTGAACGAAATTCCTTACGCTGTCTCGCGTGCGCCCGATTATGATCGTCTGGGACACGCCTTGCGCTGCGCCATCTACAACTATATGCTCGGACTTGGCTTGGATGTGCCGGTGGAGGAGTGGTTGTGAGAAGTGTCAGTAAGTCTTAGAAGTGTCAGTAAGTTAATACTGAACGCTGAACGCTCAACTCGTAACGTTGAAGGTGGAATAAGGCTCGTTGGAGCGAAGCGGAAACCATTCGACGCATGTCGAAAGCGAAGCGTTAATTTCATTGAAGCTACGATGTACATTTTAATAAGGTCGTGTTATGATAATTTCATGATTGGGGATGCTTTTAATAGCGAGGAGGCGAAGCGTAAGCAACGCAGTTGGAATATGAGCCGTGTGCGGAGCAAGGACACAGGCGTTGAGAAGCGTGTCCGTTCGTGGCTCTGGCGTGAAGGGTTTCGTTTTCGCAAGAATGTCAAAGGGTTGCCGGGGTGTCCGGATATTTTATTACCCAAATACAAAGCGGTCATCGATGTGCGGGGCTGTTTTTGGCATCGGCATCCGAATTGTCCGATTGCGACCATGCCAAAGAGCAATAGCGCGTTCTGGTGGAAGAAGTTTAATCGGAATGTCAACAGGGATTTGGAGACAGAGAGGGCTCTGGCTTCGTTAGGGTGGCGCGTGATTGTCGTTTGGGAGTGTGAACTCGAAAACGATGTCTGCGCGGCAACGTTTGAGCGTCTGCGCGATACGTTGCTGAACTATGATGATGACACAGCTCGATATGAGCCTGTTTTATGCGTGGCTGAGGAAATGTCGGGGTACAATGTGAATGAGGGAGAAACACAAATGAAAAGTATTGTCAGTGCATGTGTGGGGATGATGGGATTCGTTGCGCAGGGCGCAGAGGTCTATGCGTATGCGGGCTGTACAGTGGATGCCAAGAAGGAGGGCATTCATGTCTTAAAGGTCAACACAGAGACCGGTTCGATCCAGCCGGCATGGGTGTTGTCGGGTGTCGAGGGGACAACCTATTTCGCGCTCAATAAGGCAAAGACCTTTCTGTATACAGCGCACACGGACGCTAATCTGCCTAGGGGAAAGAACGGAACGATCGCGTGTTACAAGATCGCAGGCGAAAAACTTATTTTGGTGAATCAGGTTGCTTTAGGGTGTGGTTCGCCCTGTCATGTCTCGCTGGACAAAGAGGAGAAGGCTGTGGTGTGGGCTGATTATGGCAGCGCGATCTCGGGTGTCTGTGAGATTCAGGCTGATGGTTTATTGGCGACCCAAGCGCCAGTCACGATTCAGCATGTAGGCAGCGGCCCTGATAAATCACGCCAGGAGAAGGCGCATGCGCATTGTGCGATGTTGACGCCTGATAATCGTTTTGTATTCTTCGTTGATCTGGGTATGGACCAAGTCCGCTTCTATGATTTTGCTAAGCGCAAAGAGGGTCTGTGCGAAGTAGAGGCGTTGCGCATCACAACAGCTCCGGGTGCAGGTCCGCGCCATGTGACGTTTCATCCGAATGGCAAATGGCTCTTCCTGCTCAACGAACTGAATAATACGATCTCAACCTATTCGTATACAAGTGAAGGGACGAAGCACATCTGTACACTCTCGACGATCCCGAGTGACTTCAAGGAATTCAGTAAAGCCTCGGCCATCAAGATCACAGCGGACGGGAAGATGCTCTTTGCAGGGAACAGGGGACATGACAGTATTGCCACCTTTGTGGTGGATGAGAAGACAGGTAATCTGACGTTTATGACGCGGTCCATGTTGAAGGGCAAGTTCCCGCGCGATTTCACGCTGATGCCCGGCGAGAAGTTTATGCTGGTGGGGCACGAAACGTCCAATGAGATTTACTCCTACGCATTAGATCGTGCGACAGGTGATTTGACACCGGTGTCCGGTCCAATCCTTGCGCACAAACCGCTCTGCTTTGTGTTTGGTTCACCGCTGTAAGCGTGGCGCCGCTCGGAGGATGGACGAGGTTAAAAGGGAGAGACCCACGAGGAGAAGGCCAAGCCTTTACTCGGCTAACAGAGGGGGAGTGAAGGTAGTCTTGTCGTAAGGCTGCAACCGCACGGTGTAGGAGTAGTTTTTATCTGAAGGAAGTTGGAATTCCTTGTGCGGCTTGGCGCCCCAGCTATTGTCGCCGCCGACACCCATCTGGACGAGGTCGAGATTGAGTGTGGTGGTCTTGCGCTGGGGCATCTGGAAGGTATGCTTGTGGCTTTGCAGGTCCTCTGCAGTGTAACGGATGGCCTTGACGCTCAGCATGTTCTTGTCCGCAATGGCGAGTACCCCTTTGCCCTTTGCGTTGGCGATGGCGGTCCAACGGACCTTGACCTTGTTGCCGCTTTCGCACGGTTCGGTGTAATCAAAATACTGCTCGTCGATCTTACCGCTGTAGAGATCAATCACGGCATCGCAACGGTCGGAATAGGTCTCTTGCGGACCGCACCCGTACCAGGTGATGGTTTCAAAGCCTTCGGGCATGAGCATCTGAAGTCCGAAGCGTGTTGGCCATTGCTTCTTCTCGACGCCTGTGTAGTTGGCGGTGATCGCGATTTCGCCATCAGGCGAGAGGGTATAGGTCAAGGAGTAAGGGGCATCCACCTTCGGAAGCTTTCCTTCTGCGACAATCTTGACCTGCTTGGCGCTCTGCTCGAGCACGGTGACCTTTTCTGGCGTCCAATCAGTGCCGATGGTCTTCCAGTCACCATGCGACTTCTCACTCTTGAAACCGCGGTCATTGTCGGTCGGTGCGCGCCAGAAATCAGGACGCAGCGCCTCCTGAATAAGCGCGACGCCGTTGTAGGTAAGTGCGGTCAGCAGTCCGTTTTCAAAAGTGGCCGCAACGGAGGCTCCCTTCACGTTGATCGTCTTGCCATTTTGCTGGACGGTCAGCGTTCCTGTGTGCTGTTTAGGCGTGACAGGTGCGCCCTTGCATATTGCGAATTGTTCCCAGGCCACCTCATGGCCTGCGGCAGCCCACGAGGTGTCCTTGGCGAGCTTGAAGGAGACATTCAGCCAATACTCTGTTCCGGGTTCAGCTTGGAGTTTCTGGAGGGGAATTTTGATGAGCCCTTCTTTTTCCGGAGCAAGTTCAGGAATGTCGAAGGAGCCCTTTTGAAGAACGTTTCCATTGGCCTTGACTTCCCAGGTGCCGGCGATATTCTCATTCAGCGTCTTGAAGCAGAAGCCATTCTTGACCTGGATAGTGCATTTGGCGGGATTAAATGAGGAGAGCTGAATATCCTGGTAGACCTTTTTAACTTCGAGAATGCCAGGATGGGGGGTACGGTCGGCAGAGACGAGTCCGTTGCAGCAGAAGTTATCATCGCTCGGGATGCCGTCATGCGGGCCTTTGACATTATGCATCGGCTTGCCATCTTTATCCGTGTAATAGAAGTCGCCGCCATACGCCTGGAAGACCTTCTCGCCGGCTTTCGGTTTTTCGAATTGGCGTGAGCGGTTGGCGCGTGCGGGCTGGTAGAGGCCTTGTTCGACCCAGTCCCAGATGCAACCGCCTTGCAGATAGGGAAGGGTATAGATCTGTTTCCAGTACGACCAGAGATCGCCCGTGCTGTTGCCCATGGCGTGGGCGTATTCGCACATAATATAGGGGCGGTCATGTTTTTCGGATGCATACTTGGCCAGCGAGCTGGGATTCGGATACATTGGGGAGATCATGTCGGTTTCCGGGCGACCGCCTGCCTCGCAGGAGTGAATCAGACGGGAGGGATCGCGCTGCTTCATCCATCGGGCGGTTTTTTCGAGGTTACTCCCCCACCCATTCTCATTGCCCACGGACCAGATGATGATCGATGCATGGTTCTTGTCACGCTCGACCATGCGTACGGTACGGTCCATATAGGCCTCCTGCCAGTTCGGGTCCTTCGTCAGGTTCTGTGCGCCATGGCATTCAATGTTAGCTTCATCGTAGACATATAGGCCCATTTCATCGCAGAGTTCATACCAGGCCGGAACATTGGGATAGTGGCAGGTGCGGACAGTGTTGATGTTATGCTGCTTCATGAGCTGGATGTCTTTGACCATCATCTCCATGTTCATGGTTTGACCGGTTTTGATGTCATGCTCATGACGGTTCACGCCTTTGATGAAGATGCGCTGTCCGTTGACCAGCAGATTACCATCCTTCAATTCGACGGAGCGGAACCCGACGCGTGTGGAAACGACTTGCAACACCGTGCCTGTTTTTTCCTTCAGTGTAATAATGAGGCGATAGAGGTTGGGTTTTTCAGCAGACCATTTGAGGGGGTTTTTGACAGGCGTACTGAGTGCTGATTTGTCGCCCTCTGCTTTGACGCTCAACTCAACGACGGACTTGCCCTGTGCATCTTCTAACACGTATTCAAGGGTGGTGTCCTTGCCATTGATAATATCCACCGCGACCTTGAGCTCCGCATCCCTATAGTTTGAATCGAGGGGCGTGTTGACTTGGAAGTCTCGGATGCGTGTTGTGGGTGCACACCAGAGATAGACATCGCGGAAGATGCCGCTCAAGCGGAAGAAATCCTGGTCTTCCAGATAGGAACCGTCACACCAGCGAAAGACCTCGGCGGCAATTGTGTTTGCGCCGGGCTTCACAAAGGGCGTGATATCGAACTCTGCCAAGGTACGGCTGTCTTTGCTGAAGCCGACCTTCTTACCGTTGATCCACAGATAGAAGAAAGAATTGACGCCGTCAAACGAGATGAAGATTTTGTTGCCATTCCACTCTTTAGGAACGTTAAAGGTGTGGCGATAGGAGCTGACGCTGTTGTAGGGATTTGCCGGGTCCACGACTGGCGGTGTGGGTTTGCCCCAGGGATATTTGATGTTGGTATAGATGGGGACGCCGTGGCCTTCGATTTCGACATTGGCGGGGACGGGAATAGTGGTCCACTTCGAGTCATCGTATGTGACAGCTTCAAAGCCTGAGACGCGATCGAGTTGCGTCTTTGAGAAATGATATTTCCATTGACCGTTCAGCGATTGATAAAAGGGCGATTTTTCACGCTCTGCTCCGAAGGCATAACGGATCGTCTTGGCGATTTCCTTCGAAGGACACGCAATCATGGTTGCGTGTGGATTCTCTGTGCCCTGATGGAGGGCTTTTTGATTTTGCCAGTCACAGGGTTCCTGTGCGAGCGCGCAGGTAATGGGAAGCAATGTCATTGCCAGCATCGATTTATTCATGGTGAATTGTCCTTTTACTTCTTTTGCAGGAACGACGATTTTTCAAGCTCGTGCGTCATTTGCTCAAGAGCCTTTGTTAAAGCTTTGTCAAAAGCGTCAATGATCGAAAGGGGGCCAGATTCCACTTTTGCACGACCTGTCGTTTCCGTGCTCCAAAGCACGGTGAAATCGGATGTTGTCTCATCTATAATTGTAAAGCGCAACGTAATGACGGCTGTCGGGGTTTCAGTGTGGCAATCCAAGAGGATCTGTTCGACGGTGCCTTCGAGACCGGTTTGTGCGAGTGATCCGGAATTTGAATCATAAACAGCCTTGAAGAGACCTGTCTTACGTAGATAGCTCATGGTTTGAACACGAATCAACTCATGGGGTGCAGCAATCCACGTGGTGTAATAATCCATGACAGTTTCACCATTTGCACGCCGGACAATGAGATTGTTAGCCTCAAAAGGAGGCTGACTCTTAAAGGACAAGATTTTTAAAGGGCTAAAACGGGGTGTCGGGAGTGACGTTCGGGGTGTGGACGCCTCCAAGGCATAGCTTTTCTTTTGACCAACAGCGTCGTGTTGAGCGTCAGATGAAATACATCCTGTGAACAGGAGTGTAGCGAGGGCGAAGAGGGTTACGACGGCGTGATGGAAGGGCAGAAGGATAAAAAACGGGAGATGGTGCGCTTCAACGGGTAAGGTATGCGATTCTACAGGGTTAGTGGACATATTTTTCTCCTTGTTGAGGTGAGATTAGCAGACACCGAGAATGTCATCTCGTTTAAGTGGGTGACCATTCAAGAATGATTTTCCATCCATGCGCCGGCTACCCTCAGGTTGCACGGCAGTCAAGCACAGGGCAACGTCTCCTGTTAAGATCATGGGGCCGATCGGGGATAATGAGCAAACGGTTCCTGGCGTTGTTCTCGACCATCCTTCTGGCTGAGGGAGAATAGTGGCTTCCAAAATTTTCATTCGTCCAGAGGACCCCTTCTTGACGAGGTGATTGGGCAGAAACGTAAAGGCGCCAGGCCAGGGGTCATACGCACGAATGTGTTGTTCGATTGTCTTCCCCGGCAACGACCAGTCGATAAGGCCATCATGCTTATGCATTTTTGGGGCATAAGTTGCTTGCGAATGATCTTGCGGTTTTCGCGTGCTTGCGCCATTAATGATTTGCCGTAGTGCCTTGACCATCGTGACAGCACCCAGAATCGCAAGACGATCCATCAGGGTGGCTGCGGTATCATCAGAGCAAATGGGTTCGACGGCAGTCAACAGCATGTCGCCATCATCCATGCCCTCTGCCATCTGCATGATGGTCACACCAGAGATTTCTTCACCGTTGGCGATTGCAAATTGTACAGGTGCGGCACCGCGATATTTAGGCAACAACGAGAAATGACCATTGATGCATCCATGCGGTGCCAAGGTTAGAAGTTGTTTGCCGAGAAATTGTCCAAAGGCCACGACAACAATGACATCAGGTTTCCAAGAGGCTAGCGTTTTTAGAACTTCTGGGGTATTAATCTTTTCGGGAGAAATAATTGGGACTACCTTGTTTTCGACAGCATACGCTTTACAGGGACAAGGCGTAAAATGTTGTTTACGTCCAGAGGGACGGTCGGGCTGTGTCACCACGCCAACAACTTTGAGCAATGGAGACTTCATTAATGCCCGCAGCGTAACCGCTGAAGCTTCTGCCGAACCTATGAATACGACACGCATAATAAACGAGAAAATACAATCGTTTTGACCTAAAACGTTTTATTAAATTTAACATAAGAGCTCGTTTTTTGCGATTCTAAAATAATTAAATTTCTGCCTTGCGCTTTCCGAGGCGGTTTGTTAAATTTACTACTCTTTTTTGCGAATGGTAGGGTACCGAAGTGGCCAAACGGGGCAGACTGTAAATCTGCTGGCTTACGCCTTCCTTGGTTCGAGTCCAAGCCCTACTACCATGTTTTTTTTGTTGGTTGGGAGGAGGTGAATAGCGTGATCCAGATGCGAATGAAGAAGGGTGAATCTGTTGAGAGAGCCCTTAAGCGCCTGAAGAAGGTAATGGACAAGGAAGGGCTGCTCAAGCAGCTCCGTAACAATCGTTACTACGAGAAACCGTGTGTAAAATTACGTCTCAAATCAGCGCGCGCACGTATACGTAGCCATTCCCGGCGCGCTATGCGCGAAATGGGCTGAGTAGCGTCATACGTTATTCAAGGTAAACAAGGCATCGGTTCACTCCGGTGCCTTTTTTTATTTTTTAGAAATATGGGCTGGACAATCATGAGACGGAAGGCGTAAACTATTAACTTTATTAATTCTATAAAGAGGAGATATTCATGAAGACGATTCTGGCGTTTGCGATGATGGCGGTGATGGCTGTTTCTGTTTCGATGGCAGCGGATGCGGTTCAGCCTGAGAAGAAGGCCCCTGCAAAGTGCTGCGAAGCTTGCAAGTGTGAAAAGTGCAATTGCACAGTCGACAAGAAGGGCGTAGCCTGCAAGTGCGACAAGTGCGAATGCGGCAAGACGAATGCAGATGGCACCGCTCCTAAGCAGTGTAAAGCAAAGAAGGAAAAGAAGGCCAAAGCTGCGAAGTAAGTACGTCTTTTTTTAGATTGACTGTCGTAAGACGGTAAATCAAGAAGAAAAAAGCACCGGAAATTTTTCCGGTGCTTTTTGTTGTTTTGAAAAGGCGGGGTTGAAGCCGCCATAATCTAACGGATGGTCAATTATACGAGACCCTGCTCCAGCATGGCTGTCGCGACCTTCATGAAGCCAGCGATGTTTGCGCCCATGACGTAGTTGCCCTTGTGGTTGAACTCTGCTGCGGCATCCCAGCACTGCTGATGGATGGCGCACATGATGCCATGGAGCTTCTGATCCACTTCTTCACGTGTCCAGCTTAAACGGATTGAGTTCTGGCTCATTTCGAGACCGGAGGTTGCCACGCCACCTGCGTTTGCTGCCTTGCCAGGACCGTACATCAGTTTCGCCTTGATGAACTGCTCAACAGCTTCAGGCGTGCTGGGCATGTTCGCGCCTTCGGCGACCAATTTGCATCCATTCTTGATGAGTGTCTTGGCGTCGCTTCCATTGACTTCGTTCTGGGTTGCACTCGGGAATGCGCAATCGCACTTAACCGCCCAAGGGGTTTTGCCAGCGACGAATTGAGCCTTCTTGAACTTCTTTGCATACTCGCTGATGCGGCCACGCTTGACGTTCTTGAGTTCCATAACGAATGCCAACTTCTCTGGGGTGATGCCATCTGCATCATAGATATACCCGCTGGAGTCGGAGAGTGTCACAGCCTTGGCGCCGAGATCATTCAGCTTTTCAACTGTGTACTGTGCAACGTTTCCGGAACCGGAGACAGTGCAGAGCTTTCCTTCAAAACCTTCGCCGCGAGTCTTTAACATTTCCTGTGCGAAATAGACGCAGCCATAACCGGTTGCTTCAGGACGAATCAACGAACCACCCCAGGTGCGGCCCTTGCCGGTCAGCACGCCCGTGAATTCATTACGCAGGCGCTTGTATTCGCCGAACATGAATCCAATTTCGCGTCCACCGACGCCAATATCGCCTGCCGGCACGTCCGTATCATTTCCGATATGACGGAAAAGTTCGCTCATAAAAGATTGGCAGAAACGCATGACTTCGTTGTCAGACTTGCCCTTAGGATCGAAGTCACAGCCACCCTTGCCGCCGCCCATCGGGAGCGTGGTCAGTGCATTCTTGAAGATCTGCTCGAAACCGAGGAACTTCAAAATGCTCTGATTGACGGTCGGATGAAAACGCAGACCGCCTTTGTAGGGGCCGATTGCGCTGCTGAATTGTACGCGGAAACCACGGTTGACCTGGAAGTTGCCCTTGTCATCCTGCCAAGGTACGCGAAAGACGATCATACGCTCTGGCTCAACGACACGTGCCAAAATGTTTTGCTTCTCAAGAATCGGACGAGCCTTGATGACGGGTTCCAGAGATTCCAGAACTTCCTGCACGGCTTGCAAGAATTCGGGTTCGTTAGCATTACGTTTGCGGACGGTTTCTAGGACGCTTTGTACATAACTCATGATGAATGAACTCCTCTTTACTTTTAGTTAGCGAAAATCGCTTGTTCTTTATATAGCAAATCCTGTGCCATGAAAAAAAAGACGTAAGCCGCCACCCACGAAGGATTAAAAACGATGGACTAACCTATAAAGAAACAAAAAAGTAATACAATTTTGTAGTACTGCATTTTTGTATGCAACAATAATTGTTATTTAGAACCCAAACTCAAGCTGACCCGCCACGACGACCTTGCGTCCATCAGTCAACGTGGAATCGGAAGTGTCATAGACAACGAAGCGAACAGCGGGGAACCGTTTGGCCAGTTCATCTCGGATGTACTCCTCGACGGCCCGGATATTTGCCGGATCGTCGTCTGAAAATCCGACACTGATTGGTTTCCGAACGCCGATGCGCTCAATTATAGTGAAGAGGTGATCTAAAAAATCAAGGATGGCAAATTGTTTACGGGCCTCCGACTTATTGTAATCCGGTATGCGTCCCTCGACGAGTTGCTCAAATTGAGGGGATGTGACGGCGTGATATTTGTTGAGCGAGAGATAATAGTCTAATGTTTGTTCGTCACTCATCGATTCGTTAAGAGGGGCTCCTTCGTAACTGATCACATACCCTCGCAAATTGCTAAGCATCGTGGTACGTTCTTCGGGGGTTAACACGCGGTCGATAAATAGACGTACGCCTCGTTTCAAGGTCTCACTGCTGTGGCCGCGAGCGGTCACAATCGCGAAAATACGCCCTTCAATCAAGGATTTTTTGAAGGTGTTAAAACTGGGAGGAGGAGCGGTTTGTCCTTTGAGCAGATGGTCGATGGCGGTTCGCGCATCTTTTAGAAAAATACTTTCGTGGGTTTCATCAAAATCCCGGAATTCGCAAAACGCTTTTTTCCAGTTCCCCTCAGGAGGACGGTAATTCACAGTGTCGTTGCGAATAACGGTAAAAAGCCAGGTCGAGACCAGATGCGGAACCCACGAGCCATCTTGTAACCGACGCTCTAAGTGGATACGCGTAGGCATGTGCAGGATGTTGTCATCCCAGTCAAATATGTAATACTTCAGTTCGCGATCGACAACTGAAAGATTAGCGTTTTGTTTCATGTGAAAATAAAGTATTCTTGTTTCCATGGAAAGTCAACCATCAAAAGATAGAACACAATCCGTTTTAGTGACTGGCGGAGCCCTCCGGCTTGGTGCGACGATTGCAGAGGAACTGGCAAGGGCGGGCTGGAACGTGGTCGTCCATGCCAATCATTCGCACACAGAGGCAGAAGCGCTGTGTGAACATCTTAGGTTGTATGGCGTACAAGCGTGGTGCGTGATAGCAGATTTAAGCCTTCCTGATTCCGCGAATACACTCTTCGCGGAGGCACTGAAGATGGCTGGCCGATTAGAAGGCATCGTCAACAATGCGGCTATTTTTTCATTGAAAAGGGAGATGTCTGATCACGAACGTGCATATATGTTCAGTGTCAATGTTCATCAGCCAGTCCAGCTTACAAGTAACTTGTTTGACCATCTGAACGTGCGTCAGGCTAGGGGAAGCGTAGTCAACTTGCTAGATCAGCGGATTGTCCGAGTTGCGATGGATGGAGCTACGCCGTATGAACAATCGAAACTCCTGTTGGCGCAAGCGACGATTGCGGGAGCACGTACCTTTGCGCCAGTGCTACGGATTAATGCGGTTGCTCCAGGGGCGATTCTCGGCCCGACAGAGGTCACGGCAAGAGAACCCGCCGGACACTTTCCGCTTGGATACCGTCCGAAACCTGCCGATGTGGCATCGGCTGTCCACTGGTTGCTAGAGTCCGAGTCGATTACAGGACAGACCCTCTATGTGGATGGCGGCCAGCATCTGGTGCAAGTCTAGGAAGTGTCAGTAAGTCTTAGAAGTGCCAGTAAGTTGGGACGTGTGGGCTCTTTCATTTCACAAAAACGAAATACACCTTCTTGCGCGGGGGTATGATTTTTGATAATGTAAAAAAATTCATTTCTCTATAGAGGCGAAATGCTGGGGAGTCAACATGTATAAAATTGTTTCAAAGAAGCAGTTGTCGGCTGACGTTTTTCGTATGGAAGTAGAAGCTCTGCTTATCGCACGCGAACGTAAGCCCGGACAGTTCATTATTTTACAGATCGATAATGATGTTGGTGAGCGCATCCCGTTGACAATTGCGGATGCAGATGCAGAAAAAGGAACCATTACCCTCATTTTTCAGGCTGTTGGACGCACCACGCACATGTTGGCGGATAAGCAGGTTGGAGACACCATTCCGGCATTGCTCGGTCCGCTCGGTCTGCCAACGCACATTGAGCATTTCGGACATGTCGTCTGTGTCGGTGGCGGAATTGGGGTTGCGCCACTCCATCCGATTGCTCAGGGCATGAAAGCTGCAGGTAATAAGGTGACCATCATTATGGGTGCCCGCAACAAGGATTTGCTCATCATGGAAGAGGAGATGCGCAAAATCGCGGATGAATTGATTATTGTGACAGATGACGGCTCTTATGGGCGCAAGGCACTTGTGACGGTTCCGCTTAAGGAACTTTGCGAACAGTCGCCGAAGCCGGATATGGCCGTTATTATCGGCCCGCCCATCATGATGAAGTTTGGGGCGGAGACGACGCGTCCGTTTGCTGTCCCGACCGTGGTGTCGTTGAATACGATCATGATTGATGGGACGGGTATGTGCGGCGGATGTCGTGTAACCGTCGGTGGTAAGACCAAGTTTGTGTGTGTGGACGGCCCAGAGTTCGATGGGCACTTGGTTGATTTCGATAACATGATGAAGCGCCTGCGCGCTTATAAGCCCCGTGAAGACGCCGACCACAATGAACACCACTGCCAAATCGGTTTAACCTAATGAAGTACTACTCAGAAGTTGAAATAACGCAATAAGGCAATAATGCAATAACGCAATCAATTTTATGCATAAGACACCCGAAACATTTTACAGTGACGCGTCCGCGAAACTCGCGGAGCTAAAAGACAAGACACTTACACCTAAAGAGCGCATGGGTATTCCTGCTCAAGAGATGCCAGCTCAAGATCCGAAGGTGCGGTGCCATAACATGACCGAGGTTGCGCTGGGTTATTCTGCTGAGCAGGCGCGTGTGGAATCCATGCGCTGCTTGCAATGTAAGACCGCGCCGTGTATCAAAGGTTGTCCAGTAGGCATCCGCATCCCTGATTTTCTCAAGGCAGCCGCTGAGGGCCGTTTCGACGATGCCGTGGCGATTATTCGTGAAAATAGTTTACTGCCCGCAGTCTGCGGACGTGTCTGTCCGCAGGAGACACAATGTCAAGAACCCTGTACGCTGGGCAAGGCGTTGAAGAATGTGGAGCTGTCGGTCTCTATTGGACGTGTTGAGCGCTTTGTTGCTGACCTTCAGCGTGAAAAAGGGCAACAGGACATTCCGGCTGTTAAACCTCCGACAGGCAAGCGCGTGGCGGTGATAGGCAGCGGACCTGCGAGTATCACCGTTGCGGCGGATGTGCGTCGTGAAGGTCATGAGGTGGTGATGTTCGAGGCTTTCCACAAACCGGGTGGCGTACTTATTTACGGCATCCCAGAGTTTCGGTTACCCAAGGCTATCGTGCAAAAGGAGATCGACACGCTTACGGCCATGGGCGTGAAGCTGGAAACCAACTTTGTGGTGGGACGCACGCGCAAGATTAAGGATCTGATGGAGAAGGATGGGTTTGATGCGGTATTCGTTGGAACAGGGGCTGGGCTGCCCAAATTCATGAACATCCCAGGCGAAAATCTGGTGGGTGTCTTTTCGGCGAACGAATATCTGACACGCTCGAACTTGATGAAGGCTTATGATGCAACCCGCGCGCATACGCCAATCTATAAAGCCAAGAAGGTTGCCGTGCTGGGTGGCGGGAACGTGGCGATGGATGCTGCACGTACAGCCTTACGGTTAGGCGCGGAAGAAGTATATCTGATTTATCGTCGGACCGAGAAGGAAATGCCTGCGCGTATTGAAGAAGTCGCGCATGCCAAAGAAGAGGGCGTTCGTTTTCATCTATTGCAAAATGCAATACGCATAATAGGTGATGAAAATGACTGTGTAAAGCAGATCGAGTGCTTGCGCTATGAACTGGGTGAACCCGATGCGTCGGGTCGTCGTAGCCCAGTTGAAATCAAGGGCAGCGAGTTTCTGATGGATATGGATTCGGTCATTGTTGCGATCGGCAACGGGTCGAATCCGCTGATCAGCCAGACAACAGCAGGATTGTCCGTCAACAAGTGGGGTAATATTATTGTTGATGAAACGGGTAAGTCATCGATTGACGGTATTTACGCAGGAGGCGACATTGTTCTGGGTGCGGCAACCGTGATTCTTGCGATGGGCGAGGGTCGGCGAGCCGCAGCGGCAATGAATGCCTGTTTGGCAAAATAAGAGCGGTCTGTTGATCGTTTGTACGGAGAGGGAGTTGATATGGATTGGAAAAATGAGTTGGGCAGCATCATGGAGCGCAAGACGCCTACAACGCGCGCTGAGCAGGAAAACGCTAGTTTCGAAGTGTTTTTAGATACCGTCGCCGTACCGGGATTAAATGAGATTGCAGAGGAGTTGTTGAAAAAACATAATCGGGATGCGCAGGTGCGTCGAGCACCGGCTTCGGTCACGCTTTCTGTTCGTGCGAACGACACGGAAGAGATCAGTTTTCGTGTGATGAAGCATTATGTGAAGAATGGTATTTTGCCTCGTGCGGAAGTACGGGTGAACCGGGGGATGCACAGCACAAAACACGAAAGCATGTTCCGTGCTGATCCACAAACTTATACGGTCTCAGCGGTGACAAAAGAAGATGTAATCATGACGTTTATTAAATTCTATCGCATGGGGTTGGATAGCGGAGTGTAATGGAATTTTGCGTATTAGCCAGCGGCAGTAAGGGAAACTGTACGTATGTGACAGATGGTGAAACCGCTTTGTTGGTGGATATCGGTTTGTCCGCGCGCGAGATCGTTGCGCGTCTTGAAATGGCCCACATTGACCCTGCTTCAATTCAAGCCATTATTTTTACGCATGACCATGTGGATCACTATCGTGGTGCAGAAGTCTTCTCCAGAAAATTTCCTGTCCGTTTGTTTGCCAATGAAGGAACGGCATCTGGCGTGGACGGTGCCTTCCCGAAAGCGAAACTGGACTGGGAGATTTTTGAAACAGCATCGTCGTTTGATATTGGTCATTTGCATATTGATGCTTTTTCCGTTCCGCATGACGCCTCCGATCCTGTTGGGTTTATTATCACGGACGGAAAAAAGAAATTAGGTATTGTCACGGATCTGGGGCAACCTACGCCCCTCATTATCAATAAGCTTTCTTCGTGTGACGCCCTTGTTCTTGAGAGTAATCATGACTATGATATGCTCATGGCCTCTAAACGCCCATGGCCGCTTAAGACGCGCATTGCTGGGCGTAGCGGGCATCTCTCAAATGTGCAGGCGACCGAACTCTTACAACAGATTCTTTCAGAGCGCTTGCATCTGTTGTTGCTGGCGCATCTCAGCGAAGAATGCAATACCCATTATCTTGCTCAATGCTTGATGCGAGAGACGGCAACTGCTTGTCGTCGTCCAGATATCATTATTGAATCCCTTCAACAGCATACAATCAGCGCGCGATATCATGTTTAATATGCCAGGAGAATGAGCTATGAACGTATTATTGGTCAATGGGAGTCCGAACCAAGAGGGTTGTACCTTTACAGCCTTGAGCGAAGTGGCGAAGTCGTTGAACGAAGAGGGAATAGAAACGTCTTTCTTTCATCTGGGCGTCAAGCCTGTGTATGGTTGTACGGCCTGCGGGAAATGCTTTGAGACCAAGCGGTGCGTGTTTGATAGCGACCGTGTGAATGTGCTGATCGAAAGCATGGCTAAGGCCGATGGAATTGTTATTGGTTCCCCCGTTTATTATGCGGGAGCGAACGGTGCATTGTGCGCGATGTTGGATCGCGCGTTTTTCTTTAAGAATGATCAATATGCGTTTAAATCAGCTGCTGCGGTTGTGAGTTGTCGTCGTGGTGGTGCAGGGTCGGCATTTGATCGGCTTAATAAATATTTTACGATTTCACGCATGCCGATTGTATCGGGGAGTTACTGGAATGGTGTTCATGGAACGACGCCGGATGAAGTTCTTCAGGACTGTGAAGGCATGCAACAGATGCGCACGATTGGTAAGAATATGGCGTGGCTTATCAAGTCGATTAAGAAGGCAGCCCTTCCGCTACCTGTCATTGAGCCATGGGCACGGATGGATTTCCATCATGGCGACCACTAAGCGGGTTTTTATGACCACACAGTGGTCATAAAGAAGAGATTAAAAAAATGGCGCTTTTAATCACTCCATTGCGGCCACTTAGTGGTCGCAATAAGGTTTACCCGAGCCATTCAAGATGCTTGCCATCAAGGCGAAAGCCACGCCGCCTGCAGACCCAGCACATATAGGCGACCGTCACGAAATACGAGGCAGGCAGGCGAGACGCAGACGTGAGTTTAGCACCAAGAAGCGTTGTTTTTCCGCCCATACCCATGGGGCCGATCCCCAGCGTGTTGGCCTCTTGAACAATCCGTTTTTCAAGCTCTGCCAGCTCAGGTGAAGGGGAGCAGTCGGAGAGGGGGCGCAACAATTGTTTTTTTGCGAGCAAGAAGCCCTCTCCTCGGTCTGCGCCTATGCAGACGCCTACGATGCCAGGTGAGCACCCATAGCCTTGCGCCTGCCATACGGCATGAAGAACGCACGTGCGGACACCCTCCAAATCGCGTTCCGCGTGGAGCGCATCATCGGGAAGGCTGAACTGGCAGCTCATGTTCTCGGAGCCCCCGCCTTTCTGGAGAAGCCAAACCTCAATGGCAGTTGTATCTGTCTGTTCAAAATGGCAGACAGGTGATCCTTCAGTTACGTTTGTTGCAATTGAATTTCCTGTCAGCGTATCAATGGTATTTTGGCGTAACCAGCCTTGAGTAGTCGCATGTTTGACCGCTTCCTGCGCCACATGCTCCAGCACACAGGTGTCGGTGCCGCGTGGGACAGTCCAGAAAAAGGTCAGGGTCCCGGTATCCTGGCAAATCGGAACGGATTGCGAACGCGCGAGCTTGACGTTTTCAAGGATGGAATTTAGAAAAAGCGAAGCTTGTGTCTCCTTTGTTTCCGCAGACAGGGATTGACACAAAGTGGATTCGATATCAGCTGGCAGGTCGCTCGTCGTGCGACGAATCAGTTCAACAAGATATTCTTTCATTATTTTAAAGTATACGTAGCGGCGACGTGGTCTGGGGTGACTGTTGCGAAGAATGCAGCAATGGCGGTATCGTAAGATCCCGTATGTGCAAAGGCTTTCTTCATGAGCGCAAACCGTGTGCTGAGGCTGAGTGTGCCATTGTTGGACTTCAGTTCTTCAATCAAGGATGCATAGTCTAAAGGATCCGTGACCGAGGCGACACGCAAATAATTCTTCGCAGAGGCACGGACCATGCAAGGACCGCCAATATCAATGTTTGTGCGAGCTGATTCAGGTGTTACATCCGGTTTAGCCACCGCCTGCTTAAAGGGATAGAGATTCACGACCACCATGTCGATGGCGACTGCATGGGTACGCGTCAAATCGTCTTGGTGCGCATGGTTATAGGTTTCGCTGAGAAGGCCGAGATAGATTTTGAAATCCAATGTTTTTACAAGTCCGCCCTGCATTTCAGGTTGGCCCGTATACTGCGAGACTGAAACAAGATGCTGGGCTGCTTGCGCTGCGGTCAGCATGTTTTGAATCGCCGTATAGGTACCTCCCGTTGAAAAAATCTTTACCTGAGGGCATGAAGCAATCAAGGCCGGGACAAAGGTATCTAGGCCTGTCTTATCCGACACACTCATCAGTACATGCTTAACCGCCACCCGATTATCAATGTTGCTTACAATATTCAGCGCCATAAAACTCCTTAGTTGTTCAGTAATGGAGAGTATTAAAATTGTTTTAGGGCCAGATAGCAATTACAAAATGTGGTTCATCCCAAAATAGGCTCGACTTAGAGGTCTAAAAAATGATAATATATAACTTGATTTTGTCTCTTCTCTATGTCGAAATCGAGTGGTAGGGAAGATTTATAACATGTTGATTTGCACGAAGTTAATGGTGCTTCCTCAAGGGAAGTTTTTGCATCTTTGATGGGGACGGAGTCTGCCATTGAGTAAAACGATCTGGATACTAAGTGACGGCAAGGCGGGGCATCTAAGTCAGACGCGTGGGCTTGCTATGGCGATGAGCGTGCGCATGGGGGGCCAGATTTGCGAAATCGATTTGGCGGGAAAAGGTTTTTTGGGCAAGTTGAGAGCGGTGTGGGAAGAGAAATCAAAAATTGAAAATAAAAAGTTAAAAATTTTAGATAGCACAGTAGAGAACTGCCAGCCGGATTTTATTATTGCTGCTGGACATGGGACCCATCTGCCGTTGTTGCTATCAGGTTGGCTGTTTAAAAAGGCGAAGACAATCGTTTGCATGAAGCCCTCTTTGCCGATGTCTTGGTTTGATTTTTGTATTGTGCCTCGGCATGATTTGACTCCCGCCGTGTTGGCGAATCCGCCACCACACATTATTCCAACCTTTGGAGCGCTTCATGGTGTGCATCCATCGCCCGAAAGTCCTAAATCATATATACTGATATTGATTGGCGGACCGAGCAAGGAATATGGGTGGGATGGGACGCAGGTGATTGAACAACTGAAAGCGGTGAGTAGTGGACAGTGGGCAGTGGGCAGGCAGCAGTCGGAGGCGCAATTTCTACTGACAACCTCCCGGCGGACGCCAGCCGGATTTGTTGATACGTTACGGAAGGAGTGTCCGTCTATTGACGTTGTTCCTGTAGAAGAGACGCCGCGTGGATGGGTGGCTGAGAAGTTGGCGGGAGCAACGGCTGTATGGGTCACCCGAGACAGCGTATCGATGATCTATGAGGCACTCGGGAGTGGCGCGCCTGTCGGATTATTGAATATGCCTTCGCTTCTGCTTGATGGAAAGAAGAAGAGTCGCGTGGCCAGAGGGATAGAGATGCTTGTGGAGGAAGGCTGGGTAACACCCTTTGACCTTTGGAAAACGGCAGGCGTATTGCAATCCAAAGGTGCCCTTGTCGAAGTGGATCGTGTTGCGGAGAGGCTATTGAGAATATAGGGACGTTAAATTATGGAATCCGGAAGTTACTTAAATAAGGCAACAAGGCAATAGTTTAAAGTATGCATATCGTGCAATTAATACCCTCCTTGAATGAAGGCGGAACAGAACGCGGCGTGGTCGATCTGAACCGCGTGTTTGTCCAACGTGGCATTCAAAATACTGTAATTTCTGCGGGTGGAAAACTGGCTTCGCAGATTGTTGAGCAGGGGGGGCGGCACATTGTCTGCAATGTAAAATCTAAGAATCCATTAACGTTTCCCTTGCGTGTGTTGAAGTTGCGAAAAATCTTGCGTGAAATTAAACCTGATATTTTGCATGTGCGTAGCCGCGTGCCAGGTTGGTTGGTACGCTTTGCCAATAAGCCGTTGGGTATTCCTGTGGTGTCCACGGTTCATGGTTTTAATACTGTGGGGTGGTACAGTCGCATTATGGTAGAGGCTCAGCGAATTATCGGTGCGAGCAATGCCATGCGCGATTATTTGCATCAGAACTATGGTGTTACCGAGGATCTCTTCCGATTGATACCGCGTGGCATAGATCCAGAGGATTTTAATCCAGCTAAGCTGGACACGACATGGATGACGCAGTTTAAGGCTCAAAACGGATTAGAGGATCGTTTTGTAGTTCTGATTGCAGGACGTATCTCCTCGCTGAAGGGTATTGACTGGGCCATAAAGGCGTTGGCGAACGTATCTGATAGATTGCCGTCCTGGAAACTGCTGATTGTGGGGAATCCGCAAGCGGGCCAGGAGAATTATGCTGAGGAACTTAAAGCACTTGTTCAAAAGCTCAAGCTTGAAGACCGTGTGATGTTTACGGGGAGCCAACGTAAAATGGCGGAAGTATATGCCTGCGCAAATGTTGTGATCTCTGCCACAACACGTAAGCCCGAGACTTTTGGACGTTCACTGGTCGAAGCCTTGGCGATGAACTGCCCCGTGATTGCAACAGCGCATGGCGGTGCACTGGACATTGTTAAGCCGGGTGTCTCGGGTTGGCTGGTTCCGCTTGAGAATGCTGAAGCGTTAGGGGAGGCGATTGTTGAGTCATCTCGTGTGAAACTCACAGGACTGCGCGATTACGCGATTTTGCATTTCTCTCTTGAACAGATGGTTGAAAAGACCATTGCTGTATACAAAGAAGTCTGTTAGTTGAGAAGTGTCGGCAAGAATGCACAGGCACTATTGTAAATATAATTGACACAAAGACCAGCTTTGTGCAAAAATAATTGACATAAAAGGAACACATGGTTGAGCAAGAAATAGCACGAAAGTTAGCGGATTTCAGGGAGCTTGGATTTCCTGACTATATTCAGCGCGAAGGTCGAATACATCGCGTCCGGAATATGGTATCGGTGTTGATCGGTGCGCGTCGTGTCGGGAAAAGTTTCCAAGCGATGCAATTTGCAGAGGAATTAATTCAAGAAAAATTCATCCCTAATAGATCCCATGTGTGCCATCTTGATTTTGATAATCCGATCCTGGCCCAGATGAGGGCGGAACAGTTACCCAGCATCCAGCAGATTTTTTTTCAACAGAATCCTTCTTTTCATTTGAAGACCCCGATTGTTTTTATCTTTGATGAACTTCATCGTGTGAATGGCTGGGAAGATTATGCCATTGAACTGTCCAGAAATTCAAATTGGCAAGTGGTCGTCACGGGGTCATCTGCTCGGTTATTGTCAACTGAGATTGCCACATCATTGAGAGGCAAGGCCATTTCAACAACGATTACTCCGCTTTCATTTCGCGAATTTCTGAAGTTCAAGAAGATTGATCCCAATGGACATACCACACGTCAAACAGCAGCTCTTCACGTGGCGTTCCAAGAGTATTTGCGATGGGGCTCATTCCCTGTGATTTCTCAGGTTTCGGAATTTACTAAACCAACCCTATTACGTGAATATTACGATACGATGTTGTTACGCGATATCATTCAGCGAAATGAGATTCGTTCTGTCGATGACTGTATCGCCTTATATGCGTATCTGCTCTCCTGTATGGCAAAGCCGTTTACTATTAAAAGTGCTCAGAAGTGCCTTACAGGTGCAGGACTCAATACGGGACGAGAGGCGATTGCTCAATATATTCGCTATGCCGAGGATGCCTGGCTTTTCCAGGCGGTTCCATTGTACACCGACTCCATAAAACAGGTGGCAAGAAATTATCGTAAGATTTATGCGATTGATTGGGCGTTTGCGAACTATAATAGTCCGACATGGGATGGTTCTCATTCACGGGCATTGGAGAACCTTGTATTCTCGGAATTATCTAGACGTTATCCGAGGGTTTGCTACGCACTCACGCTTTCCACGCGACAGGAGGTCGATTTTGTTGTTGATGATCTTCATGGAAAGCCTCGTCTAGCGGTACAAGTTTGTCAGGATATCTCAGATCCGGATACTTTCACGCGCGAGATCACACCACTGATTGCGGTGGTTAAGTATTATCGGATTCCCGAGGCCATCATTCTGACCGTTGGTCATGAGGATCGTAAAATACAACGTGACGGCGTTCAAGTCCATATTTGTCCGCTTTGGAAGTGGCTGATCGGATAAGCGAATCCATGGATCTGTTAATTAAACATGGCTAAAAAACCAAAAAATCTGACGCAATATTTAAATGCCAAACTGCAGTGGTTGCCGATCTCTCTTGGGTATCTTCTCCTGCCGCTCCTGAGTCGGCAGATGTTACTGCGGCTCGTCAGGGTGGTTGCCTTTATAGGGATGTCACTTGATAGAAAGGGACGGCGAATGGCCGTCGAGAATATTCAGTTTGTTTTCCCAAAACGCTCTGCTAAACGACGTCAGGCGATCCTTGTGGGGTGTTATCGAAACATTACACGGGTCTTGTTCGATATGTTCTGGTTCAGCCGCGCTGACGCGGCGTTGGTCAAACGTTGGGCGCCCCTCCCGGCTGCCTGGCAGGTATTTCTCGAACAGCCCGGACCGAAGATTATTGTCACCGCGCATCATGGTAATTGGGAAATGGGAGGACAGATCGTGGCGACGCATGGTTTTCCCTTAATGAGTGTTGGCAGACCGCTGGGGACCGAAGAGACTACTCGTAAACTCAATGCGGTCCGTTCCAGGCTTGGACAGGAGATTGTGTTGTCGGAGGGCGCGGTTATCCCCTTGCTGCGCACGCTTCGCAAGGGGGGAAATATCGCTTTGCTGGCAGACCAACATTTGTGGTCACAGAAGGGGGGGCTCTGGACGATCTTTCTTGGACATCCTGCGCAGCTCGCGCCGACCCCCGCCTTTTTCTTGCAACGGATAAAAGAAGCGACTATTTTTGTTGGGTACCTTCAAGCACGGCCTGACGGATGTTATAGGGGAGTGCCGCCGATTGTTATTTCGCGACGAGAAGGCGAAAGTATTGAGGCGTTAACGCAGCGTGTTGCGGATGCATCCTCGAAGCTTATTCGCCGTTTCCCCACACAGTGGTTGTTTGCCTATCGGTTGTGGAGGGATATTCCAAAAGGGCAAGATGTGGCTCGTTGGCCAACCTATTCTCGCCCTGTTCCACATTAATTCGGTGTTTTCTTGTTTAGATGAAGCACATCGTACATATTCTTGCAAGTTCAGGGACAGGAGGCATGGAGACTCATGTCCAGACGCTCTGTAATGCGCTTGTACCACGTTTTCGCGTGACGGTGATCGCCCCTGGTGTAACGCCAGGGTTCTCTCCCGATGTACAGGTTATTGCCTTGAAATCGCTCGCGGGATTGCGATGGAATCCGTTGCTGCATATTAGGCTCTGGAAATTGCTGAAGGCTCTCAGTCCAGATCTGGTTCATGTCCATGGTAGCAAGGCTGCACAACTCGTGGCATCGAATCGATATGCAGGGTTCAAGCGGATTGCGACGGTTCATGGAATTAAGAAACGGAGCCAGTTCTTGCATGGGTTCAACCATGTGATTGCCGTCAGTGATGCGGTCAAGTTGCAACTGGAAAGTCAGGGATTCGTGTCCGCAATTTCAGTCATTCTGAATGGGATCGCTCCCTTCAAAATCCCGTCCTCTCCTCAGGGACATCGTGCGACAGGGCGTCCCTATTCAGTGCTTGCAATCGGACGTCTCGCGCCTGTCAAAGGCTTCGACCTGCTGATCCGTGCATGGCCATTGGTCCAGGAGGCAAGACTCCGGATCGCTGGTGATGGCCCTGAACGGCGACACCTTCTATCCCTGATTGAAGCGAATAGGTTAGGGGACAGGATCGAGTTGTTGGGGCATCGGGACGATATCCGTGATCTTTTGGCAACGAGCGATCTGATGGTCATCTCGTCGCTTCGCGAGGGGATGCCATTGGTGCTTGCCGAGGCTCTTCATGCGCACTGTCCAGTTGTCTCGACAGCTGTTGGAGGCATGGTCGGCTTTCTCCCGGTGTGCGCGTTGACCCCCCCTGGCGACCCAGTGGCACTCGCACAGAAAATCAATGAAGTCCTTTCGGATCTGCCGACGTTTTCACATACCTTTGATGGGCTGTATGATTTTGCAATACGCAATATGACTGTTGAAGCCATGGCGAAGCAGACCCAGATGATCTATCAGAGGGTTCTGGATTGACATGAGCCTCTTAATCTACAGTATTCTGCTTGTGGCGTTGGGGCTTCTGTTAGCGGTCCTGTGCAAATACTATTTTCCTTTCCGGCGTCCGATTTACAGAGCCTATCCACGGGTCTTGCTCTATCATGCGTGCGATCAGATGGTATTTCCGGGGATGCCCAGACGATTGAACATGAATCCTTGTCGGTTGGAGCAGCAGTTGGTTTGGTTGAAGAGACAGGGTTATTCATTCCTGACCGCGTCGGAGCTGATCGTACGGTCAAAAAAGGCTGATACATTGTGCGCCTGCATCACATTCGACGATGGATTTGAGGATAACTATACCTGTCTCTTCCCGTTGTTAAAAAAACATCAGATCAAGATCACGCTTTTTGTGGCCAAACAAAGTGTCTTCACGGGGAAGCCCATGCTCCGCGAGGCACAGATCAAGGAGATGTCTGCGAGTGGCCTTGTCGAATTTGGTGGACATACCGTAACCCATATTGATTTGAATGCCACGGTATCAGATGTGGCGGAGACCGAGATTCAGGAAAATAAGCAATGGCTTGAGGTTGTGACAGGTAAACCTTGTCTCGCCTTTGCCTATCCCTTTGGACGATATTCAGAACGAGATGTCCTGATTCTGAAAAAACTCGGATTCACATCCGCCTTCACGTGCGAACGGGCAATCCGTCCTATAAGTGATCCCTTCCGAATTCCGAGACTTTATGTAAACGGCAAGATCAAATCATTCCAGTTTCCATTGCTTGTGTCACGCGGCAAGTTCAGGCTGTAATCTCTTAAAAACAAGGAGTTGATTGAATACAGAAAAAGAATTAGTGAACATTTTATGCCTGAAATGGGGTACACGATATCCTGCATACTATGTCAACAATCTCTATTATGGCGTGAAGAAATACCTTCATCGCGCTTTCCGGTTTGTCTGTGTGACGGATAACCCAAAGGGATTGGTGGACGGGATTGAGACGGTTCCTTTCCCCGACAATCCTGGAATGTCCATCTCATGGCCGAACGTCTTCATGAAGTTGCTGGTAACGGCGGATGGATTTGCGGAACTAAAGGGTTCGACTTTGTTTTTGGATATCGATATTGCGATCACGGGCGACCTTGATTGTTTCTTTGACTATAAACCGGGAAAGAATTGTATTATCCACAATTGGGTGGAGAGGCGGAAAACAATTTTCAAAAAGCCACCTGCTGTGGGCAACTCCTCCGTATTCCGATTTGAAGCTGGAAACTCCCAGTATATCTGCGATCGTTTCCTAGCCGAGAAGGAGCGTGCGATCGATCATTGTATTTTCAGGACGGAACAAGCCTTCCTCACGTATGCGATGAAGGAGGTGTATTGGTGGCCGGCGGAATGGGTACGGAGTTTCAAACGCCACGCCATGTGGTCTTTTCCCTTTAATATTTTCCTTGTGCCAACCCTCCCACAACAGTGCCGGATATTAGCCTTTCATGGCAAACCTGATCCCGATGAGGCCTTGGTGGGTTATAAAGGGACATGGATTCATCAGCATTCCCTGCCGGCCGCGTGGTTAACAACGTATTGGGATCCCAAATGAGCGACCAAGTCCCTGTTTCAGTGGGCATTCTTTCCTACAAGGCACCCAAGACCATCGATGCCACGCTTCATGCCTATCACCAGAAGGATTTTCTAAAACTTTTTTCTGAGGTGAAACTATTCTTCCAATGTGTCTCGGATGAGGATGTGAAGATCAGCCAGAAATATGGTCTGGCGTACATGGGCCGATCCGATAATATAGGTATACAAAACGGGATGCGCTGGGTCGTTGAAAATCTGAAGAGTGACTATATTCTGTACCTGGAGAATGATTGCCCGTTGGTGGTGGAGGTGGCGACAGCACGCGAGGAAATAAACCGGGCCGTGTCATGCCTCGCTTCGGGACAGATCGATATGATGCGGTTACGGTCACGGTTTACGCCTGGCGAGCAATTTGGCGATGTGTACAAGTATACGACTGTTTATACTCCGCATGAGATTGATAAACGATTTGTTCCAACCGAGGAGGTTCAGATTGCGCCACGCTCGACGTTGAGCCGTTGTTTAAAGCGGTTTTTTTATCCAAGTTATGCGATGCGTATGAAAGGGCGAAGTCTTTACATAGAAAAGTATCCGGAAAAAAGATTCCCCCACTATATCAAAAAGATGGATGACGGAATGTATAGTGTTGATTCCAAAGTTATCAATTGGACAAATCAATCGATCCTGACGACCAAAAAATTCTTTCTTGACATGTTGGACTATGCAGATGCGCATCCGCTGAGTCGGACGGTCAATGGCATGCAGGACATGGAGAAGCCATTGAATTGCCGCTGGTGGCGGGAGCAACATTTTAAAATTGGTGTTTCGGACGGCTTGTTTACGCATAAACGATTGGATCGGTGATGAGATGAGAATCGTACACGCAGCCCATTATAGCCTGACGCGCGATGGAACGGAGTTCTTCAACTGTGAATTTAAATTTCATACGGGGCTTTGCCAGGCGGGTCATTATGTCTATCCCTTCTCGATCAATGATCGAGCCCGAGCTAATATTTTTGGATCAAAGAACGTTGGAAAGGGCTTTGCTAACAAGTGCCTCCTGGCCTGTTGCAGAAATATTGAGCCTGACCTGTTGTTGCTCGGGCATGCCCAATACATCAAACCTGAAACCTTGGGGATGCTAAGACAGTGGTATCCTCGGATGAAGATCGCGTTGTGGTATGTCGATCCTGTTTATCCGCCCCACGACTATGATCATCTGTTTCAGAAGCTTCCCTATTTGGACGCGCTGTTTGTGACGACGGGAGGTGAACATCTTGAGCAGTTCCGTAAGACCTCTTGCCGTGTCGCGTTCATCCCGAATCCCGCAGACAGTAACTTGGAGCGGTTGAATCTCGATGAAGATCATTCGAGGAAAGAGTATGATCTCGTCTATATTGGTTCAGACAAGGGACGTCCGGACCGGCGCGCCTTTCTGCAGGAGTTGAAGGCAAAGGGCGTGCAAGCGGGATTGAGACTCGGTTTTGCAGCCTGCCTTGATTGTCCGCCCGTATGGGGTCACGAAAAAGATCAGTTCCTCGGAAAGTCCTTATGCGCATTAAATCTTTCTGATCGCAATGACATTGAGCTGTACAGTTCTGATCGCGTCGTGCAACTGGCTGGAAATGGACTCTGCACGTTTTCAGCTTCGACATCAGGGTTGCAGGTGCTCTATGAACCGGATCAGGAGATGATGTTCTTTGATTCGCTTGACGATCTTGTTGTGAAGGCGAAGCGGTTCGCGCAACGTCCGGACGAAGCGTACGCGATTGGGCGTGCGGGACGGGTTAAGACGCATCAGTGTTATTCCGGAAGAAGGATCGGTGATTTCATGTGCGCGTTTATTAACGGTGCGCAGGTTTCTTTTACGACGGCGGGAGGTTGATATGGGTCTAAAGGAATGGATGATTGTCTGGAACTATGTCGTGCTCAAACATCTTCGGATCCCAAGGCTGCTTGGGGCAGAGCTCATGATTTTAGGTGGACCATTTGAAGGGATGCGCTATATTCCGGTGGCCAATTGTTCCCGGTTGATGCCCAAAATTATCGGGTGCTATGAGTCTGCGCTTATTGCGTGGATTCGTGATATACCCAAACGCCAGTATGAGGTCATTCTTGATATCGGCTGTGCAGAGGGATATTATGCAGTCGGGTTTGCCTTCAAGCACTACGCGGCCCGCGTGTATGCGTATGACATTGAAGAGGTCGCGCTTGACCATGCAAAAACGCTTGCCCAGTTAAATGGTGTCGAGGAACGGATCACCTTTGGCGGTCTTTGCACAGCAGCAGAGATCGGAACAACGTGTACCCAGCGGAAGGCATTGATTTTTTGCGATATTGAGGGTGCGGAAGCGGAGTTACTCGATCCAGCCAAGATTCCACTATTGAAGCAGGTTGATCTGATTGTGGAATCTCATGATTTCATTGTACCCGGCATGATCAACACCTTAATTAAACGGTTTCAGGCCACACATGAAATCGAAATTGTGGGGGATCGAGGTGTTGATCTCCAGGAATTCCCGATACTCAAGACCATTAAGAAATGGTTGAGAAGCAAGATTGTCAATGAAGGCCGCGCTGCGGGGATGATGTGGATCCGATTGACGGTTAAACGATAGCCAACCCTGATGGTACCCTCTTGTCATATTTATTTTTGTTGCAATAATGCTGAATATGCTCGGCATTATGTGGTGCTGATGGCCTCCATTCTCGCGAATCTGGCGAAAGGGGCGCGGGCAAGTTTTCATCTGATCTATTCTGGCTTGTCGCAGCGGGATTTGGACGCTTTCACCCAGATGAAGCGGTATCGTGATTGCGATGTTGATTTTATTCAGATCAAGGAATCCGATTTTTCGCAATGGAATCAGACGGCGGGGATTAAACATCTGACGGTGGGCGCGTATTATCGCATTAAGATTCCTGAGCTTGCTCCATCCGATATTGCGCGTGCGGTTTATTTTGATGGTGATATCATTGTGGATGGCGATATCTTGCCGTTGTGGGAGATTGATCTCAAAGGGTATTGCGCAGGAGTTGTCTTCAATGGACCGGACAACCTCAAGAAGACCAAGCCTGATGATGATTATTTCAATTCCGGGATGATCGTTTTTAACCTTGATGAAATCCGAAAAGGAAACTTCAAACAAGAAGTCGAGGCGGCTTATGCAGCATCAGCTACCAGCGGTTTTGGTGATTTAGATCAAGGGCTTCTTAATGCCACGTGGAAAGGCCGCGTTCGTTTTCTGCCTTTTCGATGGAACGTACAGACCGCCTGTTTGAAGATCAAAAACAGATTCAAATATGATTTGTGGACCCATCTGAAACACCCTGTTGTTCTCCATTATACCGGCGGACATAAAGCCTGGTCGCCACGGTGCAAAAATGCATTGTGGCGAAAATATTTTAAATACCTAGCGCTCACACCGTATCGGATGAGTACCGTTGCTTATGGTGTGTTTCGGCTTCAGCGTCTGAGGTATCGGTTGTACAGTGTTGAGCCATTAGGGGATCGCAAGTGGCGCATCCAGTTTCTCTTCTTTTTTCAAATCACGGTGAAGGTATGAACATCATTCAAATCTGGGGCGGGCTTGGGAATCAGATGTTTCAATATGCGTTTGCGAAGGGCCTTGCTTATAAAACCGGCGAACCCTTTTGTACGGATCTTAGTTTCTTTGACAACCAAGATCCCTCACATCGGTGTTGTGTCCGTACGTATGAACTGGAGCGGATATTCGGATTGAAGCTGCCGGTTCTTGAGAAAGACGGGATTCGTAGACTCAAGAAAAAATCTCCATTCAACTGGATTGTTGGACGTAATCTACATATCCATGCGATTAATCCATGGCGACGCGATCGGGATGAGAAGTTTCATCCAGAGATGTGGGCTCCGATCTGGCCCAAAGGGACAGATATCTATTACAAAGGATATTGGCAGGATGCGCAGTATTTTGATTTTATCGCGGATGAAGTAAAAAGGGATTTCACCTTTAAGGCACTCACTTCTGTGTATGCGCAAGAGGTGCTTCAGCAAATCACCGAAACCGAGTCCATTAGCCTGCATGTTCGGCGGACGGATTTTGTGGGCTCGGAGAATGAGGTTGGATTAGCGTACTATCAGCAGGTGCTACAGAAGATCATCGCACAGCAGGTATTGATGAATACGCATCCGCATCTGTTTGTGTTTTCAGATGATATAGCATGGGTGAAAAACAATTTCAAGTTAGAGTTTCCCGTAACTTACGTTGACCAGACTACCGATCAAGCAGAAGACATGTTCCTGATGAGTCAATGCAAGCACAACATACGTGCTCCGAAATCATCCTTTTCCTGGTGGGCGGCTTGGTTGAATAGCAACCCACAAAAGGTTATTGTGTAACATGCACGACGGGTTGCAACGGTTACGTTGATTTAGAGGTTGATTATTTTGTTCATCTCGCTCCATAATATGTCAAACAGAGGTACTGGAATGATTCTGGTAACCCTATAAGGTGCTAGTGTAAAGGAATGAAAAATGAAGAGGCCAATTAAGTCAGTTGTTCAGAATAGAATTAAGGCATTGCTGAATATAAGTCCGCGGTTGAAGTTTATTTACGATCAACAACGTCGCAATCGAAATTTATTTCGTGAGCCAGTTCAGACCCCGTTTGGTTTTAAGTTTTGCGGGAATAAGGGAATGGAGAGTGGAGGTTTTGAACAGGAGGAATCTTGTGTAATTCAAAAAATGCTTGGGGAAGCAGAGCTGTTTATCAACATAGGAGCAAATATTGGCTATTACGCCTGTATAGCGGCATCTATGGGTAAAAAAGTTGTCGCTTTTGAGCCGGATATCGATAATTGCCGATTACTATACAAAAATATTTATTTAAACAAATTTGACGAATTAGTTGAAATTTTTCCAATTGCATTAGCGGAGCGCGCAGGGCTTCTAAATTTGTTTGGGTTTAGTACTGGAGCTTCTCTTGTAAATATCTGGAACAGCAGGGAAGATGGTGTTTTGGTTCCTGTCCATGACATGGACACGTTACTTGCGCATAGGGTTGTTGGTCGTCGTTGTTTATTTTTGTTGGATGTTGAGGGGGCGGAGCATTTGGTGTTGCGTGGCGGCAAAAAATGTATCGCAGAGGCCGATGCAAAATGGGTTGTTGAAATAATGCCGCCTTGTCAGCATGGTAATCAGCTTGCCGCGGCGGAAAAATTTACAAGTGTGTTTCGCCTTTTTTCGGATAGTGGCTTTTCGGCCTTTCTTCTTAGTGGTGGCGCGGAGATTACACAAAATGAGATTGATCAGGCTGGACGTGGAGAACCGAGCCGAATAACAGGACAAGTCATGTTTGGGTTCTCTCGTAAATAGTGGTCTGGAGATTCATGTCTAGGTCGAAATGGAAAACTTATACTGAACTTCATGATATTTTCAGGTAATAAAGGGGTGCGTAATAAATGAGAATTGGAAGAAAGCTAAAAAGTCTCTCCTTTCGTTTTAGGAGAGATCTTTCGTTGTTTACGCGTCAAATGCGCGAGAGTATTGAGAATCCTGTTCCGCTTGGGAAGATGTATCCGATTTTAGACGATGACAAAAAAGAGAGTGGGATAGGGGACAAGATCTATTTCTTTCAAGACTTGTATGTCGCACAGGAAATCTTTAAAGCACAACCGGTTCGTCATGTCGATATTGGTTCGCGTGTCGACGGGTTGATTGCCCATGTGGCATCTTTTCGTGAGATTGAGATGTTTGATATCCGTCCATTGAGTTCGAAAATACACAATGTCAAATTCACGAAATGCGATTTGATGGGTGCGTTGAGTCCGGAGTTACTCGCGTGTACGGATTCGTTGTCGTGTCTGCATGCGATTGAACATTTCGGATTGGGGCGCTACGGCGATCCGATTGATGTGAACGGGCATTTGGCAGGTTTTGAAAATCTAACGAAAATGGTGAAAACAGGCGGAACTTTCTATTTCTCTGTTCCTTTGGGACCGCTCCGAGTGGAGTTCAATGCGCACCGTGTTTTTTCAATGGAGTATCTCCTGAATATGGTTCAAAAAAGATTTGAAGTCAAAAAGTTCTCCTATATTTCCAACAAGGGGGAATTGCATGCTGATGTTCCCTTTGATGGAGAAGATGCGAAGCAGAATTTTAATTGCCAATACGGCTGCGCCATTTTTACATTGGTTAAGCGCGGATAATGGTTTTTGTCAGACGACAGAGGATTTTCGCCACAGAGAGAAGGAGCAGAGTATGAACACGGAAAAGATGCAACTCATTTGGCAATACATCATTCTTAAGCATCTCAGAAAGCCAAGTTTATTGGGTATGGCTCTGGAAATAAAGTCAGGCCCCTTCAAGGGAATGAAGTATATTCCGGTTGCCAATTGTTCACGGTTAATGCCTAAAATTATTGGTTGTTATGAATCGGTGATCACGCCATGGATTCTGGATATTCCTTCTCGCAAATACGATGTGATAGTGGATGTCGGTTGTGCCGAGGGTTATTATGCAGTCGGGTTTGCATATCAGAACTATGCGCAGAGGATCTATGCGTTTGATATTGAGGAAGAGGCGCTCGAGAATGCCAGACACTTAGCTGCAATAAATCAGGTAGAAGGTAAGATGTGTTTTGAGGGGTTATGCGATGCGGCGAAAATATCAACCCTTTGTGAAGGTGGAAAGGCGCTCATATTCTGTGACATAGAAGGGGGCGAAGATTCGTTGTTAGACCCCAATAAAATCCCCATGCTTAGAAATGTTGACCTGATTGTAGAATCCCATGATTTCATTGTGCCGGGAATGGTCAACAAACTGATTGAACGGTTTCAGGGCACGCATCTTATCGAAATTGTCGGCGACGGGGGCGTAGACCTGGATAAGTTCCCCATATTAAAACAATTTAATAAACACATAAGACGAAAAATGATTAATGAAGGTCGTGCCCCGGGCATGATGTGGGTTAGATTAACAGTCAAATAAGAAGCAGAGCATTTTATCAAGAGAACGTTACTTAAAAGGAGATGTCCATGACCGATAGAAGTCCGATCATTCGTTTTGCTCGTGCAATTGAAAGAACTGCGGCTAAATTTCAAGGTAAGGGATACGGAACGGCAACGTGTCGGCGTGAAATAGCTGCTGCGGTTCCTTATATTCCTTCGGAAAATCTCGTCGTCTTTGATGTAGGCGCAAACGCAGGGCATTACAGTCG
This sequence comes from bacterium, assembly GCA_037133395.1. GTDB lineage: Bacteria > Verrucomicrobiota > Kiritimatiellia > RFP12 > UBA1067 > CAIZQW01. Next base: position 4,110 of record JBAXOG010000017.1, on the reverse strand, counting down.
TGAGTGGTTTGCCCAAGGAGGCCTGTCGCTCAAAGCGCTCTATGCCTTTGAACCCTCAACACACAACCACAAGTCACTTGAAGCAATCACCGACCCACGGTTTCACCTCATTAAGTTGACCTGCCTTCCATTTTTGATATCTACGGAAAATGGGGCGACACGCCTCTCATGATTGAAGCTGTCGGGAATGGGAAGGCTATCATGTTTATGGACACGTGTGGTTGGGCGGGGGTGCATCCCGGACGGGATTCCGGCGATCCCTCAACGCTTCCACCGTATTTTTCATGGATCAACCTCGAAAAGCAGTTTTGTGAACACATGGGGGATGATCCGCATACGTTTGCCGGATTAAGTTTCTGTATAATGAATTACCGACATCTTAAGTCTGGGTTTAAAAGGCGAATACAAAAGAGAATATCCTTCAGGCAATACATCACGGAGGCAAAAACCAGGAATGCGCTGACCGAGCGCTCTTTACGGTTTCGTTTTTTGTCTTGGCGGATCGTCCAAAATATTTTCCTGTGCTTGTCACATGCTCATTTTATTAATTCGGCGAGGCCGCTTTTCTGAGGATGCATTTATAAAGAATGAAGCAACGCCCCTTTCTTGGTGAAGAAACAAAAGGAGAACGGGTTTTCCAACCCGTTGAATCACGGACTAGAAAGTCCGTGCCCCTGTGGAGATTAGAATATACGAAGAAGTAACTGGGAAAAAGGAATAATGGAATGATGGGGATACTGAATATCGGCTCTGGAAAGGGTATCCGGCAGTTGCTGGTCGTCCCTCCCAAGAGCGACTTCTCCCAATATTCCAACATTCCGCTAATCCATTATTCTAATGAAGTTGAAAGCAAGGAGTTTTATGCAGGAATGGTTTGATAAGGAATTTACAGCAAAAGAAGTCTATGGGCGCTTGTTCAAGAAGGCCCGGAAGTATAGCTGGGCACTGGCTATAGGCGTTTTTTCAGGCATGATGGTAGGGGGGACGTGGCTTCCTGTGTTCCAGGTGCTTCAGCCTGCTATTATGCAGATGCAGAGTGCTGCGGGAGGTGGGAATAGCGGGAATAGCGGGAATGCGGGAATGCGCGAAGGCGCGAATGTAGAGGGAGACCCGCGCCAGGGCGCGGCAGACCCTAGGCAATCGAATGCAGCAGAGGTTGGCGAGCCGAAGAAGGTAAAGTTGCCTGGATGGTTTAGGGATGTAGAAAAGGCAGCAAAAGGGTTGGGGATCACGATTACGGACGAGAAGGGAGATGTGCGGACCTCGTTTTTCATTATGATGTTGCTGGTCGTTCCGTTGGCATTGGCTTTCCGCCTGGGAACATTGTATCTGAACAACTACATGTTGCAGTGGGCGGGTACGCGTATCGTGAGGGATATCCGTAATGAGATGTTTGATCATTTGCAAAATCAATCGCTCAAATTCTTCGGGCAAATGGATGTCGGACGTATCATGAGTCGGTGCAATGGCGACCCGGGCACGGTCCAGACCGTGGTGACCCAAACAGTCGCAGAGATGTGCCGGGCACCGTTCGAAATTATTGCATCTATAGGTTTTGTCATCTATTTTGCAATCAAGAACGATATGATCGAAATGATCGTATTAGCATTTGTGGGTTACCCCTTGGCCATGTATCCGTTACTGTGGGTTGGCAAGAAGATACGGAATTATGCGCGGAAAGGCTTAGAACGTGGAGCTGTGCTTGGGTCAAACATGTTAGAAAATCTGACCGGAATTCGTGTGGTCAAGGCGTACCATACGGAAGAAGAGGAAAAACAAAAGTATCGGGAATCGAATCAGCAATGTGTGAAAATTGCCCTCAAAGGCATTCGAGTAGGATTGCTCGTAGGCCCGCTGATGGAAACCGCAACGATTATGTTGTCGGTACTGTTTCTGGTGATCTGTTTTTGGAAGGGAAAGACCTTTGCAGATATCATCCCCTTGCTGACGCCGTTTGTTGTAGCGTATAAGCCTTTAAAATCCCTAGCCAAAATTCAGATTTCACTTGAATCAGGAAGGGCTGCATTATCACGCATCTATTCCTTCCTTGATATGGATACCTCGCTCCCGCTGGCAAAAAATGCAGTTGTTAAAAAGTCGTTTGACAAAGAACTTGTTTTTGAGCATGTTGAATTTTCATACAATACAGAGGAACGTCAAATTGTTCATGATGCTAACTTCGTGCTGAAAAGAGGCATGACCATTGCAGTGGTAGGTTCAACCGGATCAGGCAAGACAACGTTAGCGAATCTCTTAGCGCGGTTTTATGATCCGACAGGCGGCCGAATTTTGATGGATGGCATAGATCTGCGGGATATGGATATTGGGGATCTGCGTAATTTGATCGGTGTTGTGACCCAAGAGACGATCCTCTTTAATTCTACTATTGCCGAGAATATTGCTTATGGGACAAAGGGGGCGACGCATGCGCAGATAGAAGCAGCCGCAAAGATGGCCAATGCTCATTCGTTTGTTATGGGACATAGCGATGGGTATCAGCGGGTCGTGGGGGATAAGGGATTTGTGTTAAGCGGAGGAGAACGCCAACGTGTGGCGATCGCAAGGGTCATCGTCAAAAATCCTCCGATTCTGATTCTAGACGAAGCAACTAGCGCACTGGATACAGTTACCGAGCAACAAGTGCAGGAGGCGATTACACATCTGATGGCAAACCGGACGGTGTTTGTCATCGCGCATCGCCTGAGCACAATCCAGCATGCGGACCTGATACTGGTCCTTGATCAGGGTAAGATTATTGAGAGCGGCAACCATGCGGAACTTTATGCACAGGGTGACGTCTATTACAATCTCTGCAATGTCCGAAAATAATAGTTTAGGGTGAGGCAAAAGATATAAAAAAAGGCGAGGGCTGAAGCCCTCGCCTTTTTTTTGTGCCGTAATTTATGGCCGCGTCGGACACGGTGTGAGCTTACAAGGGACAGACACGATCGAGATGCCCCACTTGTCGGCGTAGTAGCGCACAGGATCCTGTTCAAGGAAAATCATGCGATTCGCTTGGAAGGCAAAGACAGAAACCCCCGTCTTGCGCAGGAACTTAAGGGTCTTCATTCCGAAAGCCGGGATGTCAAAGCGCATATCATGTCCCTCTTTGGCGCCCTTGAAGACCACACACCCTTTGCCGCCGACCTTTGTGCCACGCTTGATGGTGGTGTTCGTACCTTCTAGGGCTTCGACGGAGCAGATCGCGCCGTCCTTGACAACCACGACTTGTCCAATTTCCACGGAAGAAATCACAAGAGAAATCTTTTCCGCAAGCTTCAGGTCGATTTCCTCGCGTGCATCGGGTGCTCGCTTCGTGATGAGACCCGGACCTGGGATAGCTGCTTCCATGAAGCAGGAGGCTGGGAGGACTTTAACGCCTGTTTCTTCCAGGACATCACAAAGTTTCCCGAAAATCGTATGGGAGTTTTTAATGGGCAACTCGGCCAACAGTTTTCGGCTAAGCGCATCAAATTTTGTTGTAAACAATGCTGAGGCCGAAATGCCACCGCCAAACTCAATCGCATATTTGTTATGTGCTGCGCACCATTTGCGCACAGTTTCTAATTCCCCGATGCCGACGGGCACCCATTCATCAACAAAGGCTTTTAATCTGCGTTCGGCTGCTCCTCGAATGGCAATCGCCGTAATTTTTTTGACACCCGCTTTCCGGGCCCCTTGTGCCATGAGTACGGGATATTCACCCACCCCGGCAATAATCGCAAGCGATTCAATCATAAAACTCCTTCATTCGATGGGCAGGCATAAGCACCATTACTTTCCTGCAAAATTTTCAATTACGGTATCAAAGGTTTTTTAAAAAGACAAGCTTGCAAATCTATTTACGGGGCGATTCAACTTTTTGAATCCGCACCCGAGGGAGGAGGGAGGAAGTAGGAGGGAGGAGTGGTAATCTGGAATGGGTTAGGAAATTATTTTCTGCTATTTGTTGTTGTCTCTTGGATGAAGACACACTTTCGAAGCTTGTGAAAAAGGGCACATCTCCTCCCTCCTCCCTACTACTTCCTACTTGGTGTGATTCATTTCAACTAAAATGGTCAATGGACAAAGTAAGTTAGACTTTGGCAGAGTAAGTTAGACAGGGGGCGC
>JBAXOG010000016.1:0-49470 GCA_037133395.1 bacterium | reverse complement strand
ATCCTGTTCTTTTGTGGAAGACTTAGCCTTTACCCATGAAAATGTTAGAAGAACCACACAAAGACGGGACAACACGCTATTGTTAATTTAGAAAGTTGATTGTCATTTTTGAAAGTACACGGGCTTCGTTTATGTATTTTTATACGTGGATTGCGCGGCGCGGAATTGCGAAGGAGTCTGATGATAGTGTTCCTGAAAAATCCGGCACAAGTGCGCGGCGGTCGATAAGCCGACCTGCCGGACGACCCCGGCCAGATCCAGTTTTGTTTCCAGCAATAATCGGCATACCTGTTCCAACCGGCGATGCTGAATTTCCGAACGGATACTTCTTCCCAGCCAGCGCTGAAAACGCTGCTCCACGACCGGACGTGACCGATGGACATGCTTCAACACATCCTTGGCCATGATGCCGTGACTGATTTCGTTGCGGATATAACGCAGAGCTTGCACCATCACCGGGTCGTCCATCGCGATCACATCCGTGGAGGTCCGTTCTACCAGACGCAACGGAGGTATGCGGGTGAGACGGGCTGGCAACGTGCCTCGTCCCTTCATCGCGCGGTGCAGCAGGGCTGCTGCCTCATAGCCCAGCCGTTCCGTATCCGGCTCGATGCACGTCAGCGGCGGGTCGCACAACGTACAGAGCAGCTCATCGTTATCCACACCCATCACCGCTACGTCTTCCGGCACTCGGATGTTCCGGTCGCGGCACACGTTGAGCACTTGATGCGCCCGCACATCATTGCAGGCGAGAACGGCCAGCGGCCGCGGCAGGGATTCGAGCCAGCGTCCAATGAGGGGCTCGGCGTTCATCCCAGGCTGTTCGAAGACCTGGAAGTTGACCGCCTGAGGTGGTTTGTGAACACCGGGACTCTGCAAAACCTTGATGCCTTTCTTCGCCAGGTAAGCGGATAACGCGGCACCCCGCTCGTCGGAAAACCAGACACCTTTAAATCCGCAGTAGGCAAAATGTTTGAACCCCGCCTGTAGAAAAAAGTCTCCGGCCATCTTCGCCACGGCCTGCGCATCTGTGTCGAAACTCGGCATCCCCCTACCTTTCATCGCCCCCAGCACATCCACCAGTGGACACTTTAGTTTAAGGAGTTCCTCCGCCATCCACCGGTCTTCAATCCAGGCAATGATTCCGTCCCCTTTCCACGTCTTTAACCACTCGGGGAGTTCGCCAGGCAATTTCTGCAACTGCATGGCAAACGACCAAGGACCGTGTTCGCTGGCATACCGGGAGATGCCACGCACGATCCCCCGTCCGTACGTGCGCGAGTTTTCAACCAACAACGCAATTTTCAAGGGATATTTGGACATAAAAAATACCGCGTAATTTTAAGAAATCGTACCACATTTTTATTCTGATCGCAAATCTTACGTGATTAGACACTTTCGATGAATCCTTGCAAGCGCGTCATCAGCGACGGCACAGAGGAATCGGTCAGGGAGGGAACTTCAATTTCCAAGACAGGCAAGTCGGAAATTGTTGAGAGCATAGAGGCTTCAAAAGCGCAGTGACTCGCCCCTGGAATACGCGAGACAATAATGCCTCTGGCACCACTTCGTTTTGCGTCGGCTAAACACGCCATCATCCGCGTACGAATCGTGCCGGCCATCGGATCAGCCAGTGCCATACACGCAAGGGTGTCAAACGGCGAGAGTCCTTCATCCAATGGCGACAGGGCGTGTGTGAACATGAAATCCGTTCCACACAGACGTCCACCGGCATCTTCGAGCAAATTCATAGCGCGCACATCCGCCACAGGATTAATCCAATAGACTGGCTTCAAATGCGTATCAACTTTCAAGGTCTCTGCTTCTTCTGCAACACGGGTCAACACGGCTTCGCAGCACACGTAATCCGAGCAATAATGAAGGGCCATCATCTCGCAGATAAGCCGTTCCAGACTCGGCAATGCACTCGCGCGGATACGGGCAAGCAAGGCTCTCACACCATTCGAACGGACAATCGCCGAGTGCAGTTTATTTTCACTGATGGCTTCGCCTGTTAGTTGATCAAGACGTTTTGCGATACGACACAACTCATCGTGCACAATATCGCGAGCCAGTAGAGGTACGCACAGGCTATTTGATAATTCAATCGCTGGTTCATCCGCCTGAGCCGCGCGTACGTGCGGCATTTCCCAGAAATGAATCGGATGTCCGCGCTCAACCAAGCGTTGAGAAATGGCTTTAAAATCATCACAGATCGCGCCTGTGCTGCAGAACATCATGTCGGGGATCGGAAAGTGGCATCCCAGTTCAAAGGCGCCCAACATAGCGCGGACCGGACAAAACCCCTCGCCTGCGCCTAATGCATCCGCAACGGACAGCACATTCGTACGCTCCTCCTTGAAGCAGGGCAACCACCAGGCACCATCGGGATAGAAGGCCACGGCATTCGTGTAAGCATTGACCAGAATAGGAATCGTACCCAAATCCTTTAATGCACCGACGATCATCTTGCCTGACGTACGCGCCGCATGCAAACGCTCCTCCTCGGTCATCAAGAAATTCCAAAGGTCATGCGAGGCCGGCGAGAGATGAAATTCCAGATGCAGCAAGCGCCTGTCACCGCTTTGCACATGACGTTGCAAGGCACCCTGAATAGCCTTGGGCAAACAGGAGTCTTTCGCCGCAAACACATCTAATACAGCCAGCGACCCTTTCATGTCCCCTCCTGTCTGCGCGCCCGCAATAGTTCGCAAAATGCTTCCAACCGCGTGGTACTTGCCCCATCAGGGAAAGACTGCCCATGACACTGACTATCCATCACCCACTCCAGTACAGGCACCTTCACAACCTCATGCAATCGCACAGAGGCGAGCCGCCACATATCACACCACGTCGTGCGAACAACAAGGAGGCCGTCTAAGTGGCGCTCGACGATCACGTCTTGCACCTGATCATAGAAGAGCGTGTTAGGTCGCTGAAAAACATCTCCAACCCTCTCACCTCCCTCACAGCCCCACAAGGAAACATGAATGCCTCGTTTCTCAAAGAACTGGACAACACTCTGTTGATCGCCGCAGAAGTGTCCGCCGAGAACCCCGACACGGAAGGTGTCAGGGTTCAGGGGGCGGGATTCAGAATTCAGAGTCAGGGGTGCACTGGGGAACGATCGCTTCTCTCCATGACGTTCATGCAAGCCTCGGAACCACTTCACCAAACGTGCTTTTTCAGCTTCGAGCAAACGGTCCTGTTGGAGAGTCGAGGGAAGATTAAATAAGAAGATACGGGCATCATCATTGAGCCACTCTGCTGCCCGACGCATCTGGTCGCAGGAGGTTGTGAGCACCATGCCATCGACCTCCGCAAGCAGAGCTGGCAGAAATGCTAACGTTCCGCATACGCCTGCCCGTAAGGGAACAGGCGCATGGCGTGCGCAGTTTACGTCTCGCACCAACGCAACTTCCAGACCCACAAACCAGTCATCAGAAATGGCATGGGATAAAACAACAATGGTTTTCACATCATTTCACAGCCGTGAAATAGGCCTGCACGAGTTTTTTGGATTTCGCCAATCCCATGGCAAAACCAAGTTCGTCCAGCACGGCCTTATAAACATCCTTGTTAAATCCAAGGAGACGCAACACATCATACGCATGTTGACGGATAAACATCGTGGCATACAGATCCATGGATGGTGCAAAGTAGGGCGAGACCTTTGCCTTGATTTTTGTGAAGCCAGTCTTCTCCAGTTGTGTCTTGTAATCCGCGACAGTCATAAAGGTCGGAAACTTCATGAAGGTGGAAAAGCGCTTAGCCTCCTCAGCCGTCATCTTGGCCGTGGCAACCCAGTCAGAGAAGACCACTTTACCGCTGGGCTTCAAGGCGCGATACGCCTGTTTCAGCAAGCCGGGCTTATCATTCACATAACACCAAGCATCTTCACCCCAGACAAAATCAAATGCCGCTTCCGCCACGTGTGGCGTCGCAGCATCCCCCAGATGAAAGCTATACTGCTTTGACGAAATGCCAGCGGCCTTCATGCGCTTCTTTCCCAAATCAAGCTGGACCTTCGTAAAATCAACGCCCACCATAGACGCAACTTCGCAGTTCTTCAACAGGAACCGCATCCCTGCTCCGGAACAGCAGCAGAAATCAACACCCTTTGTGCCTTTTTTAATGCCACCAAAACGGGCAAGGTCCGTTGATGACGCGAAGCCACCAATATGAATCTGCTCGCCCATCAGCAATTCCCACAACTGGCCTTCAACACCAGAATAGATCGCCTGGACTTCCTTCGTATAATTACTCGATACTTTAAACATAACCCCTCCTTTTTGAGCGCGACAGACCTTAGCCTATCGTATTGTTTCGATCGCAAGCAAGGCAGCACCATACGCGCCTGTATATTGCGGATGTTTTGGAATAACTACTTTGTGAGCCAACACTTTTTCAAATGTGGATGACATGCCATAGACCTGCGCAACACCGCCGGTAAAAACAATGGGGCCAGAGATTTTCTTACGGTCACCCATCATAGCGATCACACGCGCCGCAACAGCAGATTGGACACCTTGCAGGATCACAGATGCTGAACTGCCAGAAGCCAGCAGACCGATGATTTCCGTCTCAGCAAAGACAACACACATACTGCTGATCGTGACCGCCGCATCCTGTGGCGCATCGCGGAGCACCTCTTGCAAGTCGGCCAGCGACACACCCAACCGCATGGCGACCACTTCCAAAAAACGTCCTGTACCGGCTGCACAGCGATCATTCATGGCGAAGTCATGGACCCGGCCATTCTCAACGTAGATGTATTTGCTGTCCTGGCCTCCGATTTCGATGATGGCTCCCGCATCTGGGAACTCGACGACACAACCCTTGGCGTGGCAAGTGATTTCCGTCACCGTGCGATGTGCAAACTTCAAAAAATTGCGCGCATACCCTGTTGCTACGCACTGAACGACTGTAAGGCCATCAAGTGTTTCATCAAACAATCGCTTGGCGCTCTCCGCCGGCCGTACGGACTGATCGATCATTCCGCGCCGAAGCACCTTTCTTTCAGCATCGACGACAACAATCTTTGTCGCACGCGACCCCGCATCTATTCCAACATACACTTGATTGCTCATCAACTATTTTGCTTCCTAAATAAAAACAGTATAGCTATTTCCGTAAGAAATGGCCATGGAAAAAGCATGGGGAACTTTGTGAAATGGGCTCAGCGTTAGATGTTCAGTGTTGTCTCCCCTTGGATATTGGATATTCCCTGTTGGATATTGGATATTCTGTCCCTCTTGTCGGCAAGCGGAAAGACCAGACGGAAGGTGATCGTGTCATCCGTGACCGATTCGACTGTTAACTCACCTCCATGTGCGTGCACAATTTCGCGGGCCAGGCTCAAACCGAGACCGAAACCATCCTGTTTCCGATTACGCGAAGGGTCGCCGCGATAAAACCGTTCGAAGAGATGCGCCACATCCACCTGCGCACCAGGTTCAAGCGTGTTCATAATCGTCAATACCGCCTGTTTGTTTTCCTTTCGAACCCGACACTGAATCATCCCCTTCTCGCGATTATACTTGATGGCATTCGAGAAGAGATTTTGAATCACCTGGCGGAAGAGCGCGGCATCTGCCTCGATGACGACATTTTCTTCACACACGCAATCCAAGGTCAGATCTGGCGCAAGCAAAGGGACGTCTTCACACATTGCATTCACACAGTCAACGAGCGAAACGCTTGTTTTTGTTAATGTCAACTTACCAGCATCGCTCTGAGCCAGCACGAGCAATTTGTTGACAATCGATTTCAGACGCTGTACCTCGTCGAGCAAACTGAGATAAAGCTGCTGCTCTGACGACTCTGGAGCCGCATGACGCAAGGCATAATCCAACTGTCCTTGAAGCACAGTCAAGGGTGTCTTTAATTCGTGTGCCGCATCCGCGCTGAACCGTTGAGCTTGCAAGAAACTTTTTTCGAGGCGTTCAAGCATGTGATTGATCACATTGACAAGGGCCTGAAATTCATCAGATGATCCCTGCACATGGACACGTTCGTGTAATGCTGTTGAGGTTATTTTTTCAGCAACATGCGTAACGGCTTTCACCGGCCGCAAGGCAACGACAGCCAACAACCATCCTCCAGCAGCCAACAAAAGCAATCCCCCTGCTCCCAGGAAGATAACCATCATCCGAAAGGAACGAACCTCCTTAATCACCTCTGTCAGGTCTCCTGCAATATAGGATGAAACGCCTTGATAGCGGATATGGAGAACACGCCATTGCCCTGTTTCAACGTGATAGGTTGTCAATGTTGGATGTTGGGGGATGCCCCGGCGAGGCATTGGACCCTTCTCGTCCCAGGGTCGAGGGTCTCCTAACAGAGGCGGAAAATGAGGGTCACCTCGTTGTTCAGGAGGCGGGATCTTATGGATCATCCTCACGGTCAATGCAGCAGGCCAGGATGGTGAAACATAAACCGTTCGACCCTCCCTGCCAACCAGATGAACAGCGAACGCACTCTTGAACTCCGCATCATCTTCAGTAACCGGCGGAGGAGAAGGCCGGTTATCTTGCCGTGGATTCGCCTGTTCACTCTCCATCAATCGGTGCAGCGGTCCTTCTGCAAAACCACGCAACTGCCTATCCATACGCTCGTATGCCGCCTGCTCGGAGACCTTGAGTAACAGAAGAGCAAAGGCTGCAAAGATCAATCCAGATGTACAGACTGAAAAGAGCGCCATTTTTGCTTTAAATGATTGAACAAACATATCAACAATCCCCTAAGGTGTCGCAGACATTCCTGTCTGCGCTCTCGCTACCCTTTTGCCTGTGCCCGCAACCGATAACCGATCCCACGAGCTGTTTCAATCAGCGGATGTTCCGCGTCATCATCAAGCTTTTTGCGCAATCGCCGGATATTAACATCCACCAAATTAGTCTCAGGATCAAAGTCATATCCCCACACATGCTCCAGCAATTGCGTCCGCGTGTAGACGCGTCCGGGCGAACGCATCAACAACTCCAGCAGACTAAACTCACGCGCCGTCAGCTCGATTTCCGTTGCTCCCTTGAGCACCTTATGCCGCATCAAATCCATCTTCAATTCGCCGACTGCCAGCACACCTGAAAGCGCATCCTTGCTACGTCGCGTAATCGCATGAAGCCGAGCAATCAACTCCTCAAGATAAAACGGCTTCGTCAAATAATCATCTGCGCCAATATTCAAACCATCAATGCGCTCATTCAAGCCCGAGCGCGCGGTCACAAGAATCACAGGGGTCGCGTCCCCCTTCTCGCGCATCTCACGCAGAATGCTGAGACCATCACGACCTGGCAACATGATATCCATCACAATGGCATCATACGTGCGCGTTTGAATGAAGTCATGCGCATCAGTCCCCTTTGCGCACACCTCCACATCAAACCCCTGCTCGCTCAACCCAAGACGGATAAAGCTAGCGATCTTCCGTTCATCTTCTACAACAAGTATTCGCATGCACATTATAATACAGTGTGAAACGGCTTTCTGGCCAGTCCAGAATGATGACAATATCGTCATCTTTAAAAGCGTGTGATTGTCATCTCACTGTGGTTAACTATTTTTAAACAAAGCCACGTTGGCTTACAACACATACTCATAACACAAGGAGTTCATCATGAACAAACACCTCATCGTTTCATTACTCGCCGGCACCACAGCCGTACTCTGCGGCATCGCGCAGGAACCCCAACACCCACCGCCTCCACAACCAGAAGGCATAGGCGGACAATGCCCAATGCGTCAACCAAAAGAAGGTATGGAAGGACAATGCCCGATGATGCGCGGTCCCATGAGCGAAGCGCCAGGGCAGATGCCTCAGATGCGCGGTATGGCCAACCAAGGTCGTCAAATGCCTGGGGAATCTGCACCGCGTCGTCTCTTTGCTGATCCAGAAGCCATGAAGGCCGCCGGAGCAACCGAGGAGCAACTGCTCGCATTCAAGACCTTCATGAAGGAATTCCGCATGAAGCAGATCGATTTGCGTGCCTCGGTTGAAAAGGCCGAACTCGAATTACAATTACTCGAAGCGGAACCCAAATCAGATGAAGCGACGCTTCTCAAGGCTACGGATGCTATTTCAACCGCAAGGGCTGAACTGTTTCGCCAAGAGACGCTCATGAAGACAAAGACCAAGAGCATCTTCGGCGAAGATGTCATCAAAAAGCTCTTCGCAGCCCATCAAAAAAAGCAGAGCCAACGGCCACAAACTCAGCAAGGATCAGGTGCACATCAGGGTCCACATCCTCAAGACACTGCACCCCGTATGCAAGCTCCTTCAGCCCCAGAAGGGAAATAATTGATTTTTTGAAAAACGCGCTTGCATTGACCAGCGCGTTTTGATAAATTTTCTCTTCCAAAGCGAGCTTAGCTCAGTTGGTAGAGCGCCACCTTGCCAAGGTGGTTGTCGAGGGTTCGACTCCCTTAGCTCGCTCCATTTTTTTTTCAATGGGGGTGTAGCTCAGTTGGTAGAGCAAGTGACTCTTAATCACTGGGTCCACGGTTCGAGTCCGTGCACCCCTACCATTGTTAGGCCCGTAAACAAAGGTTTCGACCAATGTTTACGGGTTTTTTGTTTTCTAATGGGCTTGTTGAATATTTCGTTCATTATGAAACCAGGTGTAGTGGAAAGTCTATTTTACCACTACACCCACAAACAATCACACAAACGCACAGACACGTAATCTCTAAGTTAGGGTGCCCTCTCATGGGCATTCAAAAAATATCACGGGATGCCGAGGGCGCGGATGAGGTCGACTGTTGCGATTTGACGGCTTGCCTGAAGTTGCACGAGTGTGCGCTCGGCAGTTAGAAGGGCGCGTTCGCTCTCGATGACCTCAAGATAGGTCACAAATCCTTTATCGTAGCGTTCTCGCGAAAGAGCGAGGGCGCGGCGGGATGCTTCACGGGCAGCTTCAGCGGCCCGTTGACGCTCGACCAGTGAATGCAGGGTATTCAGGGCGTCGGCCACTTCACGGTAGGCTGTCAGGACTGCTGCCTCGTAGCCCGCTGTTGCTTCACGCAAGGCAGCACGTTCGATGTCTAGTGATGCCGCAAGCCTGCCTCCGTCAAGAATGGGAGCAGACAATCCTGCAGCAATCGACCAAAGCCGGCTACGCCAGTCTAACAAATCGGCAAGGCGATCAAATTCGGTTCCAATTTTTCCAGAGAGTGTCAGCGCAGGATAACGTGCAACACGCGCCGCATAAACGCGTTGGACAGCAACCTCCCACTTGACGCGCTTTGCGGCGACATCCGGACGCTGTTCAAGCAGTGCAAGGGAGAGTGTTGCGGGAACCTCTGGGGTACAAGCGTCAACAGGTGTCGCGTTCGTAACGTCCCCTGGCGTAGCGGCGTCCCCACATAATAAATCCAGCGCGTAACGAAGTGCCTGTTCTCGCTCGCACAGCGTAGCTCGTTCACCCTCACGGGTCGCAGACTCAACGCGAGTGCGCGAAACATCAAGATCCGTTGCGAAGCCGGCATCGGAGCGAACCAACTGAAGCTTCTCGGTTTCGGCGTATATCGCAAGCTGGCGATTCAGCAACGCTGTTTCACGCTGCAGCGCAAGACGGCTAAGATATGCTTTGGCAACTTCGGCGCAGAGTGTTATCTCGGCTGTGGCACGCTCGGAGACCGAGAGCTCCACGTTCTTGGAGGCCGCTTCGCGCAAGGCGCGGATACGTCCCCAAAGATCGGCCTCGTAGGCAAACTGGAAACCAAGGCCCAAGCGGGTCTGATAGAGAGGAATAAAGGGAGACGAGACAGTACTTTCGGACATGCGCGACCGGCTTGCGCTCGCGGTGCCGCTGACCTGAAGTGCAGACTCTGCGCCAACCAGACGGGCTTGGGCTTGAGCGGCTTCGATTCGAGCGGATGCCTGCATGAGATTACGGTTTTGCTCACGAGCACGCGCAATGAGGCGGTCGAGTTCCGGATCGCGGAAGGCTGTCCACCACGCCTGCGGTAACGGACGCTCGGCGCGTTCAAACACGTTGGTGGAGACAGGCACAACCGCCATCGTGGGCGCAGGTGCTGGCGTCAGCAACGGCTTGTCTGGCCGCGCCACGCAGCCAGCTAAAAGGAGAAGGCATCCTAGTAGCCCTCCCCTCGATATTCTCTGAAGGGGCCTATAAGAATTTTTTGAATATCCAATATCCAACACGGAATATCCAATAACCAACTGAAATACGTTATGCATCGTCTTTAAAATTCCTTTCTTCCTTCCACCGTTGGATATTCCGTGTTGGATATTGGATATTCCTACTCCTCAAGATACAGATCGAGTTGCTGACCGACATAGAGGGTATTCGTTGAAGAGAACGGGCAGCGATAGATGACTTGCAGGACGCGCGTATCCACACGCTCAACGCTTCCGCCAGTCAGGGAAACCTTGGGAATGATGAAAGGGTCGACTCGCACGAACTCCAGCGAAATGGGCTTCTGGGTATCGCCTTTGAGATAGCCGACAGCTTTCATACCGGAACGCACGCGCGGGGCGACCTGCTCGTCGATGTCCGCGCGAATTTGGAAATACGTCAGATCGCCCAGGATGAGCGGTGAACGCGGCGAACCTGGCGTCACAAATTCACCAGGACGCGTATTGACTTGTAAGACAGTCGCAGCACGAGGAGCGCGGACTGTCAGACGGGTGAGGAGCGTTTCTGTCTGCTCCACGGTCGCCCGGGCCGAAGCCAGTTCAGCAGCGGCGACCTGCACATCCGAGCGCCGGGTTTCTAGCTCCTCGCGAGTGATGGCACGGTCATCGGTGACCTTCTCTAAACGGGCGAGCATGCCGCGCAGACGGATCTCCGTCGCTTCCGCTACCAGCACGCGGGCGCGTTGTCCAATGAGCGAAGCCTTCAATTCGCGGTCGTCGAGCTGCAATAGAGGCTGTCCGGATTCAACCTTGTCCCATACCTTGACATGCACAGCGGTCACCAATCCTGCGACTGGCACACCGAGTGCGATATTTTCGCCCTGCGCCTCAATAATGCCAGCAGCAGCGACAGAGTGCGGAAAGGGATTGCTTGGCGGATTATGCGGCGGAGGAGGTATGGGATCCTGCGCCGAGAGACGCAACACCATGAACCCGGCATACACCATGCCGACAATCGAAAGGTAAACGCTGAATCGCGTGAGAAGAATAGGCATAATAGCTCTCCTGTTTTTGTAATTAAGATCCCGGGGGATGATGGATGCGGATCTCCTCTTTTGTCTTGAGGGTCCGGAAAATACGGCCATCCTCCATCTCGGCCATGTGATCGGCGAAACTATAAGTACGGTTATCGTGGGTAACGACCAGCACGAGGCGGTCCCTCTGTGTAGCAGCCTTGCGTAAAAGTTCCATGACGAGGTGACCATTTTCGCTATCGAGGGACGAGGTAGGCTCGTCGCAGAGGACAATCGGAGGTTCATGGACAAGGGCGCGGGCAATGGCCACACGCTGCTGCTGACCGACCGACATTTTATTGGGACGAAAGTTAGCATGGTCGGCCAGACCGACCCAGGCGAGCACATCGCGAGCCTTACGTTCCGCATGGCGATGTCCCAGCCCCTGAATGATGAGCGGCACAGAAACATTCTCTGCTGCGGTAAGCGTGGGAATCAGATTGAATTGCTGAAAAATAAATCCCAAATTACGCGAACGGAATTTGGCGACTGCGTTGGGACTCATTTTATCGAGGCGTTGCCCAAGAACTTCAATCTCACCCCCGTCAGCATGAAGGGTACCCGCGATAATACTCAGCAAGGTGGTCTTACCGCAACCCGAGGGGCCGATCAGCATCGTGAGGAGTCCAGTCTCAGCCATGAAGTCAGTCTTTTTAAGCACGACCGTACGAGCTTCGCCACGGCCAAAGCTTTTGTCGACAGACTGAACATGGATACCCAATGAAGACACAATTTTTTACCTGAACACGATAGCGGGTTCTAGACGCGCAATGCGAAAGATTCCAATAAGCGCAGAGATGGCGACGATAACAAGGACGGCTATTCCAACAATCGCGGGAATCTGCCAGAGCATGAGAAACGGAACTTTACCAAGGCGCAAGAGATTATTGCCGAGAAAAGCGACGAGACCGAGACCTATGCCGTAACCAATAACGCCAACCAGAAGGGCTTGTGAGAGCAGCATCGAACAGAGTTCGCCGCTGCTGGTACCCATGGCGCGGAGTGCTGCAAAGTGCCGGGTATTTTCAAGCACAAACGAATAAAAGGTCTGTCCAGAGATTGCTGCACCAATGATGAATCCTATAATGACGATCGTCCCAATATTAATGGGAATGCCCGTATTTTTGATGTACCACATAATGGTTGACCACATCAACTCTCGATGGGTAAAGGCCGCTAGCCCCGTGCGCTCGGTGATACGGCGGGCTGTCTCCTCAGCCGAAAGGCCAGGCTGTGGAGCTGCCAGGATAAAACTGAGCATCTTGCGCTGGCTGGGAGCATACTGGATTGCACGGTCGTAGGTGGTGAACACATAAGGTCCACCTGTAAAGGAACGATAGCTATGACAAATTGCAACAATGCGAGCTTCGCGGTCATTGATCTCAAAGGTGTCCCCCACACCAATGGGATGGTCACGACCCGCGCTCAAGCGTTCAACACCAAAATCATCGATGATCACCGTGTTAGGCATGCGCAAATCTTCGAGGCGACCCGCGATGATGCGTGTCGGCGCGCCAATTAGCGTATTGTTATCAAGTCCAACAAGGGTGATTAACTTAGAGGTTCCATCGAGAAGTCGAGCCAGCGAAATGCCTTGGTAAAGCGGCACAGCCCAAGCGACGCCATCCACAGAGCGGACGCGTGTGGTGTCCGTATCACGCATGGGCTTGTTATCATTGCACTGCTCGACTTTGGGATCGGCAACCCAAATAGGGACGTTGATATTGCGCAGCGTGGAGTAAGTCCAGGACATCAGGCCACAGAAGAGCGACATTCCCTGCGCCATGAGCAGCGTGGCAAAGGTGATCCCACTGATGAGCATGACATATTTACCACGATCACCGAAGAGCATTTTGAGGGCGATGCGAATCATACCTTGTTCCCTTTAGAGGCATACGTTGTATTGAATAGTACCACGAGCGGGAATGCAGGTCAAGGTGACGGCTGGGTGCGATTCATTTTAGGTGAAATGCATCATACCAAGGAGGAGGTCGCAAGGGAGGAGAGAGGAAGTAGAGATTGCCAGAACAGCCTATCTTCAGTAATATCTTACGTATGGATACAGACTGGACAACAATAGCGGATCACGAAGTGCAGATGGTGTGTGCGGCCTTGCCGGAGGATCTTCGTGCCTGCATAGCGCATCTGACGATCACGCTTGACCCCTACCCGCTACCCGATGAAGAGATGGAGGAGGGTGATGACGAGAACTTACTCGGACTCTTCGAGGGACCCAGCTATGCCGAGCGTCCTGACAACGCCAATCCGATGCCCAGCGCCATTCGGCTGTATATTGAGAATCTGCGTGATGAGGCAGAGGACGATCCCAAACGTTTCCGCCACGAAGTACGAAAAACGCTTCTCCACGAACTCGGCCACTATCTCGGACTCGAAGAAGACGATCTCGATAAGCGCGGATTGTCGTAACGTGTCGACGAGCCCGTCGCCCGGGGCGACGCAGTACCAGTTGGCAGTACCAGTCGACAGCTTATCCCGCGGGAATAAACGAGGGAGTCACTTTTTTGCATCGAATGACGCGAACCCTACGAATGAAGAAAAATAAGGCAATAACGCAATAAGGCAATAACGCAATTCGTTACTGACAACCCCCTCGACATCCGGTGTCCGAAACGATATACTAAAAGCCTATTTTTAAAAACGGAGGTTTCTATGGCATCTGTCGTAATGGATCAGTTGATGGCGGACATTAAAGAAGCAATGATAACGAAGAATAGCGAGGCGCTTCTGGCCTTGCGCACCTTGCATGCGGCAATCAAGGACCAGACGGTCAATGCAGGCATTGATGTGACCGACGAGGTAGTTTGTTCTGTTGTCACCAAGGCCATCAAGCAGCGTAACGATGCGATTGAGCAGTTTACCGCAGCAAGCCGACAGGATTTGGTTGACACCGAGCAAAAACAGATTAACCTCTATCGGAAGTACCAGCCTCAGCAGTTGGATCGCGCAGAGATCGAGGTCATTGTACGTCAATGTATCGCCGAGAGCGGGGTGACCACCAAAAAGGAGATGGGCAAAGTGATGGCACTGCTCATGCCCAAGGTTAAAGGGCGTTCAGATGGCAAACTGGTCAATCAGGTCGTGCAGTCGCTGCTCACTTAAAGGCTATGTTACTCGCCGTAGAAGACCAGACGACGGCGTTCATACGTTTTATTCAAGACCGATAAGGTAATCAAGTCCGCATAACGGACTTCGGACATTTTTGCCTTCTTCATAGCCTCTTGTACCGCGCGATTCGTCCAAACCACTGTGAGCTTGAACCGACTGACAGGCTCCTTGATTTGCGTAATGTCTACGGTACAGGATTTTGTTGCCACCTGATTACGTTGCTCTTCCGGAAAACTATACGGCGCAACCGTACGCGTATACACATAACCGGTGGGCGAAAAACAGCCCGTAGTCAGGAGCAAGAGCGCAAAGCATAGTCCTATGGTTAACTTAGTTGCCATAGACAATCGTGGTGCGGCTCATGTAGAGGCCCGCACAAATGTAAAGGTTTTCAAAATCCGCATATTCCATCGTCGTCAGACCGCCATTGGCTGCAGCAGCCTGCAACCCGGCATCGCCAAGAGCCACCATCCAGAAGTACGAACGTGCCGTGGCATGACCTGACTTATTCACGGTCTTCGTATTCCGGAATTCACTGCTCATCGGCAAACGCACCTGTGAATACATGCATCCCGACAACAAAAGACACGCACAGCCGGCCAAAAGAACGCAATAACGATTCATCATAGAATATCTCCTTCTTTTATACTGTTATTTTACGATATTGGAACGGAGTCGTTCCATACTTCTGCGTAAAAATTTCGATGAAGTAACTCGGACGATTAAAACCTGATTGCTCACAAATATCTTTGAGTGGCAAGGACGTCGTCGTCAACAACTCAGTGGCGCGATTCAGTCGGAGTCGCAAAAGATACTTGGCCGGTGTGTCGCCCGTCAGCGTCATGAACTGGCTGGTGAAGTGCGTTGTTCCGATATCGCAGGCTTCTGCCATCAATTGCACGCTCCACGATTCTTTCATCCGTGACGGCAACTTTTCGAGAAACATCCTTATCGTACGAACTGAATCCGTCAGTTTCTGATTATAGACTGGCGGATGACATTCCAATTCAGCCAGCAAGTGGAGGAACAACGCATTTGCTGCAACCGCCATCTGGCTACCCCGATAGGGCATATTCGGCGTCTTGGCAAGTTCTACAAAGTCCACAAAAGTCTTTGTAAATTCCGGCGTTACGGCACGAATTGCATCCTCATTATAGCGCAGCGCATTGGTCAGCGCCTTTAGTTCAAGCTTCGTCAGAAGTAGCCATTTTGGCCACACCCAGGCCTGATGCGGATGTCGTACACCGACATCAAACATCAGCCACCCTAGCTTGCCCTTTGAAAAATTCGGATCCCCTAGGGAATGTATTTGCCATGGACGCGTAATCATGAGCTGGTTCCTACGAATTACATACGAATGTCCCTCAATCGTGATCGGCATTTCACCCTGTAACGCCATGATGAACTTGATGCCCTCATTCTGATGAGGCGGCAGTCCATAATGTTGTTCGCTGATGGTCTTCCAAACACCACAGGAACTGACCCCAGGGACTTCCTCTTTTTTAAGTCGTTCTCCAGGATATCTATACCGTCCAAAACAATGCAGATCAATCTCCTTGGCCTGCGCGGCAAGAGAAACGCCCTGACAGTCATCAGCGCGTACAATCTTTTCTCCAGTTGTATAACGTAAAGGTTGCATAATATTCTCTACTATTAATCTTCCACAATCACTCGGAAGCCGACATCAAAGGGACGCATCCAGCCAGGATAGCCCCACCGCCAAGTCGAAGTGGCACGTATCTGACGCGTATTCCAAGAGCCACCGCGCACAACTTTTTTCTCATCGACCTTCATATTGTTACGTTCATCATCCTTGTACGGATACTGCCTGTAAGCACTACGCGTCCATTCAGCGACATTGCCATGCATGTCATACAGGCCAAACGCGTTTGACTTGAAACTGCCGACATTTGCAAGATGTAAAATCTTATCATTGAAGCGACGATCACGCAATTCGAAGTCCAAAATCGGAGGCGGATTTTTGATAGGCTGTGGATTGACACCCGAAACGGCCAACTGCTGGCGTTCCTCGCCTGCAAGGTTGGCAAACGATGAGAAGTCCGCATCAAAATCGCCGAACCATAAGGGTGTTTCCGTGCCCGCGCGGCAAGCCCATTCCCACTGCGCTTCCGTCGGTAGCGTAACCTTCTTACCGCTCTTCTTGCTCAACCAATCGCAAAACGCCATGGCCTTTTCCCATGAAATACGGATAGCCGGATATTTGTAACAGGCCGTTGCTGGATTATTCGTGATGTTCATGTAATAACCCCGCTTGACTTGGTCCTTATAGTGCATGTCATAGACACCATTGTCATGGTTCTTCTCAAAGGCCCAGAACTGCTCGACACTCACCTCGGTTGCACCCATCCAGAAGGGCTTCTTGATCTTAACGCCAGCCCTTGGACATTCACTCGGTGTCTCCTTGTCTGACCCCATGGTGAACGTGCCTGAAGGGATGCGCACCAATTTAATGCTCTTACCATTACCCAGATCAAGTGTCATCTCTTTCTCACCCGTGACAGGCTCGACCTTCATGGGAAGCGGATCCTTTGCTGCTGGGGGTGGTACGTCCTTCGGGGGTTCAACAAAGGGTACAGGCTGATAAGGATTCACAATCACTTCAGGGTCAAACGCATTGTTTGAATATTCCTTGTCAAATTCGCGTCGACGGAGCACCCAGTCTTTACGCGCACCGCGCTCAAGCCACGTTCCATAATATGGCACGTTCAAATCAAACCACATCGTGATGCGGTCCCACTCCTCTTTGGAAAGCTTGACGTTATGATGCCCCTTCATGAGCACCTGAGTCATCTCGGAAGCATCCGCATGAAACTCCAATGGCGTCAGCAAGTGATAATCTCCTTCTGGGCCATTGCGACGGAAATAAGGATGGAAGGCGAGATAGGACTTCGAAAAGCCACCGTCCCCCTTGCCGTTCACAAAGCTGGGGATCTTCTGTCCGAGTGCATTTCTCGCAGTCGTCGTATCACTATGGCATCCAATGCATTTACGTTCCAACACGTTCTGCACTTCGCGTTCGAAGGCAAACCCGCGACGCGGTCCATACCACTGCTGAATCTGCTGTGGCTTCTTGCGCGAAGCGATCGTCTTCTGATTGGGAGAGACACGGTTCTGCTGCTCATGACAGCCGATACAGGAGAGCATCTCACCCGGCATGCCCACAAACCACGAGCGCATCATCTGCATGGACTTGCCTTCCGAATCCAGAGGAATCACAGCTACCGGCACATTCGCAGGCGCCTCAAACAGAAATGAACCATCGGTCTCCACATCCACAGTCCCCAGCAATACACGCGGATCCCACGGGCCTTCCATGCCGATGGTATAATGTCCGCCGATATTGCGCGGTGAATATTCATAATAGAAGACGCCCATTTTCTTGACCTTGTCTTTGGGGACACCTGCAAGGCCAGGCCCATTGTAGACGCTCACGCAATAAACGGTGCAATTTGTTTTTCCCAGAATGACGCGGTCAGGAATGGGCGCCGGTTGCTCAGGATTCTTCACCGGGAAGGGTTCGAACATGTTATAGTTGCTATCCACTTCCAGCGGGAGTTGATTATCATAGAGATCGACAAGCGTTAACATGAAATTCTTCTGCACCTTGGTGTCTTGCATGGAAACCAAAAACAGATCGTCTGCAATCGGAAAGGGATGCAGGAAGAATTGACGCGCATCATCCGCAAGTGAGTCACGCACATACGTATAAATTTCTTTGTCCGTCTCCGGCTTTTGCTCATCAATCGGCAGCAATACAACCTTCTTACCATATCCGGGAATCTGTTGCACCACGCCACTTACTTCATGGCGGCCACGCTCCACATCAAACAGATAGAGGCGTCCTTTGCGCGCCACACCATGATGCCCCGTAACAATACCGACGAACTTAGCCGATGATCCCGGCAGCGGACGAGCGTAGAACAAGGAGTTCGGCCAGTAGGAGTTTGACCCATAATATTCCTGTTGGTCGCTACCATCCGGATTCATCGTCATCAGCACGCGGCTGAAATAATGCGCGCTATCCGCATATTCCCAGCGCAAATAGAGGCAGCGTCCATTCGGCAACATGACCGGATACCAGTTGTTGTCCTGATCATAGCTAAGCCGACGCATCTTGCCATCTTCGTAACGCAGGAGCAAATTGCCGACATAGTCTCCGCCGCTCACGCACGGCACACCCTGGAACCCGCTCGACCCGATCACAAACATCCGGCCATTCGGCAGGTACATGGGATCGTAGTAATCAACATCCTTGATGTCAGGCGTGAGCTCCTTGATCTCTCCGGGCTTATCGAGACGCATCTCTGCAACCCCCCATCCGGAACCATTCGCCTTGCGTGTAGAGAAGGCGACCTTCTCCGCTTTGAAATCCAGATCGAAGTCACCCACAAAGTTCTCACTTTTATAGAGCGATTTATACTCCGTACCCTCTTTGCGGAAGAGAGATGAACGCACAAGTTCGTTGTCATATCCAGAGACGGCCGTCGACGAATTGCCCTGCCAGTTTGCCGGCAAGCCCATCTGCTTGTTGCTGTTCCGGCGGATATAGAGGACATCTGAAAAGGTCTTCATAGCCGGATGCTGTCCATAAACCTTAATTGAAAAATCAAAGACTTTCTGCGCGACTGCATCGCGAGTTGCTGCGCTCACCTGCTTGGCCTCGGCGGACAAAGCTGCCAGTTCAGCTAAGAGCGCGGCCTTATTGCGATAAGCCTCTGGATATTTGGTGGCAAATATCAAGATTGCACGCTCCATCGCAACAGAATTAAAGAGCGTTAAGGCCGCAAGCTGACGGCGATTCAGCACTTCCACTGGCTTAAACGCAGCAAGCGTCTTGCCGATCAGCGGATGACTGACACCCGCTTTGACCTCGAGCACATTCTCAATCTTAGCTTCGCCGAGCTGTCCGACCCATTGGATGATTTTCGTGTCATCCAAAATCATCACACGCGCATTCTTCAAGCGGCCTTCAAAGCCTGACCGATTCCAGAGAACAACTTTATCGATGGCTTTCACGACACCCAGATCAACCTCCCACCATGGATTCTCGATATTCTCTTCTGTGTGGCTAATCGTGTTTTGGCCCCAGTCCGAACTCGTATTACCATCAATCGCCCGTGCGGCATCACCACCCCACGCCGTACTAATCTGAGAGGCCTTGCCCTTGAGTGCCACATTTTCTGTCCCGCTAAAGACCTGAACCTCGGCCAGCGACAGCGTCGCCTGCTCAGCCAGAATATCCACGCGCACATACCGTCCTGAAAAAGCCCACCCCTGAATATGCAAAAGCGTTACCCCTGCAACTAAACATATTTTCATCTTTTCTTGCATGACATTTTTCCCCATTGCCCCTAATTGTTTGATGAAAAATAATACTACAACTATTGCCCCAAAGTAAAGTGTAGGAGGCAATCTGAAAAAAACTCTTTCATCTGCTTGACGAAACGGAAGCAGATGTGCCATAGTTTTATCCGAAATCTAAGGATTTTCTTTATGAGCGAACCCAGAAAAGTAACAATACCCTATCGCGTGCCTTATGCAGACACGGATCAGATGCATGTCGTTTATTATGCCAATTATTTGGCCTACTTTGAACGTAACCGGAATGAGTTGATACGGGAGACGGGCGTGACCTATAAGGAACTCGAAACCATGGGGTATGCCCTACCCGTCGTTGAAGCGCATGTGAACTACCACGCGCCAGCCACGTATGACGACTTGTTGGACCTCACGGCATGGGTCGAGGAGCTTAAAGGAGTCAGACTGACCATTCGTTGTGAAGTGAAACGAGGGGGCAAATTACTTGTCAGCGGTCATACAATACATGCTATCGTGGATATCAAGACCTTGCGTCCGGTTCGTCACACAGAAGAATTGCGGCGCATGTTACTCGGATGCGAATAGCGTGACCCGGAGGTAACTTTTTAGCATCCGAAATACACGAATGGGGAAAGTGGTAGAGTCCGGCGGCGGCCAGATCTCGGTGAGCCGCGTAGCCAAAAAAAATAAGGCAATAACGCAATAAGGAATAAGCGTATTCGCTTCGCGTAATAACGCAATTCCAATGAAGTTACAGGCAGGCGTCATGACTATAACAAAACAGGTGAAACACAGTGTACTGTTTATGAGTTTAGCCCTCGTATTAACGGGCTGTAACACAACAACCCTTGTACACATGTTGGACCGTCACGCGCTTTATCAGTCCACACCGCTGGCCTATCTGCAAGCCGGCAATTACAACACCTCCATCACGGTCGAACAGTTTAAGAGCATTGGAAACTTCGGAATTGGAACCTTTGATGGATTCGACGGCGAAGCCGTATTGCTCAACGGCGTTGTCTATCGAATCACGGGCACTGGAAAAATCGTGATACCTGACAACCCAACGAAATTGCTCTTCGGCTCGTGCATGTTGTTCGACGTGGAAAAGCGCTTTACCATCCGCAATGTCGCATCCTACACAGACTTCCAGCAAGCACTTCAGAGCTCTTTTTCGACAAATCTTTATATTCGTGCCATACAGGTCGAAGGCACCTTCAATTCAATTCGGGTCAGTTGTAATGAAAAGCAAAATCCCCCCTACAAGCCTTTCAACGAAGCCTCTCATCACACCAAAGAGTATACATGGAAAAACATGAGCGGCACACTTATTGGTTTCTGGACACCTCCAACAGTGCCTGAGGCTGTCATGACCGCTGGGTTCCACCTGCAGTTCATTTCCGAAGATAAAACAATGGGTGGGCGTGTCGTTGATTTTCAGGCCGACAAATTAACAATCTTGTTCAAACAAATCATGCGCTTAACGGTCAATTACTCGCCAAACGCCTCATCGCATTTTGACACTGACCCTTAAAAAACAAAGAAGACGGCCTTTTGAGCCGTCCTCTTCGACCGATCACCTACGCTTTATTACGCGCGTATACGATCTGCATATTCGCCGGTACGTGTATCAATGCGTATGGTGTCTCCGTCGTTCACAAATAACGGGACCGCCAATTCATAGCCACCCTCAACTGTACAGGGCTTCGTGACCTTGCCGGCTGCGGTATTCCCTTTTGCGCCGACTTCACATTTGATGATTTTTCGCTCCACCAAGTTTGGCAACTCGACTTCGATGACTTCGTTGTTAAAAAAGAGCGCATCAATTTCAATGTTGTCGATCAGAAAGAATTTATTACGCCCCAAAATGCTTTCCTTGATGATTAACTCTTCATAGTTGTCATCTTGAAAGACATACTGTCCGCCATTTTCATAAGAAAAGTGTAATTTTTTCTGACTTAATTCTGGTTTCTCAAAACGATCATTCGAACGAAAGCTACGGCTCATGGTGAAGCCAGTCAGCATATTTTTCATTTTACAGTTGTAGATCGCCTGTCCCTTTCCGGGCTTGCTAAAATCAAAGTCCGTAATCAGATAAGGTTGCCCGTCATCGAGTTGAATCTTGAGTCCCTTGCGTAAGTCAGATGCGTCAAGCATGATAATCCTCGTTAGTTTTGAATGGGTGTATCATAAAATAAGACGGGGATCATGTCAAATCAGCAATCAGCAATTCAGCAATTCAATTTTTAGATTACAATTGACTTATCCCGTGAGCTCTCTATAATTACAAACACTTCTACACAATTAGAATGCTGTTTTTTTATAGGTATTTTTTACAGAACCAAAAGGAATTATTATGAGACGACTTCCCGTTACATTGAATATGTTTCTCTTTGTTTTTCTGTTTTGCGCGCTTGCGGTCGGATGCGCATCGACTGAGGTACGAGTGATATCCCCTCCGCCCGAGACGCCTACCAAGCTAGGGCCTACACGAGGAACAGCGAGTGGTGTTCTTCTTTTCTGGATTCTCCCCTGTGGCAACAATTCGCGTACGGAACGTGCCTACAAAGATGCGCTTCGGAATACCAATGGAGCCACGTCACTGATCAATGTGACCCTTGAGGAGTTTTGGCTCAATCTCGGCATCGGTCTTTTTCAACAGGTCATTATTACTGGGGAGGCCGTAAAATGAAAATTCTTTTTCTGTCTATGGTTAGTCTGTTGGTCATCATCCAAAATGGATGCGTGAGCGACACCGTTACTTACGCAAACACCTCGGCAAAAGATCTCGACCTGACACGCGAGAAAAAGATTATTGGCAAGGCTGGCGGGCTTTTTCTCTTTGATTTTTTCCCCATCTACATGAACAGCCGGCAGAAAAGTGCTTATGAAGACATGATGATGAAGGTCGGAAGCAACTATCATGTTGTTGATGTTAGTATTAAGGATCAATGGAAATGGGTCTTCATCGGGACGAAGTGCAACACCTACGTGACCGGGCTCGCCTATCCGATCAGACAAGAACGAGCACCCGCTCCCGTCATCCTACCTCCCCAGCCGCAAAGCGACCCGATTGCTGAAAAGCTAGGGAATCTGAAACGGATGCATAAGGAAGGTCAGTTGACCGACACCGAATACGAAGCAGCCCGTCGAAAAGTGCTTGGTTTATAAAAATCCAATTATTGGATTGGCGTAAGCGCGAGACGGAATCCAATAAAGCTATTCTTGGACGAGGGGGGTTCATTGCTGCGATTTGCAGACCAACAACTTCCCGGTCCGCTAAAGCAGCCCCCACCGCGACACACACGGCTGATGCCCGTTTTACTGAGGGGGTCGATAATTCCTTCGACATACGTATCATTGACGACCCCGCCTTTATGCGTGCAATAATCACGGCACCACTCCCATACATTTCCGTGCATATCAAACAATCCCCAGGCGTTAGCCTTTTTTCCTCCAACCGGCCTGGGTGCACCTTGGCTGTTTTCGCTGTACCATCCCACTTCATCCATAAGAGGACAAGATCCATCCCGCGTCGAGGGAGTCTTCCCGCTGTTGAGCGGGGTTGACGTTCCGGCGCGACAGGAATATTCCCACTGCGCTTCAGTCGGCAAGGCATACATATATCCATCCGGCAGACGTCCCGCCTCTTTTTCAATTTGATTCACTTTCTCACAAAAACGCATGGCATCTTCCCAGCTGACTTGTTCAACGGGTGCATCCTTCGTCGGGCTATTAAAATGCGAAGGATTCATCCCCATTAACGCTTCCCATTGTCCTTGCGTGACTTCATACTTGCCAATCCAGAATCCTTTTGTCAGTGTCACACGATGTAACGCCTCATCATCCTGTCGTTCCAGTTCCTCCTTGGGACTCCCCATCATAAAGGTTCCGGCTTTTATCCAGATCAAACTCAAAGGAACCTTTTCAGAAATCATCAGCACGAAATTCTGCTCCAACACAACCGCTTTCACTTCTTCCAATGCGATGCTCCGTACTTTCTCGCCCTTCCAGTCTACCGTAAACGAAACTTTTGCAGCATATTTACGCACCCCATTCATAAAGGTCAGAGAACCGTTATAGGTTGCCGCATCTTTCAGCGTGAGCACCACAGGTGTGGAGTAGGTCTTGTCAAAAATTGCATCCGCCTTCACGTCCTGTCCATCCACAGTCGCAACCAATTTAAGTTTTGGGATCAACTCCGTTTCCTGCTTGACCTTCCGTGCATTCGCTTCATCAATCGCGGCCAGCAGGAGTGCTTGAGCCTCCTCATAAACTTTCTTTCCTTGCTCAGGATTAGCTACCAGCGACATGGCCAAGCTCTCTTTTTCACGAGCTTCTTTCAGTTTGGGACCCCCGTGTTTCTCAAGGATCACCGCATATTGCTGACACCCTGATTCAAAGTTGTCCTTGGCTTTGACATAGGCCTGGGCAAACTTCACCTGCGCCAGAGTCGACCCATAAACCGTTGTAGCCTCTTTCCATGCTTTAAGCGCCGCATCAAAATCACCAGACTCAAAGGAGACACCCGCACGGACGGACGCCTTCTCACCCTCCATAAAAAGCCGCTCGGCAAGCTTGGGTGCCTCGGCCTGTTCCGCAGCTTGACGCGCCTTGTCTGCTCCATCTCTTTGAACTGCTGCATCCTTGCGTAAACGATCGAGTGATTCCAACGCTGCGCAGGCTGCCTGAACCTTTTCAGCCCCAACAACAATCGCACCCCACTTATGCGCTTGCCAGGCCACATCCAGGGCGTCAAACGCCTCGGTCATCTCACGCAGCCTATTGCCCATGCCCTGCCGTGCATCCAGATTCCGTTTCTCAAGCGACTCCTTTGCAACACGAGCCTTCAGGTAGGCTGGTTTCGCATCATTCTCGTGAACAAACTCATCCAGTTTTTTTCGGTAGACTTCTGCCAAGGCTTCATCCGCAGTCGCCAGTTCAACAATCTTCGCGCTGGCACCTGTTGAATCCCTACGCTCCAATGCGGAATCAATCTCGCGTTGCAGCCGTTCGACAGTCATTTTTTTTTCAGCGAACGCCTTCTCGCTTTTTATCTGTGCATCCGCCAGCTCCACTTTATTCCGGTACAGTATCGCACGCGGCGCATCCACGCCTTCCATTTCTGCCACTTTCACAGCAGCGGTCTTGACATCTTTTTGCTCAAGCGCTTTATTCACCGCAACCACTAACTCAGCAATCGTGGTGCTGGCTTGAGAGGCCGTGTAATACCGATAAGCCCCATAACCACCGACCGCCAAAAGAGCCAGAAGAGGAAAAACCCACCACATCTTCATTCCCGACGAAGAGCGTCGTTCGGGCTCGTCTACCTTGGCCTGCACAGGCGCTATTGTCTTCCGTTTGGGCGGAGCAGGCAGACCAACGGTCATGGCCGTCACAGCGTAGCGTGCTGAGTTCGCGGACACCTCATTCCGTGAGTTGGTCGCTACTTTGCTACTCCAAGCAACATCTGTAGCCTGCGTATCGGCTTCATCGGATGCATCAGCGTGCACGACTGGCGAAGACGCCTCGCTGGGTTGCCGAGGTGCGGAATAGGCCTTTTTTCCTAGAATCGCTTGGATGCGCGCAAGCAATTCCGTGGGCGAACTCGGACGGTTCTCTATTTTCTTGGCGACCATGCGCGAAATCAACTCCGCCGTCTGAACCGAAACAGCAGGATTGGTCGTCCGAACATCCTGTATTTCTGCTTCGCGCAAAACTTGGGCTAAAATTTCAATCGACGTTTTTCCAGCAAAGGGCTTATTGCCTGTCAGCATTTCGTAAAGGACAATACCCAAACTGTAAATATCAGAGCGGGAATCAACCTTGCGCGAATCGAGTGCCTGCTCGGGCGACATGTAGGCCGGCGTACCAAAAACGGAAATGTCCACGGTCAATAGCGTATCTTTATCACCCGTGGATTTCGCAATGCCCAAATCCGCAAGCTTGGCCACTCCCTCAGCGGTAAACATGATATTGTCGGGCTTGATATCCCGATGTACCATGTGATGCGTATGCGCCGCAACGAGTGCCTCGGTCACCTGAGCCGTAATCTCTAAGGCACGCTTCTCGGTGAGCTTTCCCTCGCGCTTTAAGAGCTCACGGACGCTACCGCCGGAAACATACTCCATGATAATGTAGTAAATGCCGGTCTCTGTATGCTGGCCCGTATCATACACCGCCACCAAGTTCGGATGCTGAATTTTTGCAGCCAACTTGGCTTCCCGGATAAAGCGATCCACAAATTTTTTATTTTTTTGAGCAACTTCGGGAAAGAGGATCTTCAAGGCGTATAACGAATCCAGCACTTGATGGCGAAGCAAATAAACTTCGCCCATGCCACCTTTTCCAAGCACATCTTCTATTCGGTACTTTTCGAAAACCGAACCCACAGGCAAAATCGTTTGTTTTTCAGAAGCCATATTTGATGCTTAATATTATCTGCTTTTATAACCTTCGTCAATTCGTAATTATTTTACTTCATGCTGGGAAGGACGATCCCGCGCAGGATGATCTTTTGACAGGCGAAGAAGACAATGGCGGTCGGGATGGAGACCATCACAAAACCTGCCATGACAGCCCACGGCTGGTCACTCATCTGTTGGCTCATCTGATACATCCAGACCGCAAGTGTCCAGTTGCTCTGCTTCTGGCAGACGAGCAAGGCCCATTCCCAACTGTTGTAGGCGGCGACAAATGCATTGAGCGCGTTCACCGCCAGGATCGGAGTTGTCATCGGCAACGTAATTTTGAGAAAGACCTGCCACTCTTTTGCGCCATCAATCATGGCCGCCTCATAGAGCTCGCGTGGCAAACCATCAAAGAAACCTTTTAAGATGAAAATCGACATGCCGCTGGCCAAGGTCGGCAACACGAGTGCCGCAAAGGTATTGAGCAATCCCAAGTCACGAATTAATAAAAATCCCGGTATCGCTGTGACCGCAGCAGGGAAAGCCATCGTCGCCAACATGAAGAGCAAGATCTTCTCGGCAAAACGCATTCCCATACGTGACAACGCATAAGCTGCCAATGGATTCACCGTCAGTGTTACAAGGATAGAGAGCAACACGAGAAAAATGGTATTGCCAAAGGCCTGGCCCCGCAAAAAAAGATATTCGCCGACCATGCGATAGTTGGCCGTGACGCTTGAAAGAAAATCACGCCAGCCACGTTTGTCAAAAGTTACGGCCAGGGCTTCACGCAAAGGGAAACGCGCCTCCTCAATATGCGTCAACGTCCAGCCATAGACACTATTAACCCCTTCCAGAGAATGATACTTGGCTAGCAGATATGCTTGCCAGGACTGCTCCGCACTCAACACCTCCAGCTCTTCAATCGGAACATGCGGAATAAAGTTACGCCACAATGCGCTATTCTCGTAGGGAAATAATTTCACCTCAGAAAATGATCCTATTTTCTTGCCCGTCAGTTGCGCATACGAGGTTTCGGAACGACACGTATGCATAACAAACGCTTGAAACTGTTTTTCCAATGAGGGCGTCACCCGCACCCGCAACAGACGTCTCGGATAGACTTCATGAATAAACCTTACCCATTCGTTCTGCAACTGGCTTGGCGCATCTGCAGGCAAGGAAAAGGGAATGGATTCGAAATGCTCGCACACAGATTTGCTTAAACGCGCATAATCCTCCGGGGATAGCGGATGGTCAATCGGCAAGCCTAGCCTGACCATCACAGCCGGACGCTTGAGGTATTGAATCCATTGGTTGCGCGACTCAAAGGGAACCGTGCGTGTCATCGGTGATTCAGCCACCGCATACGCTTTAAACGCGTTCCAGTCCACAAGATGCTTTCGTTTTTCTTCGCCTCCC
Source organism: bacterium (assembly GCA_037133395.1). Lineage (GTDB taxonomy): Bacteria > Verrucomicrobiota > Kiritimatiellia > RFP12 > UBA1067 > CAIZQW01. The sequence continues at coordinate 22,000 of JBAXOG010000016.1, read as the reverse complement.
GGCAAAAAAGCGAGTTCACGATAGGCTCGCGTAAAGTCATGATACAGCTCAGTCTTCGGATCAGCCACGGGGTAATCCCACTCTGGATGATGCAAGGGCGCACGTTGCTGGGCCACCATGCGGATACCGAAAAAGGAAACATAGCGAATCGCCCATTCGTTATTCAGCAAGGCAAGCGCATCCGTTTGCCGCTGCATCGGGCTCATGGACTTAAAGCGCACAGGATCGTGTTGTTTAAGCTTTTCTTCAAACCGCTGGCGCACAAAAAGCGCCACATCACGCGAATCAAAAAAACAGACGCTGTTTCGAATGTCATATCCTAAATTAAAGTCTGCATAATCCATGGCCATCTGCCGCCACTTCAGAGCCGTCTGAGGATTATCCATGGCATCTAACTGCTCTTTCGCAAACTCACGAGCACCCTCGACATCCCGCGAAACAGCAACCCAGCTTCCCCAATGTTGCGGGGCATCCGGATAGACGGTTGAAGGAAAACGCGGATAGCACGTAGCCACATAGCGGACAAAACGATCCTGACGATTCCAGAGCGCACGTACAATAGGCGAGAAGCGATAGTAGTCGTAAGGCCCGGTCAAGGAGGAGGCGACCATGATCAAGAAGGGGATCAACATGGTCACCCCCCCAATGGACAACATGAGGTAAATCAGCGCAAGGAAGACCCGTGCTTTCCACGTCTTCTGCTCAACTGTTAAAATCACACCCATATACTACTCTCAACTATGGCTAAAACCTATTATCTTTTAGATTTTCCAGTGGATTTGATCTTTTTTACAGACTGCGGGAGTTCAAGATAATTTTCTGTGCTGACCACTTTCCGTCCGCTCTTTATCTCCAGTTCAAGACGTGCGTTTCCAGCCACCTTGCCGCCGTCGCGAGCCGCTCTTTTATTCTCATCAAATTCCTGAGCATCACGCGTACGGGTGATTTCGGTGGTGGCGGCTTCGCCAAGCATGGAAAAGATAAGCTCGAGATCCGTCATGTGATCGCGCAGATTCTCCCGTTTCAGACTTTTCAGTTTGGCATACGCAGACGGGGTCAGCCCGAAAGTAGCCTGTGAAATCTCAGCGGTGAGAATGGCGTATTCGCGCTGTTCCTTAACGCCACGCTTTTTCCATTCATCGGTCAGTTCGTCGCGGATAGCAATGGAGCGCATCCGTTTTTCAATCCAATCATCGGAATAGCCTTTGGCCTTGTATAAGGCACGGGTGCGCTTGGTTGCCAATTCAGGATTTTCGATCTCCTGAATACGTTCATAGCCGACTTTCGCCAGCCAGCGTTTGAACGGCTCCGCCTTGGGGCTTGGCACGGACTGAATGAGGCGGAAAACACCTTCGGTGTTCCAGCATTGAACTTTCTGGGGTCCGCCCGCTGTCGCGAACTCCAGAGCAAGGGGAGGTACAAATTGTACCCCCCCTTTGAAAACTTCATTTAACTGAGGGTCGCGTTGTCGCATCTTTTTGAGATACTGTGATGGGTCAGCCGAATCGGTCAAGGCAGCGATAACATCTGTGATAACAAACCACCACTCGTTATTGTGGATGGTTCGGCGGATTTCCTTGCGTTGAAACAAGGCAATGCGTTTTTCAGGGTCAGGTTGCGTGTCGTCCATACTCATCCTATTTTATCCATCGGACATACGCGCCACAGGGCGTTGAAAGGGCTTCTGCAGAGCCGGTCAGCAACATTTCGCCGGCATCAAAGGAACCGCCAAGCCCAGCGACTGTCTGCCCCAAGACATGTTCAAGCACAACCGGCGTATAGCCAGGCGTATGTGCGCTCAGCAAGACAAATAAGGGATCAGGCGTCAGCAATTGACGGCAGAGGCTGAGCGTTTCAGGCAGATCTTTTTCAATCTTGTACATCTCGTTATTTTGTCCGCGCCCAAAGCTCGGCGGATCAAGAATAATCGCATCATAGCGACGCTCGCGCTTGATCTCACGACACAAAAATTTATGGGCATCATCCACAATCCAGCGGATTGGATGGGTGTCCAGTTTGTTCAACGCAGCATTCTCGCGCGCCCACTGGACCATGCCCTTTGAAGCATCGAGATGACACACCTCCGCGCCAGCCAGAGCCGCAGCCAATGTCGCTCCGCCAGAATAGGCAAATAGATTCAGTACATGCAGAGGACGTTTGCGCGCGGCGATCGCCTTGCACACCCTCTCCTGGATCCAGAGCCACTGATCACGTTGTTCAGGAAAAATGCCCAGATGGCCAAAGTCTGTGCCCGACAGCTTAAAGATGATATTTCCAGCTTTAATCGTCCACTCTGCAGGCAATGCACCGCGGTTGTGCCACTGATTGCCTTCTGCACGATCAAAAGAGGCATTTGCCTGCTGCCATACTGCTTCGGGCAGACAGGGCTTCCAGGCAGCTTGCGAACAGGGCCGCGCCAGCACGTATTTGCCAAAGCGCTCGAGCTTCTTTCCATCTCCGCTATCCAGCAATGCATAATCATCCGTTTCTGTCATAACAGCCTCGTATCTAAAACTTAAACGTTAAGAGTTTGGCGTTGAGCGTTAAGCGTTCAAACTTTTAACTCTCAACGTTTAACTTTTAACTCTTAATTAAGAAGTTACCCCTTCGTTTATTCTCGGTACCCCGGGCGGGTTCTTACCACTTGTCTAAGCTATCGCAAAAGTCAACTGCCCTGGACGAATGTCAATCGAGCGGATCTTGCCGCCCATTTTGAATTCTTTATTCGCAAGCAAGGTCGGAAAATGAAGCCGAATCGCGTCACCCGCGATCGTTAAGCCCGGCATTTGCGGGATCTGATTCGAAAGCGCCGAAAGAATAGCCTCGCCACCGCCACTGAAGAATGATGCCTTCACCTTTGCCAAGCGGATCACCAATGTTTCACCGCCAGCATCCGGGGTCAACTCGCACCGGCCTTCAAACGGGACCGGCAGGAAGCCCATCACAAACTTACCCGTCAACACAATCTCGCCCTGGCCAAACACCAGATTCACATCCTTGATATTCTTGATCTGCCCTTGCGCCTCCGCAGGCAAATTCGTTTTCTGCATCTCCCACATACGCTCAACTGCAGCGACAACTTCTTTATCCGTCAATGATAAACTCAATGTATGAATGGTCATTAATTTATTCCTTCCATAAAAATCCGGTCAAGGGCGATGACGCATCAGCCGTCATGCGCGGGGCTCGCGGACCTGCCTCGCGCGCAAGCACAGCCGCCTCAACCGCCTTCGCAAAACCCATGGCCATCTTTACAGGGTCAGCAGCAGCAGCAATCGCGGTATTCACGAGCACGCAGTCAGCACCCATCTCAATCGCCGCCGCCGCATGGGAGGGCATGCCAAGGCCTGCATCCACGACAACTGGAACCATCGAGTTCGCAATGATGATTTCAATCATGTCCCTATTACGCAAGCCAAGGTTCGTTCCAATCGGCGCAGCTAAGGGCATCACCGCCACGACGCCGACCTCTTCCAGCCGCTTCGCCAGCACAGGATCAGCATTCATGTAAGGCAACACCTTAAAACCCTCTTTAGCCAAGACCTCAGCTGCCTTTAGCGTTTCAATCGGATCGGGGAGGAGATGATGCAGATTGGGCGTCAGTTCAAGTTTGATCCAATCAAAGCCACCGGCCGCACGGGCCAAACGCGCAATGCGTATCGCCTCTTCCGCCGTACGTGCGCCGCTGGTGTTGGGCACAATGACAACTTTATCGGGATCCAGCCTGGAAATGAGCGGGTCCCCTTCAGGATTTTTATCTAAATCGACACGACGAAGCGCCACGGTCACCAATTCGCAACCAGACGCTGCAATCGCCTGACGCATGGTCTCGTGCGAGCCAAATTTTCCGGTTCCGATAAAGAGCCGCGACCGGAAGGCGCGACCTGCAATAACAAGTGGTTTCATGAAGGTATATAGTATACATAAAACCACTCTGCGGTGTAAGACTAAAAAGGACTAAATTTTAATTCACTGTTTGGCAGAACCGCTCAGCGAAATTTCGACCACGGTGTTCGCAGGATGCGCCGTGCGGTTTAATCCCAAAATCTGCAAACGACCATCCGCCCCAACCGTATAGTTTAATTTCTGACCTGTGAACAAATCGTGGCACCCAATAACTTTCGCCTGAATGACCGGCGTGGTGAACTCCGTCCCGACATAGCCGGGCAGAATGTGGACAAAATACTTACCAGGCTTGAATGTGAAACCGTATTGTCCGTCTACCGGATCCCACGGGCCACCCCGCGTACCATAAATACTGTCTCCCACCTTCTGCAACCACGCACCCACCCGACGGGTCAAGGCCGCGTGGTTCGCGGGAATGCGTCCATGCCGATCCGGACCAAAGTTGAGCAACATGTTCCCATTGCGCACGACCACGTCAACCAGATTGACAATGATTTCTTCATACGACATTAGATCCTGACGCTCGCCGTAGCCCCAGGAGACCTTGTTCAGATTGAGGCATTTCTCCCAATAGTAGGAGCGCACAGGACCGGTCACTGGCTTGCCACCCTCGTCCACAGCGAAATCCCCTACCCACCCGGAACGATTGTTGCAAATGACGTTAGGCGAGTATTTCCGCGCAATGCCCATGAGACCCAGCGGACGGCCTGTTTCATCGAAATCGCTAAACTCGCTGGCCACGGGCCAGGTATTGTTTGAATCACGGTATAAGCCCGGTTCCCAGAAGAATACACCATCGCGATCGAGACCTTTTTGCGCCAGCCAACCGCCGTCCCAAAAAATGTAATCAAACGGTCCGTAATTGCGAAACAGTGTGCGCACCTGCTCGTAGACCTCCTCCTTCATGACTCGGGCGTTTTCTTTGTGTGTCGGATCGGTCGGATAATGCCATTTGTTCGGCAAGCTGTTGGTACCCGTCACGTCGTAATATCCAGGATAGCGCCAACTCATGGGCGAGTAGTAAAGCCCCACCCGCAAGCCTTCTGCGCGGCAGGCCTTGACATATTCGGCATAAAGATCCCGTTTGATACTCTGAACGCTCATGAAGGCATTGGGATGTTGACTGTCAAAGAGCGCAAAGCCATCGTGGTGCCTCGCCGTCAGGCACATGTATTTCATGCCAGAATCTTTGGCGATCTTGGCCCAGTCTGCGGGGTTGTAGTCCTTGGCATCGAAGAAAACACCGTCGCCCGAATCGAACGCGAATTTACGGTATTGATCTGGCGACATGGCGGCGTTCTCCATGAACCATTCGCCTTGCGCCTGCACCGCGTAGAGTCCCCAATGCAGGAACATGCCGAACTTCGCATCCATGAACCATTTCATGGCCGCGTCATCCTGCTGGACAATGCCGAAATCATTGGTCACCGGACGAGCAGACGCAGAATAGGCGGCACACAGAAGCGTAAAAATTCCAACCGACGTTAATAAATTACTTTTCATCGAAGTTCCGAGGAGCGACTTTGTAAATTACGCAAAGCGAATACGCTTGTTCCTTATTGCGTTATTTTTTAGACTGCGCGGCTCACCGAGACGGTTCGCCCTACCCGCTTCGCACGAGTCATTGATCTGTCCGAAGGAGGTAGGGCGAACCGTCTCGGTGAGCCGCAGTGTGTTTCGCTTATAAAAATCTAATGAGGGTACCGTTGGGGTATATCAACCTAATAGCGTTGCCGGTATAGGACACCTTGAGCTGCGGTTGACTGGGCAAGTTAATCACGCTCTGCTTGAAACGCCCCGTAACGGTACCCGTCGCAATCGTCACACTGTAACCCGAAGGAAAACGACCAAGTGTCGGATCTGCGATGACCGACAATTCCGCGCCCTCTGTCAAGGTCAGTCCGCCCGTCGCAGCGAGTGTATCGCAACCTGCAGCACCAATCCGTACCGCATATACAGAACCCGCCTGAAGCGTCGTGCTTGCCGACGCGGTCAACGTTCCCACGCGGTTCGTAACGGACGGGTTACCCGCTGTCAGCACCGCATTACTCGCCACCGTGATCACACGGGCGACGGTTCCCGTTCCTGCCAATGTCGCACCATCTGAAACCTGAACTTCCCAGTTTCCAGCGGCCAACGTGCCGTCCACCCGCAGCAACCCATTGCTGACCATCGTGACGCCACTATACGTGTTGGAACCCGCGAAGACCATTGCGCCTGCGCCGGTTTTAGTAATAGAATTTGTTCCCGTGAGCGCCGCGTAAACGCACAAATCCGGATCTGCAGAGCCGTCGGCCACTGAGAAAACGGAATTTGAATAACCATTGTCACTGCGAAAGTTAATGCGCCCAGAGATCAGAGCCGTGCCAATGCTGGCGTTTATATTGAGGGGTGTTCGGTTCCATTGGAAAGCATAGCCGGAAACGCTGTTGGTCCCGCCGTTGCTTTGCAACTCGCCACCGGTCATGTTGACCCCATTCGTCATATTTCTAATCGCGCAGTCTGAATTAATGGCCTTCACTATGCCATTCGTGATGTTCAGCGTAACCAGTTGATTTGTGCCAAGCCCAGTGCCGTCACCTGTCGTGATCACGGTGGCTCCAGAATTGACGGTAAGCACGCCTTTGACTCTGCCAATGTTATTCGAAGCCAAGAGTTCCATCGGGCCACCATTGACCGTCGTGCCGCCGGCGTAAGTATTAACGCTGGTGATTTTCAATAATCCGGAACCCGTTTTGGTCACTCTACCAGGCCCGACACCCTCCGAGATGACACCACTGATCAGCAAATCAATCGGCGCTACGCCGTCGGCAACATTGATGTTTAAATTCGCACCCGCAAGACCATAATCTGCGCGGAAGGAGATGGAACCAGCGAGCGTGGAGGGATTAGCACTGGGCAAGGTGTTCAGCGTGGAATTAATCCAATAACAATTTGAGCCTGACCATGTACCGGCGGTCATGTTTACGGTGGCACCGCTGATCGCACTAGTGTTCTGCACGATGTTCACCGTTCCCCCGACAAGATTGAGTGTTGTTATCGCAGTACCCAAGCCCACCCATAAAGCCCCAGAAACACTGAGCGTTCCACCGGCATTCACAGTGACTGTCCCTCGCACGGCGGGCGTGCCACCATCGCTCGCATTCAGCGTCAGTGTGCCTTGATCGATTGTCGTACCACCGGTAAAGGTGTTGGTGGCATTCAGCGACAATGTGCCTGCTCCTTTTTTAATCAAGCCCTGGATACCTGTCAGAAGCGAGTAGATCGTAGCAGTCTGGTTACTGACGGTGATTAAAGGTAACCCGACCGTGGTCGCTAGTGCCAGCGTGGAATTCGTTACGATCCAGTCATGGCTCGCGGTCGTGTCGCCGAAACGAAGTGTGCCGACTGTATGGGTCGCCTCATTGGTCACGATGGACGTTGCCGTGATGTTGAGTGTACTGAAGTCAGCAATGGCATCTGTTGAATTCGCCACGACTCCAGACCAATTTGCGGCGGTTCCCCACGTGCCGCCGGCACTGCCGCTGACGAGATTGGTCCACACACTCAAGGTCTGCTGTGAGTAAGTCGGCACGGCTGTGACACTGAGATCAAGCCGCTTGGCACCCGTGTTGTTGACCAACGTGGCGGTCACATTCGCGGGCAGATTCGTCAAATTCAAGGAGCCTGACAAATTCAGACTTCCGCTGTAGCTGACCAGCGGGTAGGTTCCTGTAGACGGCCAATAGCCATTGCGCACCACCACTGCCACAGTTCCAGTGACATTTAGGTCACCGTTGACCTGAAGGGGAGCGTAGTCGGTGCGAGGAGGAAAGTTCGCCAGATCGAACGCGAGACCAGCCGAACTCCCGACATACGTCAAGCTGGAGCAAGTCCATTGCCCTCCATACGTAAGAACCAAAACCCCGTTGGTCGCGCCGTCCGCAACCACAACAGGGCTGTTCAGGCATGAGCCGCCTGTACCGCCGAGCACCGTTCCCGTAGACACCAGTGTCATCCCGGTGTAGATGTTGACGCCTGAGAGCGTAAGCGTTCCTACACCGGATTTGATAAGACCGCCGTTGGCGATCGCGCCGGACACGCGCAAGTCTTCCGCTGCGGAACCATCGCCGACATTGACCGTACGCGTGAGCCCGCCCAAATCGAGGTTGCCGCTGATGAGACCAGTGCCGTTGTTATCGTTTTCAAACACAATATTTCCGCCCGAACTTCCTGTCAGATTGATATTAAACGCGTTAGTCGTATTGCGGAGCACCAGTGCATCATTCGTTCCGTTAAGGGTGATGCCGGCAGTCCCGACGTTACTGATCGTGCCGCTTCGAAAAACGAGTTGTCCAACTATAGCTGCCTTACTGTTCAGATTCAGGGTTCCGCCTTCCACACGGAGGAGACTCTGACCCGTAGACACAAGGTTAGAGATACCACCCGCTACACTCAAAGTGCCGTTTGAAATAACGGCCACTGAACTGCCATTGAGCGTATACGCGCCAATACTCGTCGTGCCGCTTGTGGAACGTTCAAGCGTTCCCCCGCTTTGCGTCAAGTTGCCAGGGCTAACGCCGGCAATGGAAAGCGTCGTCGCGTTCTTCAATGTGCCTCCAGAGAACGTGAAACTTCCGTACGCGGTAAGCGATCCATCGGTCATATCCAAGATACCGCTCGTCAGTGAAAGATAACGTATGCTCAAGGTTCCGTCCACCATCAGCGCGCCGCCCTGCACGTTCAGAACATAATTCGTGTCGGTCAACAGACCACTACTCAAATCGGTGAGCACTCTCAACGAGCCGCCCGGATTCACTTCGACTTTTGCGCCCCAGCAGCCACCAGAATAAGTAACGGCACCCACATCCGGGCATGCGGATTGTATCGTCAGTGCGGAACCCCACCCCAACATAGCCATTTCATTCAAATTGATAACGTGCCCGCTCGCCCATCGAGCATCAACATTCCAATCGCCCGACCCACTGTTCCAGACAATCGTCAACGCCCACGCCGAACTTCCGCCCAGCATCATCGTAGCCCAAACCATCAGACTACTTATGAAACGCACGCTTGTCGCGCTTGTACTTTTTTTCATTAACACTTACTCCTTATTTCGAGATGAATGCAATTTTACCATATTCCTAAAATTTCCAGTCATATCCATTATGATACTTTTCATGAGTATCTGCAACGCCTCTTTCGGATGAAACTTTAATCTATCTTAGCCATACTTTTGCACGATAGAAACAGGAGTTTGTCGATGCGCTATCTGTAAATACGATCGGGAACCCTGTGGCCGACAGGTCTTCCAGCCCCGGCACCCTACTCCAATTGGTGCTCATGAGACTGGGCAATTGCTCTAACGCATAGCGCCTGGACATCGTCCCATAATAATCAGTCGTCGTTACCTTCGTCGGGAACCACACCACCGGCATGTTGTTGGAATGTGATATCATCACCTGGAAAGTCTCCGTAGCGTTTGTCGGGTCATAGCCGGTAATGTAACTCTGAAGATTACTGAGTCGATTCCCGTTATAATAATTCGAGGCTGCTCCAGCCATCGGATTCGTGGCGAAATAATGCGACACCCAGGCATCTGCTATTCCGTCAACATTGGCATCGACTGGCAGCGCAGAGCCATTATAGGCACCCAGACTTGGCTTGGATAATGCCGACACTGAATTTCCCCAATAGTCCAAGCCGCCATTGTTTGCAATAATCCTGCCGGCACCAAAGGCCGGTGAAGGATAAAACAACTTGTAGCCAACGACCGAAGCCCATCCATTGCTGCCACTCCCTGTTGATACCCAGTTTGGAGAGATCAGTATCTTGTGTGAATCCGATGCAATGGAGCCATTGCCATAGAACAGATTGTTGTCGAACACGCACCCACCTGGTGCACTCACCGAACCGGAACCCGCATTGACAAGGATATTATTGTAAAAATTAATAGAACTTTCTGAACTTGTAGCACCTTGGTGAAATAGCGCAGGATTTCCATTCTTAACATACACGGTATTGTTGTAGATCTGGTAATCATGATTACCATTGCCATGGACGAGAAAAACTCGGCTACCGGAGGCACAACCGTCATTTTGGCTGATGTTGTAACGGGCGATGTTGCCGTTACCATTGCCGTCACAACACATGTTCAGGAAGCCGCCTTCGTTGTCATGGCTGTAATTGAACTGATAGATACAGTTCTGATTACTGTTATCGAAGTCGAAGGCCATGCCGTCATAAACGGTCCTCGTCCGACAGACCTCGTTGTACTGGAATGCGATATTCTCACAGATATAAGGCCAGATCGCCGCATGTCCCTGCTGCACCGAGTTACTGTTGCTGTCAGCGACCGTGTTATACTCCACCCTAGCACCGTTGACAGCCCACGGAATAATGCCGTCACCGCCGATCCCCTGCAACACATTGCTGGATATAATGACGCTGGTTGAGGGGTAATAATTGCCAAGCCCGTTCCAATACGTGTTTAGATCCTGCGGCTTGTTCACCCATAATGACTGCAGGAGAATACCCTCCCGCATCACACTTTTAATCGTATTATTCTCGATCCTGATATCGTTCCATTTCGATGGCACGTTGGTGTTTGAACAGGTCACGTAAAAAACAATTCCGCCGCTTTCCTTGCCATCCATGTAATTGTCCATCACGCCATTGACATCATGAATGTAACAATTGCGCACATAGATGCTGTTCAACGTTCCGACACAGTCATTCTTAATCAGAATGCCTTGTTTTCTAATCACATTTGTTGAGCCATAATTCGTGACCTCAAGATTATTGATACTCCAATACTCCTGATTCAACAAGTAAACCGCGCCCCCCGTGATGCCACCCGAATTGATTCTCGGCTTGTTGCCTGAGCCATACGTGTCGATCGTCACAAAACCATTGATGTCCCCCGACCCTTTCGGATACAACTGCTGTGTCCAAACGCTGTCAGCCTTGAGCAAAATACAGTCGCCGGAAATGAACGTGTGGGCATTAACGTTCGTAAAGGATCTCCAGGGGGCGGTACTGCTTGTGCCCGTATTCAAATCACTGCCACTCACTGAATCAACATAAAAAAAGAACGGCGAGGGCCGATCCTCTGGATCGATGATCGTGACTGTGTAATTCGTTGAGCCGACCAACACGGAATTCACAGCATTACTCAGGGCGAACACCACCGTTTTACTGCTTTCATACGTGGCGTTATCTAGTACGGTAAACGAGAAGCTGTTGCTGGTAACCCCTGGTAAGAAGATCATCACACCAGGCGTAAAGGTGTAATTCACGCCCTGTGTTGCCGTGCCTCCCTTCAGAAAATAATTCACCTGCACAGTATTCGTGCTGGCACTCGCCAAGGCGGCATATACCCTACAAACAGAAGATGTTTCCTGCTGAAGAACACTGGTTCCGACAAACCCGAGCGCTTGCCCGTTGAAATCCAGCGTAATCTCATCAAGATAACCCTGCCAGGCACCGCTGCCATTCGCAAAGGTATACTCGATCTGCATAGTCTTTCCGGTATCCGTAGCCACTGGAGCGTAGGTCAATGTGTACTGCGTCCAAACATTGGTTGACATCACGTCTGTTCGAGAAGCTACAATACGGCCATCGACCCTTAACCGTGCGGTCACGTCAAACGAGCCTGTATTTGCCCGCTGTACCCAATATCTAAGCCATAACAATCCGGTGCCGGGAACCGGCTGCAACAGAACATCAGATGTCAGCGTTCCTGTAATTTGATTACCCCATAACGTCTGCCGTGAACCTTTTGCTCCGCCCGTGTCCGTCAACCCAATGGACGTTCCTGACCAGCGCCAACTTGTGGGCTTGTTTGTGGACCAGGCACCGACAGCCGCCGGAAGTTCCATGTCGCCGTTAGGGACTGCGAGCACTGTGGCGAGTGCTCGGCATGTGCCCCCTACCAGAAAAAGTAAAAGGACAGCGAAAATCATTGGTGTTCGACGGAACGAAAAGTGAAGCAGGGAGCCGCGTTTCATCTATCCTCCAGCTTGAACAAACGGTACGGCGAGGCCTGACCTTTAGGACCCTTGATGACAAACACATTGGGGCTGTCGAATGCTGCCGCTGGACTAAACTTAATCCCTGGGTCGCAGATGAGGTGCAGATTGATGCCTTTCTCCGCGGCCAATCTAACCATTTCGCCCCACGTCTTGTCGCGTTGCTCACTATATTTGTCTATGCCTCGCATGTCGCCCGAGTCGTAGATCCGCATCATGAGATCCTCCGCGCCGACGGCCTTCATCTTGTCAATGATTTGACCATAGAGCATCATTCCGGTCTCGTAGTTGGGAATGTGAGGATAGAACGTTATCCGGTCGAAATGCATTTGATCTCCACGCAGATCCACGACCACGCGGAGGCCCAAGGCCGCCAGCGTTGCGCGGTCTTTTGCCAGGACTGCAATGTTCTTGGCCAGGAGATAGGTGGAGTCTATCTTGACTCCTGCGACCTTATCGAACGCCTCCCGGTCGTGAGCGAGGAGAACCGAAAGGTCCGCAAGGCCCGGACCCACACAAAGGAAATGTTGGTTTGTTCCACCGCTGGCCATTGGGGAGGAAAGCATGCCCATCGGATCCCTTTCGCCGCGGAGTTCGCCAGTTGTTTCCCCACCCGAAAACCGAACCAGGTCGTGATAAAGATCCTCCTCGTTTCGGTAGTGCAGATCTATTACATTCAATGTTGAACGTTTGTTGAATCGGTCTCTTTTTTTAGCAAGATGTTTTACCGAACCGAAACCAACAATGCGCACACCAGACCGTTCTGCGGAGGCATTGAGCGCAGAGGAAGGATGGGATACGATCAGATCCTTAGGTGCTTTCTTCAACAGGCGCAGTTTGTCGATGACAAACTCCGCTTTCGCCTCGTCAACGCCTGTCCCGTCTACGACGACACGTACGCCCCGTCGATCCAGCCAATGGGCCTGCTCGACGAGCCAGGCATCCTCCAGCGAGAGCAACGATTCGGCATCCACTTTGACTCCATCAAACCAAGAGAAAAACATGGAAATCCCCTGTAGATAGGGGCGAATATTCTCAAGCCCGGCCACTGACAGGACTCGCCCGGTAGGCCGCTCCGGATAACGGATCTCCGGGATTGGACGAACGCCACGCTCCTCAACCTTGAGGCGGAATAGGCGGAAATCCCGGCCTTCAATATGCGAGGCATCTGACAAGCCGTAGTTCAGCGGCAGTTCGGGAGAATCCCGCAACCCCGGCGGCGCGTAAGCGACCCCGCCCAGCACGGATTTAAGTTCGGCCAGGTTGTCGTTGAGATTGACTTCGGCCAGCGACTTAATTGTGCCGATATTTGATGTGATCTTGAACGGCGCGCTCTTGAGGCTGTCATTGAAAATTCCCAGGACATACTCATTGTCCCTGGGCCGCGTTACCACATAGTGGAGGTCCTCGTTGCCGACAGTGAACAAGGTCTGGCTGCGGGCCTCGCCATCCAGCAACAGGCGCGCATGGTTGAGCAACGTGTGCGGAATTTCGGTGACTAGCTTGCCTGGATACCACTTGGCTGCGGACGGGTCGAAGGCCGGTGTGCTGTTGATACCGTAGTCACTGAGTGCCAGAACCAGTCCGCCCAGGCATTCGACGATGAGCGGTTTGCCGTTGACCGTGGCGAGCACGTTCAGGGAGGGGATTTTCACATCTGCTCGATCCCTCAGTTTCTCCAGCGTGAAAGCGGCTGTTTCGGTGCAGGTCTGATCGCCATACACCACCTGAGCACCGGAGTCGATTTTCTCCGCCTTGCCATTTAAAAACCATTCGGGAAACATGCTACGCGCCGTTGCCCCGAAGAGTACGACCCGGCCTCTGTTCTCCGTGATATGCCGCAGGAGCTTATCCCTCATCATCGAAGGCGCCATGGGCGGCACCCCGGTCCAGATGATGAGCCCATAACGCGAAAGCGCTTCCTGACGTACGTCGCTCAAGAGATAGTCCACGCATTCGCCGTAAGGGGTGGCGCTGATTGCGTAGTCCTCTCCCATGGTGTCCGCATAGATCCTCTCCGTTTGCACATAGTGGGGATAGAACAGGTCTCTAATCCCGTGCATCTGGTAATCGCCGGGGGCGTAAGGGCTATTTCCAAGGATGGTGAAAGCGATGCGTTTGCCGTAATCGATGATCGGCGGACGCCACGTGTTGGAGAACTCGCTGATGAGCGCAATGGGGGTCTGAACCGGGCCGACTGGCCCGAAGTCCTCAATCAGCTTGGCTGCCCGCGCCGTGAACGTGCCCAATGGCGAAGGGAACAGTTTATTCTTTCCTGTTATCCAATCTCCCTTGCCCGTTTTTCCTAATATTAAATTTGGCGATTCAAACAAAAAGAACCGCGCGCCGTTTAACCAGGAGAGATAAAGCACCTGCCGACAAAGGGCATAGCTCTTTTCGTAGTTACTCTTTTTCCAACCGGCCGCAAGCTCATAGACCGGCTCGGCCCCGCTCGCTATCACTGCGGTCTCATTCGAAACGGCCACGTTTATCTGGCCGGAGAACTGAACTCCATAAGGGAAAGGATATTCCCGCGCAGCAGAACGGAGCGTGGTGATCGAGGGAATGATGTCTGAGAAGCTCATTTGCGAGCTGCCCAGGCTCATCACCCGCTCTCGGGCCACATAATGTGTGCCCCAGGGGCCATTGTGCTGTTGCGACAGGTAAGGGACGGGGCTGCGCTTCAGGTTAGACTCGAGATAGTCGAAATAGGCGGCGGGAAATACGGCCCCGCCCACGCCCACAGGGAGTCGGGCATAGTATTGGTTGAACTGCCAGTTGAAAATCATGTCCACCTCTGCGACCTGGCCGCCACCGAATATGGCGTTTGGATAGTGGTTGATGAACCCCTTGACTTTCTCAAGGGCACACACTCTGGCCTTTTCGCCGTCTTCCGCAGTGCAGTTTATCTTGCCGACTGCGACAAACACGAGGGTTGGAATCGCAGGCTTGTCCTCCAGCACGTTCTTGACATACCACACTGGCGGATCGTCAAATTTTCCTATCTCGAGCATGTTAAAACAATTATTGATCCCCAGCACATGCCGATACGCGGGCATCGCCGGTTCCCACTTCTCGATGGGCCGCATGAACCCGCCAAAGAAGGCCCAGTCAAACCGAGGCGCACCGGAATACCAGGTTTCCGGATCGTCACCCACATCGATCATCTGCGAAGTCACCGGAATGCTTGATGCATACGTTACGTCTGCGGACTTTTTCGGAGAAGACCGAACAGCAATGCCCAGCGAAGACCGCCAGTATACCACGGCAACCAGAATCACAATACCCGTTATGAAACGTACGTCTGTCGACTTTTTCACTGTCTCATCCTTCTTCTTTTCGATGTAAATATAATTATTACAGTATCACGATCCCATGCTGTAAGGCACTGATGACAGCCCCAGCGCGATCCTCAACCTGCAGTTTATGAAAGAGTCCTTTGAGTCTGGACTTAACAGCGGCCTCCGATAGTGAGAGCTTATCCGCGATCTCTTTGTTGCTGAGTCCACGCACCAACAGTTCCAGCACATCCATCTCCCGCTGGGTCAGATCCTTGCGTTTTAGCCGCTCGTCCAATCGATCCGCCACCTGAGGCGGCAGTTGTGACTTACCAGCATAGACCGCCCGGATCGCATCAAAGATTTGCTCCGGAAACATATCTTTGAGCAGATACGACTTTGCCCCAGACTGAAGAGCGCGATACACATCTTCGTCGGTATCGTACGTGGTGACCACGATCACACGTGCGTCAGGAAACTCCTTGCGGATCGCCTGAATCGCTTCTACGCCGCTGAAGCCAGGCAGACGCAGATCCATGAGCACAACATCGGGGCGGACCCGTCGATACAATCCCACTGACTCAAGACCATCGCCTGTTTCCGCGACCACACTCAAGTCCGGCTCGCTTTCAATCAGCGCGGCAAGTCCCTTGCGAAAAGCAGGATGATCATCCACCACCATGAGCTTTATGACTGTTATTGCTTTTATGTTCTTCATCCAAACACCTCCAAAGTAATCATTGTTCCTTTGCCTGCCTCGCTTAAGATATTCAATTTTCCGCGCACGAGCACAGCCCGTTCACGCATCCCAATTAACCCGAAGCCCCCTTTACTTTTCGGAGGGTGAGCGGGATCGAAGCCCTTTCCATCGTCTGTAATGCTCAACCGCAACCCACGCTCTTCGAACGCCAAGACCACCTCAATGTTTTTGGCCTCAGCATGTCGTGCCGCATTTGTGATGGCCTCTTGACCGATTCGCAAAATATTATTCTCCGTGACGGGTGCGAACCGCCTCGGAATACCCAGTACGCGTAATTCCGACTTAATATGGTCGCCCCCAGGCATAATTTTTAAAATGCCCCCCAGCGCGGTCGCGAGATCGCCAGTTTCCAAAACTTGTGACCGCATATTCCAAATCGTGTTGCGTACGTTGGCTAGACTGGCTCGCGTCAAAGACCTCGCTTCACCGAGCGGCTGCTTACCCTCACACGCCTCTGGCACCTGGCGCCAAGCCAGATCCAGATTCACTGAAATAGCCGTCAGCCCTTGCGCCAGCGTATCGTGAATCTCCCGCGCGATCCGGCTACGTTCATTGAACACGGCGGCAAATTCCGCTTCCGCCATCATGCGGGCCCGGGCCTGCTGGAGATGGTGTAGCCGCGTCATCGAGAGCACGCCGAAGAGCAACACCACCAGCGTTCCCGCCACAATGCCCATCACCCAGATGATATGTTGCGGTGTCCACCACGAAGGCGACTTTAATATCTGCAAATCCGCCGGGGTGCGCAGAAGAACCCGAAACGATACCGACTCCTGAGTGCCCGGTGACCGATTGAACATCGGTGTCTCCACCTGGCAAATGCCCGCCACGCGCACAAGGCACCCCGGACGCCACTCCCGCAGAGCCGAATCACTACCAGCAACGCGAAGCATGGCAGTCAACGGCTCCTTCCCATTCATCAGCGTCAACAGAACCCCACGCATCAGGGGTTGTACCTCAAGGATTTCCGTATTCAACTCCACAAGATCAGCGTCATGTTCGAGCATCTGTTTAGGTGCGCTCAAACGGACGGGGGTCGGCAAAAGCGCGGTTCCGGTTTTACGGAATAGGGCGTCTTCCAGCGTGGGCGAATAACCCCCGCGCGAAACAAAGCCAAACACGTCCACTTTTTCACCCACTTGAAGCTTGGCTGCACGAACCCCTCGAATGTGTAAACCTCGTTCTGTATCTTGAATCCAGACCCCATCTTCAGGGTCAGCATGCGTGACCACACCCTGTATCCGAACCCCATAACCGCGAGACTCTTCCAGCTTAAACTGTTCGAGACTGCGTATCGAACGGACCGGCAGTGTATACGGATTAGCCGGTGCCCTCCGAATGTGAACAACCGCTTCTCCCACCGGTACAACCAGAATTGGATTCAATACCTGACGAGCCTTGTTAAACTGGTGGAAACAGACCCCCGCCAGCCGAACCTCAGAGGCAATAGACAACGCATCAGCAACCTTTATCGGCGCCAAAACTGTGATCCGACCTCCCCCAGTAAAAATAGTCATGCTCCGCATTTTTGTCTCAGAACCCGCAGGTTCAATCTGCCGGATCACGCCCGAGATCTGAACCCACTGTGCATCCAAAACTCCAGTCAGCAATTCTTCAAGAACAGCCGGTCGCGGAGCAGGAATGCTCCCCTGGCCGATTCTGGTAATTTTGTGCAGGCGTACCGTGGGCGCAAAGTTTCCCGGGTCTGAAACACCCTCGACCTCAAGAATGTCGCCCCGTTCATACTGCTTCTTAAAAGCATTTTCGCTTTGCATATAGATGCCGCCCGTGTCGTCGCAAATCGTGATCTCGTTGCCGCTGTTCCTCAGCAACACGACACCTCTTAAACGAACCGACCAATGTTGTGCCGCCTCTTTTGAAGTCAGCGCACGTACCGCCACAACATTCGTGAGAACCGCAAGTGGCTGTTTCGTTGTCGCCCCCTGCGACTCAACTCGTGAAGCCACGTTACGACCGAGCTGAGATGCCTCAGCCGCATTGACCAGCACACGTTCGACGGCAAGGACCCGTATGAACAAGAGGACTGTGATTACTGTAAAGGCGAGTTTCATTTTTAGGCACCTATTTTCATATCGCCTGAATTGTACACGCCGCAGACAGGATCTGCAACCCCTCTTTCGGATGAATATCGTGCTGGAACGCATCTGCGTTTCATTACAAATCCTGGGCGTATAGGTTCGCCTGTACAACGAAGCGTGTTTTAAATGGCTGGCGGCTTTCCTTGCCGCCAGAGAACAGGCGTGGACGCCTATACGCCCATCCTATCAGCCCCAGTCAACAGGTCAACCACTTGCAACTGCGCCCCGATGCGTCCGCCGTAGTCAATATCCCTTTCTCTCCCGCGTGGATTTTGCTATCGTATTGAAATTGTTCAGAGCCCATAAAATTCACGAACAGTGTCTTAAGGAACTGAAATATGTGTTTTTCTAAAATCGTCTCGCTACCTGCCGTACTTTTATTATGTGTGTCGTTTTCAGCTTGCACATCTGGACCTGTGCGCGTCTATGTCTCTCCGAATGGCTGCGATGAAAATACGGGCTCAGTGGGTAAACCCTTTGCAACGCTTGAACGGGCACGGGCGGAGGCGCGAAAACTGAAAACGGGCGGTGCTACCATGGTGTCTGTCGCCTCTGGCACATACCGCGTTAAAAATACAGTAGCCTTCGGTCCAGAAGACTCCCACGTGATCTACTCTGGAGGTCCTGGCGTAATATTGACGGGCTCACGCGATGTACCCTTCTCCGCATGGCGTTCCACAACCGAAGCAGATGACATCGCCCGGCTGAATCCTACAGTCAAAAACAAGATCGTTGTGCTTGACCTCGTAAAAAGCGGCTTCCAGAAGCCTGCCTTGCTTCGTCCCCATTTTGGGATGCCCTTTAACCAACCCGAATTGTTTTGTAATGGCAAACGGATGGCGCTTTCACAATGGCCCAATGCGGGATGGAGTACGATTGAAAAGATCATCAGTAGCGGAACTGTCCCGTCATCAGGCTCTGCTGCAGATGCCAGTAAGCCCAATGCGCAAGGGAACGAGGGCGGGGTCTTCACGTACAGCGGAGATCGTCCAGCATCATGGAATACGACGGAAGGCGTCTGGCTTCAAGGATTCTGGTGCTTCGACTGGATGGACGAAGTGATCCAAGTCGCTTCGATTGACGCGGAGAAGAAACAAATCACTTTAAAGACAGCCCACACGTATGGTGTACGAAAGGGCAATCCCTCTCCGCGCCGCTGGCGTGCACTGAACCTGATCGAAGAGATTGACGAGCCTGGTGAATATGCAGTTGATGCAAAGACCTCCCTGCTCTACTTTTATCCACCCTGCACGCTGGAAAAAGCGCACATCTCCTTGGCCGAGCACACCCTCCCGCTTGTGATGATCAGCTCCGTGACAAACCTGACGTTTCAAGGATTCACCTTTGAAGAGAGCCGAGCCGGCATGGTTGTCGTCGAGAAGAGCGAACGCGTAATCATCCGGGACTGCATCTTCCGCAATGGCAACAGCATTGCGCTCGCCATCGCAGAGGGACGCAGCAATCAGGTGACGGGGTGCGATATTTATGACATGGGTTCCGGCGGCATACGCTTGGAGGGCGGAGACCGCAAAACATTGACGCCGGCTGGACATCTTGCGGAGAACAATCATATCTGGAATTTCTCCATGTACAAACCGACGTATGCGAATGCATTGCATCTGATTGGTGTCGGCAACCGTGCAGCGCACAATTTCATTCACGACGCGCCGCATCAGGCCATTGCCATCAGCGGCAATAACCACACCATCGAATACAACATCATCAGTAACGTCTGCAACTATGCGGACGATGCCGCAGCCTGTTACAAAGGCCGCAACCCCTCTTGTACCGGCAATATCATCCGCTACAACATCTGGCGTAATATCGGACGTCCCATGGGCCACGGTTCAGCAGCCATCTATTTTGATGACGGTGACAGCGGTGATCTGGTCTACGGCAACATCTTCTATCGGGCAGGCGACAAGGGAAAGGGAAATTTCGGCACCATCTTTTCACACGGCGGATGCATGAACCGGGCCGACAACAACATCTTTATCGAATGCACACGGGCGTTGGGGTCAAGTCCATGGAACCAGAAGCGATGGACGGATTACATTGCCGCGCCGCTCTGGCAAACCCGGCTGAAGCAAGAAGTTGATGTTACCCAGCCCCCCTATACCACTGCCTATCCGATGCTGAAAACCTTTATGGATCCATGGCCAGATGAGATCCGTTATAATTATTCGTCGAACAATGTCTTTGTCACGTGCGGTGAAGTGGTAAAGAACCGCTGGGTGACCAACCAGACCGACTTCGTGACCGCTGCAGATCCAGGCTTTGTCAATCTCGCCAAGGGGGATTTCCGGCTTAAGAAGAATTCCGAAGTCTTCACCACCAATCCGAATTTCAAGCCGATCCCTGTTGAGAAAATCGGTCTCCTTCCCAACAGGCGCAACCGCCATTAGGCAACCTAGGCGTATAGGTGCCTGCCACGATGTCACGTTGGCAGAGTGCTATGGCTAGCCATTTGCATCACATGTCGTATCTGCTTCAAGTAATCCCAAATAGTCTCTTCGCGCATACAGAATACGGATGATTGAAACAAACTTCTCTTCTGTCCGGTAAAACACGAGATAGTTCTTACATGGAATGAAACGGTAGATTTTGAGACTTGGAATATCCGTCCTCAACCTTGCTCCCATCTGAGGCAGGGTTGCCAGTGGCCTAATCTTTTCGAAGATAAGGGCAAGGAGATCAGTTGCGGCTTGAGGATTAAACAGATCGCATGAAACGTAACGCTTGATCTCACCCAAATCGGCAACCGCTTGCGGCGTGAACTGGATTTTGAGCATGCCTACACTCCGAGTTTTTTCATCGCGAAGTCCATGGATACCCATCCGCATTTCCGGGCGGACTCTTCGCCCTCGGCTAAGGCCGACATGAGATCCAGTTCGGTGCGTAATTTTTCGTATGCACGAATGTCAACGATGGCAAAACGGCCACGCCCGTTTTTGGTTAAAAAGACGGGCGTGTCGGCTGTGACTTCGCGTAATACAGTGTTGTAATTTCTAAGTTCGGAAATGGGTTTTATTGTAGGCATAATAAACTCTTGTTGAGCATGTTTAAAGTGTAGCAGAATTTGTCTCAGAATACAACAGCGGATAGCGGAGAACAATTGTCTAACACATCAGCGGTGAGGCAACGGTATTCCGTCGCCTCCACCGAATTGTTCGCCGTATTGGCTTGTGTGACTTAGTGGCTGTGGTTCAGCTCCATCTTGGCAATTCCGACCAATGACCTCAAGACGGTGTTTACCGATTGTTCATCGGGAAAGTACCGAGCCACATCCGGGGAGAGCAGGACAAGGTTTGTCCCTTGCTGTATGCGTTTTGCGTATTTGCCGCGCACGCCTCCATTGAGTTTGGAGAAGTCGTACTCTGGCCGCATGTCCTCTTCCATTTCTCTGTTATTCACCTTCTTCATATTGTTTTCTTTCCGCACGTGTCGTTTTCCTTGCGCTGATGATCCGAATGTTGTCTCCGCGGTCTGTATGGGAGACCATAAGCAACCGCCCAGACTGCGATGTTCCCACGGTGATAAACCTGTGCTCCGTGTTAGAGTGATCCGGGTCATGATACGTGACCGAAAGGAAATCACTTAGCACAGACGCGGCCTCTTGAAACGAAACTCCGTGCTTCAATTGGTTGCTGACGGCCGTTGAAGTGTCCTATTCGAAAATCATGGTAGTATCATATCAGGTCATGTTGCTATCGGCAATTCTATTTCATTTTTCGAGATCACTATGGGTGCGATTCAACTTTGTTGAATCAACACCCGAGGTAGGATGGAGGAGTTGT
The DNA here is from genome assembly GCA_037133395.1 of bacterium. GTDB lineage: Bacteria > Verrucomicrobiota > Kiritimatiellia > RFP12 > UBA1067 > CAIZQW01. The sequence goes on along the minus strand of JBAXOG010000016.1, from coordinate 151 downwards.
AACATCTTTATTTGAAATGTGTTAGATAATTGTTCTACGCTATTCGCTGTTGTCTCCTAGATGAAGACACATTTTCTGGGCTGGTGTAAACGCTTATTCTGGCTCTTCACGGTTTGTCGAAAAAACTTCCTGAAAAGAAGCACCCAAGAAA
>JBAXOG010000015.1:0-51043 GCA_037133395.1 bacterium | reverse complement strand
CGTGGTGTGCCCCTCAGGAATAAGCAGTCCTTCAATGCCTCGTGCAATGCCCGTGTTGGGTTGCCGAAACGCATATTGGCCGGTCATGAACGCATAGCGCGAAGGTGTGCAGACATTCGCCGCCGAGTGTCCATCTGTGAAGCGAAGCCCCGAACGTGCTAGTTTGTCAATATTAGGCGTCTTGACTTTTGTTGCACCATAACAGCCGAAATCACCATACCCGATATCATCGGCTAGAATAAAGATGATGTTGGGCATATCCGCTGCAAAACCTGTGCAGGTCAGTAAATAAACGCTAAGCATGAGTTTTCGTATCATTTTAATCCTTTGTCTTTCTGTACGTTATGATGCCTGTCGCTGACGCGCTACGCTTGCCGACGCTCCAGGCCTTGTGTGGGAATATGCGGCGTTGCCGAACATGAGTGAGGCAGTCGCATATAGCGCGAGAGCCTTTCGCAGAGTAATTCAGGCAATTGTTGCTTTTCATTGCGATAAAACGAAAGGAGCTTCTTGCCTGCCTGCTGGTAGAGTTTTTTCTTTTCAAGCATTCCGATTTGATAGTCTAGCGTATCCATGCCCCAGTATTCAATATAAAGATCGTATTCGGGAAGATAAAAATCAGGGCGAATGGCATAACCCTTGATGATGCGAAAGCGATTATCGTAGCGATACAGAATCTTTTGCCCGGTCAACCATTCTGCGATTCGCCTTTCACCGTCGGATTGCACAAGGGTACCGTCTGCGGCTTGAATGGTCTTTTGCAGTTCGACATGCGTTTCCCAATTGCGGCGTTCAAGGTAGACTTGATCAAAGCAGTGGTCACAATAGGTGCGTTGGAAGGCCTGTTGAGAGCGCTCGTATTCGTCAAAGGCTACCGCATGTTTGCACTTTTGGCAGGTATGCGCCTTTACCGTCTCTTTCTGTTGCGTGGCTGCTTGAATCGCCTCCGCAGCTGCATGCGCTGCCTGTCGAACATAATCCTTGACGGTCGGTTGCTGGGCGAGATCACGCAAATCCTGCAACAGATGAGCACCCGCCTCGCCATAGGCTTTTAAAGCTTTCAACGCATATTGCTGAACTTGCGGATGGGCATCGTGCAGCGCAAGGGGCGCAAGAGCGGTCACGGCCATCTCAGCATCTGCCCCGAAGCCAGAGAGTTTTCCAATGGCAGACGCAGACAGTCGGCGGACCTCCGAGGACGGCATCTTGAGCAATGGGCATAGCTCTGCCAAGACAGCAGGGTTTGTGCTGCGTCCTAACTCCAACGCACGTTGGACTGCTGCGTGGTGTCCATCTTTATCCATAAAGCTGTTCATCTCTGTTGTTCTGTTTTTCTAATTCAGCTCGATCGTGTCACCAATGCGCAAGCGCGAAAGATCTAAACAGCCAGCTTCGGATTCGATGACGCGACGGACGTGCCAACCGCCGGAGACCCAGAAGCGTCCGGGCTTAACATTTTTTTTAATCGCTGTAATTTTGTTTTTTGAGTCGAGAAAAAGGACATCAATCGCGAACCGCATGCCAAGGGTGTGAATGGAGGAGCAAGGGTCGATCACCATGGCGGTATCAGGCCCTAATGATTGACGCCCAAGCAACCCGCGCATACGCGAAAAGAGTGTGTTCGCAAAAATCACGTTCTTTGCATAGATGTGTGGGCCATGGTAAATCATTATTCTCTTTCATTGCCATCCCATAGAGATGGCAAGGCTGTAGCAGTTTAGGCTGTAGGCTATTAGGTGAAACGCTAAGAAAACTAAACTTAAATTCCAACACTGACTCAATACGGGCAAAACTGAAATTCAGGAATTTCCTAACAGTCTAACAGTCTACAGCCTAAAAACCTGCGTCAAATGGGACGCTACTGATTCTCTTTCTAAAGGATTAGCATGCAATCGCCATAACTAAAGAAGCGGTATTTGTGTTCAACCGCTTCCTGGTAAGCTTTAAAAATCAAGTCTCGTCCAGCGAGTGCACTGACCATCATGATGAGTGTTGATTGAGGGAGATGAAAATTAGTAAGCATCACATCAATAACTTTGAAGTCATAAGGGGGATAGATAAAAATCGAACTTGCACCAGTCCACGACACAACCTTTCCGTTATGAGCGGTTGCAACCGTTTCAAGCGTCCGGACTGTTGTACTACCCACGGCCACAACACGTCCGCCCTTGCTCTTACAGGCATCAATCGCATCCGCCGTGGCTTGCGACACGGAAAAACGCTCTGGATCCATCTTGTGTGCTTCAACTGTCTCACATTTAACAGGTTTAAAAGTACCAGGGCCCACATGCAATGTCACCGTGGCACGGGAAACACCTTTTGCATCAAGCTCGGCAAAAAGAACATCCGTAAAGTGAAGTCCAGCGGTTGGCGCAGCGACAGCCCCTGTTTCACGAGCATAAATCGTCTGGTAACGTTCACGATCAAGCCGCTCGTGTTCACGATCTCCCTTTCGGCAAATATAGGGTGGAACCGGTGTGTGGCCAAAGTCGTGCAGCAATTTCATCAGCGGACGTTGAACATAAAAAAGAGCAGTACAGATGCCATCGCCTGTGCGTTCAAGAATATGAGCTTCTATCTCCCCGTTTGCGAATCGTGCGACAAGTCCTGCCCGCACCCCACGACCTGATCCGCTGATACACGACCAACAGGTTGTTTCCGGATTCAACTGTTCGGGATAAGACATCAGTGGTAAAGGTAACGGATCTGTCAAAAGCAATTCAACGGCACCACCGGTATCCGCCCAGACGCCTTGCAGGCGTGCGGGAAACACTTTTGTATCGTTCAGCACAAGCAGATCGGTTGCATTTAAATACTCCGGTAAATCACGTACCATGCGATGTTCAATACACCCACTTCCGCGATGAATCACCATCATACGCGACATGCCTCGCATCGGAGGAGGCTCTTGAGCAATCAATTCTTTAGGCAGATTATAATTAAAGGACGATGTAAGCATTGGACTACTTTATGTTAAGAGGAGCAAATTCAATCCAGCCCCGATGGCCATTCACATCGATACGCTTCCAACTGCCGGCGGTCTCAAGCGGCAATACCTTCGTGCCCGGTTGGAGCACAAAAAGTGTCTTCGCGTGAAGCGAGGGTGCGAACATGACAGTTGTGCGCGTATTCAATTCAAGCATGCGCTGCGCTGTTGTTTGGCGCGCATAATAGCCAATAACAATCCCTGCACCGACTAAGAGAATGGCGAGAAAAACGCCCAGGCGCGTATGTGCTCCATAACATTGGAAGAAAATAAAACATGCAATCAAAAGAGCAAGAGCGGGAATAACAAGATGAAGATAGTCATGGAGTCCTTTATTGACTTGCTCGAGTGTAACCCCCTGCCCCATTGCAACCTCAGAACGAGAAGGGGTGGCTGTATCAATTACGCGAACAGCGGTTTCCAGTGACTTCGCAGGCTTATCGGTAAAGCGTATTTTAAAGGGACCGGCTTTAGAAACCTCGAAGGTACGTGTCTCCGGATTAAAGTACGAGAATGAGATGGCTCCTATTTCAGTTGCATTCGTAGATTGAGGAATAACGATTTGCTCTGCTCGAAGAATCGACATTTCGCGTGTTATTTCTTTCAAAGGATAAATTTTAAATCCATCTATTCTACTCGGTACAGGCAGGGTTGCGGGGCGCAGATCCCCTTCACCTTCAACAGTGGTTGTCAGTGTTAGAATATCACCAGGTTGTGCTGTTGAGGAAGAGAGTCTCCCCCTCACAGTAAACATTCCAACAGCACCACTGAAATTGGCTGGTTTGCCAACTTCGGGCAAGGCTTGAATCCTAAAGGTAAAGGGCTCGACATTACATTGCACTGAGCGAGAGACAAATGAGGAAAAGAACCCGCCTCCTGTTCGTTCAACAAGCTGACATTGTACACGCGTGCGCACAGGATGTTCACCCACGCCAGTCGCTTGTCCAATGGTTTTGAAACGTAAGACGTCAACCGTTATCTTTCCGCCATCGACCGCACGTTGCAGTTTGGGCAGTGCTTCGAAACTACCCAAGGTGAAAAGTCCAGCATTCATTGTAAAGTCGGTAAACTGCAAGTTCTGAACTTCACATCCGACGGTCAGTTCGATCTCGACGAACAGTTCAAACGACTGGTTGACAAAAATATGTTCTGGCTTGGTCAGAAAACGTGCCGTTCTGATTTGTGCAGCTTCCACACCGTGCGGGATCGAGAATAACAGCGCACCGAAGAGGATCCATGTTAATGTTTTTGTCATAACATCTCCTGCAGTACAGTTGAGATGACAGAGGCGGCAAAGATCAAGGTCGTCACGCCACCAACAAAAATTCCTGTTTCAGCCAAACTTTCAAGCGCGTGTATTTTGCGATGCTTCATCATACGTCGGACCAAGAGTCCTCCCCAAAAGAAAAGCCAGCCCACAAGTGCAATCTGGGTACGCGTCTGACAGGGAAGAGAAAAATGCCAGAAGAGCGCTGACCTTATCCATGGTAATTCTTTTTGCTGTTGCCCCGTCTGCTTTGAAAAGGCAGCTAAAAGTCCTTGGCGAATTTCCGGTGTTGTCCCTACATAGCGCTCAGCGCGTGAAAAAGCAGCGACGGCCTTTGTCGTGTCGCCAGACAAGACTTGCACGCTGCCGAGATTCAGCAACAAGGGGGCCGTGATCACACCCTCAGCCAGCAACCGATTATAGGTGGTTGCCGCTTTCGTATAATCCTCTGGCTTAGCTGCTGAAGCCGCTTGGGTATTGGCTTGTTCCCACAAAAATTGACGCGTCGAGTACTCTGCGCGAAGGGTAGATGTACAACAACTTGCTGTCGCAAAAAATAAAAGGGAGATGGTTTTTCTTAAACTCATTTTTTCACCTCCACATCAATTTTTGTGAGTGTCTCAGCTAACGCTTTCGCCGTCTCAACAAGGGAAACGTGTGCATCCGGACGATACATGGATTCGTCAAGTTGACCAAGACGTTTACGAACTTCCTCCGCGACTTCTTCATTCATTCCACTTTTCAAAAGCATAGCTGATACATCGTCAGGTGTCATGGCTATGCCCGAAGCCAGTCCAAACCGCTCTGCTATATAATGACGTGCAATACGTGCGAGCGTCGCAGGATCTTTAGCCTTGCGGCAAGCCGCACGCGCACGACGCAATGCTCCTGATGTGCGATTGAACTCACGTAATCTTCGTATCATGCTTACAAACGGAGTGGCTAATGAAACCAGCATAAAAACAAAAGGACCCGATACTAAAAGAATGAGCATCGTTTTCAGAGGTGGTAGCAAGAAGTCATTCTGTGGGGCAAGAGGAACAACCGTAATACCGCAGGGCAATACGTCATCATCTTCTTTCGCAGAAACCGCTTGCTCGGATCCCAGTTTCGTCGCAGTTGCAATCTGCGTGGTGGCTTTGGCCTGTATGGGGATGGGCTGTGTTCGTAAAATTTCATACGCATGGTGTTCGGAGTTATAGTATCCGATCTTAATGGAAGGGAACTCAAGCGTACCTTCTCGCAACGGACGGACACGATAGGTAAAGCGTTTCCCGTTGGGAAGCGTTTCTGATTTTACATTGTCATCATACACTCTAAAATCTTTTGTTAATTCTGGTTGCAATCCCAGGAGAGGTGTACGCATATTGGAGATACTGACACTGCCCGTCACTTCGAGGGTTAAGGTCAGTGGATCCCCTACTTTGCACGTTGTGGCATCCAAGGCGGCTAGAGTCTCAACCTTGCGTCCTACAGCACCAATAAAACAGTCAGGACGTCCGTCATCGGGTGGGGGCGTTACGCGTATGGTCACCGCAGGGCCAATCGTATAAACATCCTGAGAAATAGCCTGTCTGGCCTCGTTAACTCCCGAAATAATATTTCCTTTGAAGGTGAGCGGGCCAAATGTGAAATCGCCTTCTTTTGTGGGTGTATACGTTAGCGCAAGTGTATACTCGCGATACGACTTACCCTGAATAATTTTTCGTTTCACAGGAAATCGGAACCGAATGGGGCGCGGCTTAAAGGGATCGCCATCAAACAATGAACCGATGTTCATCATGTCTTGGCTCTGATAATTATTGAGAGAAAAGCTCGGTTGCTGTCCGGTCTGATCAATAACTCCATTCAATAGCTGATTCAAGTCCGGTCCTTTAAGACCTAATTCCTGTTGACGATTAATTTCAAGAAAATCAACACTGATATGAGGTGGGGCATTTGGAAAAATGGGTTCATTACTCGCTGCATAAGGTTCAGGTAAATCGGCAACGGCAATCGAAAGCGTCACTGTAAACGGTTCTTCGACAAGAATGGACGTTGAAGATGCGCTAACCTTGGCAATAACAAAAGCTTGCTGTTCAACTCCTGCTACGTCAATGGAAACGCCCGGATGAGTATAGGTCTTTCCTTCAATCGTCAAACGAATTGGGCCTGCATGAAATCGTCCTTTTTCTTTCGGTGTGATCTGATAGGCAAATGTTCTGCCTTCATAAGACTCGCGCGTCATGCGCCCGTTGATGATGGAGATGCTCGAACGGGTATTGCTATGGGACCCCAGCAGTTGTACGTCTACCTTAGCAAAAGCCGATAGATCGGGTGACGTCACACCGCGGTCGGCACCATCCACCTTGATATTGAGATTGAAGCTCTCACCTAAAAAGATCTTCTGACGCGATACTTCGACATCGAGGGTGATCTCAGCGGCGAACAAGGTGTTAAACGGAAAACAAAAAATGAGAGCGAGGCAAGCGAGTCTTTTCAACGAACGCTTTGAAACAAACGAACATAAATGGTAAGGCGACGTTCTCCGAACGCGCCGCGGCAGGGTCGGAGACCCATGCCCTACCTTTTTGAAACGTGGCATAGGAGTGCCCCTAATAAGGCAATCACGCAATAAGGAACAAGCGTATTCGCTTCGCGAAATAAGGCAATTCTTTAAGTTTTTGACACGGAATCGCATAAAACAGGAACTGATCCCAACGCATCGAACTTTTAATTTTTCACTTTTCACTTTTGACCTTCTCTTACCAGTCCCGTTCTGAGGGTGACATAGGAAGGCGGTTCATTCTTTCCTTCTTCTCGTTTTCGCGTTCTTTTTCTCGCTCAAGCGCACGACGTAACAACTCTTGAACATCCTTGGGGGCCTCTTCCTTCTTCTGCTCCTGTTGCTCTTGTTTCTGCTCTTGCTTTTGTTCGTCTTGGGGTTGTTGTTGATCCTGCTTTTTTTGTTCTTGCTGTTGTTGCTGCTGCTGTTGTTGCTGCCCTTGAGAACCGTTTGGATTTTTGGGCAGAAGCTCACGGATTTCGAGTAAATTTTTCAACGCTTGTTGCTTTAGTCCCGGCCGGTCAATTTCTGCGGTTTTCGTGTCCAAGATTTCCGCCTGCAATTTTTCAGTATGTATCGCAAGTTCCTTGATTTTTGCCTGATCCTCAACTTTGAAGGGGGGCATATTGGTATTGGACTTCGCCTGTTCTTCATATTGCTTGGCCCATTCGGGGAAACGTTGCGAGAAGAGCTTTGTCAATTGCAAGGCTTCTGGTTGAGTTTCACGTCCCATCAAGTAACGCGCTTCCAGCTTTTTAATAGCGTTGCTTTGGCAGATAATGTTTTCATCAACTAAGTTTGGAGGGGATGCAACCGCTTTCCAGAAATTATAAATGGAGGGCTCGGACTGCGCCACTTCACCCACCGATTCTGGGAGCAGATCACGTAACGCTTCTGCGGATCCTTTCATCATATCCCGTGTCAATTCGACTTGCTGAACAACCTGAGCCTGCTGCTGTTGATTGGTGACAGACTTCATGACCTGTTGCTTCAAGGGTATCCAAAGGTCGGCTTGCTTATCCTGACGTGTCGCTAAGGATTCTGCAAGACGAATCAATTCTGGCGCATCATTCGTGAAAATACTGTACGTTTCCTCAATCAAGGCACGTTGTTCCTTTAGGAGTGTACCGAGCAATTGATCGGGGGCTGTCTTCTCGTGTTCTTTTAATACCTTCGAAATATGCGCACCCTCGCGGGCTTCTGGCAAAGGCCATACAGCTCGGGTATAATTTCGACAACACCGTTCATCCTTAGCGTTTTCTCGCAAGGCCTGTTGAAACCCCGTGGCCGCATCTTTGAGTGACTCAAACTTCGCGGCAGGGTCTTCAGCACCTTTGACCTTCGCTTGTTCCATTTGAAGTTTGCCGAGCAACTCACCAGCACGAACAGCGTTTTTCTTGGAGGTCATTAAGGGACGTAACGTCTCTAGACATTTATCGGCATTTTTTGCCTGATAGTAGGAATAGGCGGCATTAAAGCGATAACTGTCGGCCTCTTCCTTGTCCGCGCCACGTGCAGCAGAAAGAAAACCTTCAGCAGCTTCTCGATATTTGCCCTGCTTCATCCACGCTTGTGCAACGCGCGCGCCTTCACGCCCCGGTGCAACAATAATCGGAGGTGGCGCATTTGTGGATGGAGTCTGTGCAACTTGATCGACCTGATTCGTTGACTGTGCATACGCGCCACTGGTCGCGAGCAGGAGGATCAAGGAAACGGTCAGCGGAGTGTTCCTGCGAACACTGCCACTCAATCGTCCACGACTCAACCAGGCCGCCACCAACAGTGAGATCAACGCCGGGAACAAGAACCATTGATACCGCTCCTGCAAACGATTCTGCATCATCTCCTGTTGTTCCTTTGCTGCAATTTGACGGAGATGGTTGCGATAAATAGAACCCAGCGTTGTGTGCGCTGTTCCGGCCGTACCCAGAGGAATATAACGGCCCTTTGACGCTTTAGCAATGGCATCTAATGTTCCATCCATCAGCTTTGTCATGACTGTTGTTCCTTTAAATTGAACAGAGCCTTTTTTTGTTTCGTCCGGAATCGTCGAGCCTGATGTGTCCCCAATACCGACCGTGAAGATCGGGATGTTGCGGGTCGCCGCATCGCGTGCAGCCTCTAGCGCATCACCTTTCAGATCATCGCCATCAGAAATCAACAGAATGGCATTGTATTCATCAAGGGCTGGATCCAGTGCTTCCAAGGATTTACGAATGGCATCTCCAAGATCGGTCTCGCCGCGTGGCGCAGATTCAGGTTCTGTTCCATCTAATGCCTGGCGCAAAAAGGAATAATCCGTCGTGAGAGGACAAAGAAGTGAACCTTTGTTTCGGAAAGCAAGTAAAGCAGCCCGATCCCCCTTTAATTCACCGATAAGATCCATGATATCAGCCTTGGCTCGACCGAGGCGATTAGGATGTACATCTTGAGCCAACATCGAACGCGAGACATCCAAAGCGATCACCAGATTACGTCCGCGCGTAAACACCTTTTCATCCTTACGCCCCCATTGCGGGCGCGCTGCTGCAAAAATAAGCGCCGTCAAGCCAAAGATAACGAGCGCAAATTGCACATAAAAAAGTCCCTGGATATGAACCGGCATTAATTTTCCTTGGAGTGCAGGCGCTATCAGGCGTGACATGTTTGCACGCGAACGCCTAAATAGCCAAACCCACATAATTCCGATAATCGGAATCAGAGAGATGAGTAATAATAGATAGGGATAAGCAAAGCTCATAAGTATAATCGTTAGATGAGTCGTCTTGTCAAAGCCATGTTCAACGTTAAAGCAAGTGCAATCAATAATGCGCCGGCCAGCAGAAAGTCAACAAAGTGTTCATTATAACGCTCATAGACTTGGCGGTCGATCTTAGTCGTTTCAAGTTTGCCAATCTCTTCAAGTGCGCGCTTCAAGCCATCATCGTCACGTACATTAAAATATCGTCCATTTGATTTTTCAGCAATCGATTTCAATTGAGGTTCATTGAAGGTCACATTCATGTAACCAATACCCTGACGACCAAACATATCACGTGCACGGAAAGGCGTTTTACCGTTCTGTGTCCCAACTCCAATGGTATAGACTCGGACACCTAATTTAGCGGCCGCCTCGGCGGCTTGATCCGGCTGAATAATACCTGTATTGGATTCACCGTCAGAGAGAAGAATAGCAATACGCGTCTTAGGTTCAGCGTCTTGCAATCGCGCGAGTCCCGTTGAAAGGCCATCACCTAAGGCGGTCATCGATTCTTCTTGGTCAACAGGACGGCCTTGTGAATCAAGTCGGCCTTTCGGAATTTCAACGCCCGCTAAAACGTGTCCCAGCGCACGATGATCGGCAGTTAAGGGCGAACGCGTTGATGCGTAACCGCCAAAGGTTACAAGTCCGATGAGATCGTCTGGTCGTTTATTGATAAACGTCGTGAACATCTCCTTGACGACATCCAGACGCGTTTTATCCATGTTTGGTGAAAGATCAAGACCTTCCATCGACCCCGAAACGTCAACAATCATTTCAATGGCGATGGCATGTACAGACCGATGTTCGCGTGCTAAAGTTGTGCGGGGACGCGCTACTGCAAAGATAAGCAACAAGGCGGCAAGCAGAAAAATCGCCGGCAACACCCTTGCCACCAGGACACGCCATCCCGCCGTGTTAACAGGCAATCGCGCCGCCGGAGCAAATAAGACTCCAGCTTTCTTGCCTGTACGATAGAGGCGCCATGCGGCAATCGCCCATGGTATCAACAATAAAAAAGCAAGAGGTGTTGCAACATTAAACATAATGACTAACCATTAACATGGGGTATTTTAGAACTGGACGGGGTATCCGCATGATGCGAATCATCCTCAATATAACGTTTCGCTTTTTGTGTCGCGTCATCTGCCATAGCCAGCGTTGCTTCCTGACCTGCGAATTTCACCAAGTCCGCTGATTCTAGGAATGTGCGCAATTGAACAAGAACTTCGCGTTTAAAAAGAGGATGCTTTGCGGCAGCAATCAGAAATTCTTGTGTCGTCTGTTCTGGCGCATGAATACCATGTGTACGCTCGATGTATCGACGGACAACCATGGTTAACTCAATATAAAAATCTTTATACAATCCCTTTCCTGGCAAATTTCTGTTCAACAGTCGGTGAAGTTCCGCCATTGCGCGTTCAATCGGGGACATTTTGTATTCTTTTACACGACGCGAAATCTGCATCAGTCCATACACAAGCGCAGCAAAGGCTAGGAGCCCGAGGATGACAAAGAGAATCCAGAGCGTTACTGTTTTAGCGGTTGGTGGTATCCAATCCGGCTTCAGCGTCACTTCCGGATCGCCGGTTACGGAGGGGCGCGGACCTTCGTCAGAAAACAAAACAGGCTTTGTTGCAAATGTCTGACTGCGGGGTGGCGAGACACGCTGATCCAGTGTTTCTACGGCGAAGGGAGCTAGACGATACTTCGGCGCTGCGGGTTCGGGGACAAGGCGCCAGCGATAAGTCTGGCGCTTCCGCCCCCCAGCCTCGACAGGATCTGAAGCAAAGTCATCCGCAAGGCTGAATCCTGAAAAACGGGTACGAAGATCCGGCAACACGACCTTCAAATAGGTGGGAGAATCAATCGTCACGGTCAGCATCAGATCAGCCGACGGCACAACCTTGTCCGGTGTTGATTCAAGCGTGATTTTAACATCACCACGTGAAAGCTCGTATGTCGAGGCGCTGATAGGAGCGACCATGAACAACGTGATAGCGAACAGGATAGACTTACCTATAACTTCAATGGAATGGTGGAATATGGGAATAGTGGAATACTGGGGGTTGGAAGCCTTGCTGGGCGAATAGGCGTCCCCGCCTGTTCTCAGGCGGCTACCGGGCCGCCAGCCATAGACATCACACGTCGCAGTACAGGCGAGGACGCCTATACGCCCAGGCTTACGACTATCCTTACGAAATAGACACTTCATTTCTTTGCCCTCCTTCTAAACAGGGCACGCACGTCGTCAATATAGGGACGAGCCGTTGAAAGTGAAATAGAGTCAATACCATTTCGTTTAAAGAATTTCATAAGCTGTCCGTTGTCTTGTGAGGCACGTTCAGCAAAGGCCTTCCGAACAACCGCAGAGCCAGTATCCACCAGCAGCAACTCCCCAGATTCCGGGTCTTGCATCTCAACAAGTCCAACATTTGGGAGTTCAAATTCACACGGATCTGACACCGAGCAAGCAATCACATCATGGCGTCGCGCCGTAACGCGTAATTCTTTTTCATAGCCGGAATCTTGGAAGTCGGAGACGAGAAATACAACCGCTTTACGCTTTTGAACATTGTTTAAAAACCGCAGCGCAACCGTGATATCTGTGCCTTCTCGTGTTTCATCTGCGGCCAATACTTCCCGCACCAAGCGCATGACAGAGGTACGTCCTTTACGCGGCGGAATGGATTTTAAAATGCGGTCGCTAAAAAGGATGAGCCCGATTTTATCTTGGTTCCGAATCGCGGTCAGTGCCAGTAAGCAAGTAATTTCAGCGGCAAGCTCAGACTTGGAACGCGTTCCAGATCCAAAGACCTGTGATCCTGATACGTCAACAAGGAAGATAACGGTCAATTCACGTTCTTCTGAAAAACGCTTCACATGTGGCGATCCTGTTCGCGCCGTTACATTCCAATCAATAGAACGAATGTCATCGCCAGCAACATAAGGGCGCACTTCATCGAATTCGACCCCCTGCCCCTTAAACATCGAATGATAGTCGCCGGTGAGCTGGTCATCAATCAAGTGCGAGGTGAGAATTTTGATTTTTCCCACCTGCTTCATTAACTCTGCAGTATTAATCATAATTAATAGGTAGGAGATAGGAGGGAGGAAGGAGGAGTTGAATACATTACAAATTCCTCGCGAACTGAAACGTCATTAAGTTTTTCACGGAGCGTCTTCGTTGTGGCTGAAAGCAAGCGGATCAACTCTTCACAATCTTCAACAAGCGAATTAAACCCACGGTCATCAATTATACTGGCATCATGTAGCAATCGAAGCCAATAGCGGGTTTCAAGTGCTTCTTTAAAAGCAATTTGCATTTTAGACGCAAACTCTTTCTCTGAATAAGAACCTGCTGCTTCTTCGACATTTGCTCCTATAGACGTACCGCAACGCAAGAGTTGTTTCGACAACACAAGTTCCTTTTTGTTCTCCGTGAGCCATTGAAACAATTTGATAGTACGTAATGCAAAAGCATAGCTTTTCTTTTGATTCACTGATTCTTGCATTCAACTCCTCCTTCCTACTTCCTCCCTCCTACTTCCTTTACGGAACGGGTATGGTGTTGAGGATTGTGGTGATGACTGCATCGGGTGTCAATTCTTCTGCCTCGGCTTCGTAAGTGAGCATAATGCGGTGACGCAATACGTCATAAGCGATCTCTTTCACATCCTGAGGTGTCGCATAGGCACGGCCATGAAGCATCGCATTGGCGCGGGCAGCGAGATTCAAGCAGAGTGTCGCACGCGGTGAAGCCCCCATCTGAAGCTGTCCAACAAGCGAATCTAATTTATACGCTTTCGGATCACGTGTGGCAAACACGATATCCAGAATGTAGTCCCCCACCTTTTCGTCGCAATAGACCTGCTCAAGGGTTTCACGAAGACTCATCACTTCTTCCAACGTAATGACGGCATTCACCGTCATCGTCTGCTTTTGTGTGAAGCGATTCATGATGCGCCTTTCATCGTCACGAGAAGGATGAGTAATCACACACTTCAACATGAAACGATCGACCTGAGCTTCGGGCAATGGATAGGTACCCTCCTGTTCAATCGGATTCTGCGTCGCCATCACCAAGAAGGGTTCAGGAAGTTTATAGGTTGTATCGCCAATTGTCACCTGATGTTCCTGCATGGCTTCTAGCAAGGCGGATTGCACCTTGGCGGGAGCCCGATTAATTTCGTCAGCCAAAAGTAGATTGGTAAAGACAGGTCCTTTTTTAGGATAGAATGTTCCCTCTTTGGGGTTATAAATCATCGTGCCGACAACATCCGCCGGCAACAAGTCAGGCGTAAACGAAATACGGTGAAAAAGTAACCCAAGCGCATCAGACAAAGTACGAACCGCCGTGGTCTTCGCCAACCCAGGAACACCTTCCAACAAAATATGCCCGCCAGTAATAAGTGCGATGATCAACCGGTCAATCAACTTTTCCTGTCCGACAATGACCTTGTTCACCTCCTGACGAATCTTCATGAGCGTTTCAGCCTGCGCGGCAATCTGATTGGTTGTCTTTTGTAAGTCCATAAGCATCCTTCTTTTATCGTTAAATCAAATGACTCATGAATAATAGCAAATTTTGTGCCATAAGCAAGGCTGGGAATGGATCCCATGGAATGTTGGAATGATGGGAGGAGCCTTGCTGGGCGAATAGGCGTCTCGCCTGTTCGCTGGCGGCGCGAAAAGCCGCCAGCACCACACCCCTTGACCCTAGTGTACAGGCGAGGACGCCTATACGCCCAAGAACTCACTTCTTGCCTCCTACGTCCAAGTGATGGACTGTGTAAAGCTGTCATTTCAGGGTGGACAGATTGACGCACTACAAATCTAAGGCGCGCCGCGTGACCGTTGTCAAAGGCAATTCAGAAGGATTTGCGTAACAGAGCGGGAAGTCTTCAGATATCTTCAGTGGCGCTGTACGTTTATTAAGACGATAGAGTTTGGTGATTGATTTAAAGTGGGAAAAAGTGTGCTCAACATCCCCAACATAAACAGGTGTGGCTTTAGGAAAACCGATATTAACAAGGAGCTTGTGTACCGACTCCTCAACGTTCTGAGGATCACTGAACCCGAGTGAGGGAAGCTCCCACAAGCCGCCCAGTAGTTTCTCGTTGACGCGTTGAGCAAAAAGGACACGACCTGCTTTATCTCGGATGTCAACAGCAACAGCTTGGCGTACAAGTAAACTCTTTTTTGGAGGTTTAACGGGGAGTTCGTCTTGTATTTTTTTTGCATACGCAACACAATTTTTTTGCAGCGGACATATTTCGCATTTCGGATTACGAGGGGTACAGACAGTAGCACCTAAATCCATCATGGCTTGGTTAAAATCACCAGGTCGTTTGGACTTTTCAATAAAAGGCTGTAGCCAGCTTGCCAACTTTTCGCGAGCCGGCATTTTCTGGAAGTCATCGCGCCATTCAAGGAAACGTGAAAATACGCGCGCCACATTTCCATCCACCACAGGAACATATTCGCCAAAACTGATACTGGAAATCGCAGCAGCGGTGTATGGTCCTATTCCCGGCAATGTAGCCCATCCCACCGATGAAGAAGGGAGAATGCCTCCCTGCCCCATCAGACACTGAGCCGCTTTTTGCAGATTGCGAGCGCGTGTGTAATAGCCCAGCCCCTCCCATGCTTTTAAGACCGCTTGCTGAGGCGCTTCCGCCAATGTGCGAACCGTTGGGAACGCTTTCATGAACCGGATGAAATACCCTTTCACCGTTTCGACTTGCGTCTGCTGCAGCATAATTTCACTGACCCATACAGCATAAGGATCAGGATGATCACGCCAGGGCATTTCACGTGTACGCGAATCATACCAAAACAGAAGCCGTTTATGGATCTGAAGCATACTTATCCACGCAAATCTAGCGCCATCGCGATTTCTGGGCAGGTAAAGGGATTTGCATGCTTGGTACAGTTGATGCAGCCCATATAGAGCTTATGCATGACTTGTGTTTTTTCGATGCGCTTAAAACCAAGTGCTCCAAAAAAATCTGGGGCAAAGGTCAGCACGATTGCCTGCGCAGGGTCAAAGATACGTACACGTTCTAAAATGTGTTTCACGATCTGGGAACCGATGTGGTTGCGCCGATAGTCGACGTGGACTGCCACCGATTGAATTTCAACAGAAGCGCGTTCTGGCACACCTATCTCAGGAAGAATTTGGAATGCGGCGCACGCGGCAACTTTTCCCCCGACATCCGCCACAAAAAAGCGGTCAATGTTCTGAATAATATCCCCCATCGGACGAGTAATCAAATCTTCCTGATGCTGACGGATCAACTCAAAGATTTGTTCAGCATCTTTTAAATTAGCTGAACGTATGGTGTATTTTGTCATGTGTATTTCCTATATAAAAAAATCATTTACTGTATATGGCTTACAAGCTTACTCGCCATTCCGCTATAACTTGCCGGGGTCATTTCCAGTAAACGTGCTTTGTCGTCGGTTGGAATGTCAAGGCTTTCGATGAATTGCCGCATTGACTCGGCAGTGATCTTTTTGCCACGTGTCAACTCTTTGAGTTGTTCGTACGGGTTGGGCTTGCTCAGTTTGCGCATCACGGTCTGTACGGGTTCAGCTAATACTTCCCAAGCGTCTTTCAAATCCTCCTCTAACCGTATAGCGTTAAGCTTGATCTTGCCAAGCCCTTTAAGGGTGGCTTGATAGGCCGCTAATGAATAACCGAAGCCCACACCCATGTTGCGTAGCACGGTTGAATCCGTGAGGTCACGCTGCAGACGGGAGATCGGCAGTTTGCGTGCCATGTGTTCGAGCACTGCATTGGCTAACCCCAGATTGCCTTCACTGTTTTCGAAATCAATCGGGTTAACCTTATGCGGCATGGTTGAAGAACCGACTTCACCCTTGACGGTTTTCTGTCCGATATAACCTAAAGAAATGTAGGACCAGATATCACGATCAAGGTCGATGAGAATGGTATTCCAGCGTACGAGCGCATCAAACAACTCCGCGATGCCATCGTGCGCTTCAATTTGAGTGGTCAATACATTCTGTTTAAGGCCGAAGTGTCCTTCAATGACCTGCTTTGAAAACGCTTCCCAGTCCACATTCGGATAGGCAGAAAGATGCGCATTATAACAGCCAACCGCACCATTCATCTTTGCAGGCATCACAATGGCATCAAGTTGCGTTGCTTGCCGATTCAAACGATGAACGAATACAGCGAGCTCTTTTCCAAGTGTTGTAGGAGATGCTGGCTGGCCATGTGTACGTGCGAGCATGGAGGCATCACGTGTTTCAACAGCAAAGACAGACAACGTATCCGTCAACTTTTTCTGGGCCACGCGCAAGACAGCAAGTCCGTCACGTAACATCAGGGCATGCGCCATATTGTTGATGTCTTCAGAAGTACAGGCAAAGTGAACAAACTCACTCCGGCTTTCAAGAGGTGTACCCGCCAGCCTCTCCTTGATGAAATATTCAACTGCCTTTACGTCATGGTTCGTGGTGGACTCAATGGTTTTTACACGACGTGCATCATCAACTGAGAAATCGGCAACAATGGCGCGTAAAGCGCTTCGCTCGTCAACAGTTAAGTCCTTAGCTTCAGGAATATCTTTTGCATCACAAAGAGCCTCTAGCCAAGCGATCTCAACAGCTACACGCCGTTGAATCAGACCGAACTCCGAGAAGATCGGCGCGAGCTCCGTTAATTTTGATGCGTACCGTCCATCAAGCGGTGAAAGTGCTGTAAGCGTATCCATAATAACTCCTTGAAAATGAAATATTACCTTATTCCGCCCTTTGCCGCAAATGAAACTTCAGGATTATCACTTACTTGCTGCTCAGCGACTTTCGGAGAAGCGTTTCGGCATCTTTGATATCAGGGTTGGCAGTAAATGCGGCTTGCGCCATCTTATACGCCGTATCCTGCTGAAATCCGAGTTGCGTAAGCGCAAGTATGGTATCGCGCAACATGGCGGACTTTGCATCTCCCCCACCTGCAGTTGCAGCGGCAAGTGCTTCCAGCGGATTGACTTTGTCTCGTAACTCAACGATGAGACGTTCCGCAGTTTTCTTGCCAATACCATGGATTGAGCTTATACGCTTGATATTGCCTTCTGCAATCGCCGCAATTAGTTCGGAGATCGTCAGTCCGCTTAATACACTTAATGCAGTCTTCGGGCCAATACCATTAACATTAATGAGCCGTTCAAACATCTGTTTCTCTTCTACCTGCATGAAGCCAAAGAGAATATTAATATCCTCGCGGATATGATGATAGGTCAACAATTTGCAAGAAGAACCGGTTGCCGGCAACCGGTCGTAGGTACTCAGAGAAATAAAAACCTCGTAGCCAACACCATGGACATCCAACAACGCCACGCTTGGACTTTTCTCAACCAATGTTCCATTTAAAAAAGCAATCATAGATAATCCTTTTAATCGTTGTCTGAAAGCCCACAGATGAGTCCGGAAATGAAGAAGCACGTAATCAAGCTACTCCCCCCATGACTGATAAAGGGCAAGGTGATTCCTGTCATAGGCAACGCTTTAGTCACGCCAGCTAAATTCAAAAGCGTTTGCATCGCGAGAGAGGCGGTCAACCCTACACAGAGGAGACGTTCAAAGGGTGTTTTTGTAGCGCCGGCGGCACGAAAACCACGCGAGAAAAATGTGGCATAGATCAGCAGCAAGAGTGCACAGCCGACAAAGCCGATCTCTTCAGCTACCGCCGCATAGATAAAGTCCGAGGTCACAATAGGTACTGTCTCCGGTGATCCGATACCTAAGCCAGCACCCCACCATCCACCCGAATACATCGCTGTTAAGCCCTGCAAAATTTGCCAGCCTTTTCCTGTTGGCTCCAAAAAAGGGTTCAACCACACATCAAATCGTGCTTGCGCATGGGATGATATAAACTGCATCACAAAAATTGCTGCGGCAACCCCTGCAAGGCCAATGGCTAAATAGCCTGTCCGTTTAGCAACAGCAAAAAGCATGACAATCAAGATGGTATTGAGCAGGACAACCAATCCGAGATCGCGTAAGAGAATCGTCAACGCCATTGGAACGCCCCACAGCAGGACAAGCCCCAGCAGGGATGAGAGCGAAGGAATGGGGATGCCACTCACGGTTTCAGAAAATGCTTTTTGTCGCTGACTTAAATGGGTCGCTAGAAAAAAAACCAGCAAGGGTTTAACAATTTCAGTTGGATTGATGTTTCCCGAAAGATACATACCCCCTCGATAACTGCGTCCGAGTACCATCATGCCCACCAGAACCCCAACGGCCGCAATGTAGGCCACCCACCCTAAGGATTGTAGCCATCCCCCTCTTCCCTTGGCAGTCAAGGTCACGCCAAGAACAAAGACAATCAAACCAATCACAAAAGGCAACGCAGCAAAAACGTCTTTTTTCCAGTCAAGCAGGTTGAAACTCCCCATCCTGAATTGGATTAATAAACCCATGGCACTCAACATAATGGCCGCACCCAGAATACCTGAATCTCCCCGCCAATGCATCAAAGCTAGCCAGATGAGCACGACAGGAATTCCAATTGTATAAATAGCGAACGGGAGCAAAGATTGCCAGTCGATAATCGAAGGACGTAGGACCGATTCAATGCCCAACAACGAAATGATGGCGCAGCTCAGTGCCATTAAAGAAATTAAAAATACACCCGTCGCTGATGCGACCGAACCAATGACTGCTGTTCCCTTTTTCATTTTGACCTCCAGAGACTAGGAGGCGTTGGAGATAACACCTTTATCACTTCCTGTTTTTTAACATATCCGAGTCGGTCTGCAGCCAACAAGATATTTTTTGCGACAGGCAATGCGCACGCAGCACCGAAGCCGCCATTCTCGATGAGCACGGTCACCACGATCGCAGGATTCTTTTGCGGCGCAAAACAGGTAAACCAAGCATGATCCTCTGCACCTGGAACTTGTGCTGTTCCTGTTTTTCCACACACATCGAGTCCGGGAAGATTGCATCCCTTCCCCGTACCGCTGATGACCACCTGGCGAAGCATGGCACGGACCTGGGTTGCCACAAGTGAAGAGCATAACGTATCAAGCTTCTTTACGGATTCAGCCATGTCCAGTCGCGGAACCATCAAGTCACCATCATTCGCAATGGCCGCTGTCATACAGGCCACGTGCAAGGGCGTCATTAAAATCTCTCCCTGGCCGATTGACAGCATCGCAAGATTGGAATGACTCCTCACGACCGGTGCATGACCTGGCGACGTCTTAAGCGTGTCATCAAAAGATTTCATGTAAATCAAAGGTTCATTGATATGCATACGCTGCATCATGGAATTAAACGCTTCTGGCCCACAGGCGACACCCAATTGTGAGAAATACACATTAGAAGAATGGATCAAGGCATCACGCATATTCAGATTTCCCCACCCTGGCCATACTGCGCCCCGTCGCTCAAAGGAAAAGTATTCGCTATCCCGAATAGGCGGGGTGTTTGCTGCTGCAATATACCCCATACCGGGACATGCAAAGATAGGCGAACGCTTTTCCATGAGCGCGGTTGTGGCGATCAGAATTTTAAAAATGGAACCTGGCGGATAGCGGCCCTGTGTTGCGCGATTTAATGCGGGCATATTCTCTTCGATGGAAGCAGGCCCTGGATCATGTGGATTAAATCCGGGTGAACTGGCCATGGCAAGAATAGACCCCGAGACCGGACGCATCACGATAACTGCACCCCGACGTCCGTTCAGCAAATCAAATGCTGTTTCTTGCAATCGCGCATCAATCGTCAGCGTCACAGACTGTCCTTCCTCTGCGCGCTTTTTAAAAAGATCTTTTGCTTTTTTAAGCGTATCTTCTTCCTGCGGATACCCATTCAAAACTGAATCATATAACAATTCGATACCTGTGATCCCGCAACGCGGATGATAATAACCCACCGGGTGAGCCATAGCATTTCCAAAGGGATAACGCCTGCCCCATATATCCCCTTGACGTGGCGCAGCCACAACAAGTCCACGGCAATCAAGAATCGGTCCGCGCATAATCTGACGAGTCGCAGCATTGGGTCGCTTGTCATAACGGCGCATGAAACGGACAAAGTCCCGTTTGTAGAAACCCCCAATCTGCCATGTCATTTGGTAGACTAATACGGCCACGAAAAGGATAACAATCCCTGTGCGGAGCAAGCGGTAGGTCATCTTTCCCGGGGATGGCGACGGAGCGAAGAGAATAACAAGCGCTACGATTCCGAAAAAGACCAGAAAGGTGAGTTTCAGAACACGAATGACATCCTCCTCAGGCAATGCATTCAGAAATTTGGTTAGAAGTTCATACATGTTGTACAATACGATGCGTCAGTCATGGTACTGCCGAAGCAGCGATGACAGTCTTTAAATCATAAACACCTTGCGTAATGTTGAAGGGAGGAACGACCAGATACTCCTCTTCAGGCCACACGCCATTGATGAGTTGCTGAATCATGCGTATATTTCCAGCTTCCACCTTCCAGACACGTCCTGCACCATCCGACTCCAGTCGTTCACGGGCACGAATCAAGGCATCGGGATGAGAGGTTTCGGGGACATCAATAAACAGTGCTGGTTCATCTTCCCTTATTGGATGAAGCGTCTGCCAAAGGTATTTCGCATTGTCCTCTCCATACCGCTCCACATAAGACTCATAAGTATCTCCGACCACACCGGTATAACCTCCTTCAGTGCGATAGGTTTCACTGCCGCGCTCCAGGTAACCAATTGAAGAGAAAGGGCGACTTGGATTATCGCCGAAAACAACTTGATAGCGCTCCCCACTCCCCAGCAATACGGTTGCGCAGTCATGAGCCCTGGGAATAACGAGGGGTGTCCGTCGCGCCTGGAGTCCGACTGCAGCATTCCCGCATAATCCATACAGCAAGAGAATCGCATCATGACGAATATCGTGAGCGTCTTCAGCATCAATGAGGGATTGAAGGCGTTCCCGTAAGTAAGCTGGATTAATATGAAGTCCAAGCTCAACAAATACGGGATCAACCAGATGCGGCGTTTTTGAAAGGCACCAGCACGCCTCGCGTTGGAAAACATTGCAGGCGATTAATTTCAAATTTAGCCGTTTTTTATTTGCATCCTGCATTTACTCGTTCTCCTTAAACTTCAGAATATCTTTAGCTGGGATAGCACCCTCTCGAATAACAGTGAGTACACCATCTGCTGTAACCTTGACAACGGTACTGGCCACACCCCCAGGTGATACGCCCCCATCCAGCACCAAATCAGCTTCCAATCCTACATCCTTCAGCGCTGCAACCGCGCACGTGGCTGGCATCTCACCGCTTAGGTTTGCACTTGTCACGCGCAGAACGCCACCACAGGCAGCGATGAGCGCACAGGTGCTCTCATGCGCAGGCACACGAAAGCCCTCAAACCCTTCACCGCAGGGCAACACCAAGGTCAAAGCACCTGGCCAATAGGCAGAAGCAAGCCGCTGAGCAACAGCAGAAAAATGCGCGCCAAAACATTCGACAGCTTCACGCTTGGACGCAAGCAAAGCAATCGGCTTGCCCGTGGGTCTGCCTTTGATGGTACAGATTCGCGCAACCGCATCTTTCTGCCCCGGATGAGCCGCAATGCCGTAAACAGTGTCAGTTGGTAGAACAACCACGCCACCGGCAATCAATATACTTGCTGCGTTTGAAATGCTTGTTTCTGAGAGTGAACTAATCATGTTTCCTTCGGGTGTGTAATTTTGCCCAATAATTATAGCTTACTTGCCTTTTAACCGCAAGATCGCTATATTATCTAAATCAAAGGAGTTTTGAGATGCAAAAAGTATTTGTGACGGGTGGAAGTGGTTTCTTAGGTATTAACCTCATTCGGTTTTTGAGAAACAAGGGTATAACCGATATTACCTCCATTGATCTTGTTCCCTTCGATTATCCAGAGAAGAACGAAGTGAAGACCATTGTGGGCGACATCCGTGACGTTCCCGCGCTCCGTGCGGCCATGAAAGGAGCAAACTGGGTCATTCATACTGCAGCAGCCCTACCCCTCTACTCTGAACAAGATATCATGACCACGGATGTCGATGGAACGCGCAATGTCCTTAACGCCGCTCAGGAATTTGGAGTCGAACGCATGGTGATGATCTCATCTACGGCGGTCTACGGTATCCCCGACCATCATCCCCTCGTTGAAACCGATAAGATGGTCGGCGTAGGCCCTTATGGCAATGCGAAAATTATGGCCGAAGAGGTCTGCTTTGAATTTCGCAATAAGGGGATGTGCGTGCCGATCATCCGTCCGAAGTCTTTCATTGGTCCTGAGCGGCTCGGTGTATTCGCGCTCTTCTATGATTGGGCGCATACAGGTCATGGGTTTCCCATGATAGGCAGTGGGAAGAATCGTTATCAACTTCTAGATGTTGAAGATCTATGCAGCGCCATCTGGCTCACCCTGACCCAGGACAAAGCCATTGTCAACGACACCTTCAATATTGGAGCAAAACATTTTACAACCATGCGTGAGGATTATCAGACCGTGCTCGACAAGGCGGGATACGGTAAAAAAATTCATGGGTTCCCGGCAACGCCGATGATCTGGACGCTACGATTCCTTGAGCTCTTGCATCTCTCTCCGCTTTATAAGTGGGTGTATGAGACCGCGTGCGAAGATTCCTTTGTCAGTATCGAAAAGGCCGAACGCATCCTTGGTTACACCCCGAAGTTTTCAAATAAGGATGCTCTTGTGCGTAACTTCGACTGGTACGTCGCAAACCTATATGCCTTCAAAAATGCTTCGGGTGTATCCCATCGTGTCCCCTGGAAGCAAGGCATCTTGCGCGTCGTTAAATATTTTTTCTAGCCTTATTGCCTTCGAGATACTCCATGCTTTTCTGTGTACATCACACAACGAAATGAGTCGTTTACATCTAGTATGAAAAGAAAATGTACGTACTATCAACTGAAAAAAACGGCGTGTATGGGTAAACAGCGCTAGGCGTGACAATCTGAGCGCCTATTTTGCCGGGAACATCTATGAAAATGCGATAAAAGACTTGTTGCGAAGAACTGCATATCTCACTGCGGTAAAACATTTTACGCATATCATAAAATAACTTTTATTGTTGGATGCAAAAAAAACATACGCTAATTAAAAAAAGGTGTTGTCCAACTGCCCTCCAATATGATAATGTACTGTCAAATATAAAACGACCCAACGCGGGTGCTGAGTATTCGTATTCGGCACCCGCGTTTTTTTTTCATCATAATTCGTACTAGCTTTGCAAATGCTGAATGTGTATAATTTTGGCACTTTATCCATCATTATAAGGCTCAAATGAAAACAGTCCTTTTTACGTTTATTTTCATCTCTGCCCTGATTCATACACCCAGTGTTGCGGAAGCAGATACAAAAGAATCTAAGGAACAGAAAAAAACTATGCACATCACAATCGAAACAAGCTTGGGAACCATAACGGCGGAACTCTATACGGAAAAGGCTCCGTTGACGGTGTCGAACATTCTCGTGTATGCAGATGAGAAGTTCTATGACAATACGGTTTTTCATCGTGTCATCGATGGCTTCATGATTCAGGGCGGTGGGTTCACGAAAGACATGCAGCAAAAGACGACAAAACCGCCTGTCAAAAATGAAGCTGATAATGGTCTGAGCAATACCCGAGGGACACTTGCGATGGCAAGGACGAGTATTGTTGATAGCGCGACATGCCAATTCTTTATCAACCTCGAAGATCGCAACAGCAGTAATCTCGATTTTAAATCCAAGACAGATATGGGGTGGGGCTATTGTGTATTTGGCAAGGTCACCGAAGGAATGGATGTCGTTGACAAAATCGCAAAGGTCGAGACAAGCGGTTCGGGTCGTCATCAGAACGTGCCAGTCGAGCCTGTCGTTATTAAATCGATACGCCGAAAAGAATAAGGCGCGTGCTTGCGTAGACCGGTCGGCTCCGTCAGTTCTGACGGCCTGAATGTATTTTTAGAATCCTCTTTTTTATTATCTATTTATCATGGCAGAATCATACGGCGATCATAATATCCAGACACTATCATCCCTTGAACATATCCGTGCTCGTACGGGAATGTATATCGGGCGGACAAGTGATGGCACCCAGTACGAAGACGGCATTTACGTCTTATTAAAAGAAGTCATCGATAACTCAGTCGATGAATATATCATGGGGTTTGGAAAAAAAATCGATATTGCACTCGATTATAATTCCGGAAAAGTGACGGTTCGCGACTACGGACGCGGCATTCCTTTAGGGAAGGTCGTTGACTGTGTCTCCATCATTAACACCGGCGGTAAATTTAACGACGAATCCTTCCAGTTCTCCGTGGGCATGAACGGTGTCGGCACGAAAGCTGTGAATGCGCTTTCAACAACGTTTGAAGTCCGAGCTTTTCGCGACGGTGAGTTTTCGGAAGCCTTTTTTGCCAAAGGTGAACTCGTTTCCCAAAAACGTGGTAAATGCAAAGAAACAGAAAAAAACGGTACGTATGTCTGTTTCCTTCCAGACCCTGCAATCTTTAAGAAATATCAGTTCCGCGAAGAGCATGTTGAACGTCGACTCAAAATGTACGCCTACCTCAATGCGGGGCTAACACTCAATATCAACGGGAAGCCCATTATCTCCAGCAATGGGCTGCTTGATCTCATTCATGATGAAGCTCAATTCGAGAAGCTCTATCAGCCTTTTCACTATCGCGCAAAAACACTTGAACTTGTTTTCACTCATACCAATCGTTTCAGCGAAGACTACTATTCTTTTGTCAACGGTCAGTTTACTAACGATGGCGGTATCCATCTTTCCGCATTCAAGGAAGGCCTTCTCAAGGCAGTCAACGAATTCAGTAAAAAGAAGTTCGATGGCGATGATGTGCGTGAAGGCATTATCGGCGCAATCGCGATCCGATTAAAAGATCCGATTTTTGAATCGCAGACCAAGAATAAGCTCGGCAACACGGAAATCCGTGCTGACTTGGTGGCTGAAGTCAAGCGTGTCATCGAAGACATGTTTCATCGCGAACCCATTGAAGCCAACAAGCTGATCAACAAGATTGAAGAGACCAGTAAGCTTCGCGCGGAACTCAACAATGTCAAGAAGCTGGCTCGTGAGCGTTCCCGTTCAATTTCTGTTCGTGTGCCACAACTGAAGGATTGCAAGCAGCACTTGAACAAGCAGAAGGGGACCGGGGTTGACTCGATGCTCTTTATCACCGAAGGTCAATCCGCAGCCGGCTCAATCGTCAGTTCACGGGATGTCAACACACAGGCCATTTTCACGCTCAAAGGTAAGCCGCTCAACGTGTGCGACCTCAAACGTGACGCGCTCTATAAGAACGTGGAGATCTACAACCTGATGCAAAGCCTCGACATCGAAGAAACCGTCGACCACTTACGCTATCAGAAGGTGATTCTCGCAACCGACGCCGATGTGGACGGCCTCCACATTCGTAATCTGATGATTACCCTTTTTGTGCGCTTCTTTGATCGCGTGATTAAAGAGGGACATCTCTATATTTTAGAAACCCCCCTCTTCCGTGTTCGTAACAAAAAAGAGACTTTCTATTGTTACACCGAAGAAGACCGTGTGAAGGCCATTGATGCTTGCGGAGAAAACCCTGAAATCACGCGCTTCAAAGGGCTTGGGGAAATTGATGCAAAAGAATTTAAAGGCTTTATTGGGAAAACGATGCGCCTGACACCCGTGGATTGTACGTTGGATCATGGCATCACGGAGACCATTGACTTTTACATGGGACGTAATACGCCTGAACGTCGGCAGTATATCATGAACCATCTCGTCATCACCGAAGATGCCCTCACGTAACCCCCTCCCCCATTTTACACGTTTGACCTAAGGATTTCTCAACATGGCAAAGACTAAAAAACCATCGGCCGAACCGACGAACGAACCGCCAAGCTTGTTTGATAACATGGACATGTTTAATGCGGTGTCGCCAACAGCAACCCCTGGCACAGCTGACAGTGATGACAAGGATGCCCCCCTGGAAGCCCCTGCTCATTCGCTCCATGGCGGTTCAGGTCCCCTACGCGAACTCATGAACGAAAACTTTCTTCAGTTCGCGTCCTATACGATTTGCAATCGCGCGATCCCGACTGTTGAAGATGGCCTGAAGCCAGTTCAGCGACGCATTATGCACTCGCTGTGGGAAAAGGATGATGGACGTTTCATCAAGGTCGCCAATGTCGTCGGCCATACCATGCAGTACCATCCGCATGGCGATGCATCAATCGGTGATGCTCTCGTCAATCTGACCAACAAGCGCTATCTGATCGAAGGACAGGGAAACTACGGGAACATCTACACAGGTGATCCTGCTGCTGCCACACGTTATATCGAATGTCGTCTGACGGAACTCGCACGTGCCGAACTCTTCAATCCTAAACTGACGTCCTATATTCCCAGTTATGACGGCAGAAACAAAGAACCCATTCTGTTGCCATCCAAGCTCCCCCTGCTCCTCATGCTCGGTGCTGAAGGTATTGCCGTGGGTTTGGCCACAACTATTTTTCCACATAACTTTATCGAATTACTCAAAGCTCAGATCTTGATCATTCAAGGAAAAAACCCGCGCAGACTCTATCCCGACTTTCAGACAGGCGGTCTCATTGATGTCAAAGAATATGCCGACGGCGTGGGAAAAATCAAAATCAGAGCCGTCATTGAAAAACGTCATCATAATAAGCTGGTCATTACTGCCTTACCCTGGGGAAAAACAACCGAATCATTGATCAATGACATTGAAGAAGCGATTAAACGGAAAAAAGTGCCGGTTCGAGAAATCAGCGACTACACTGCTGAAAAAGTGGAGATCGAACTGACGCTTGCCACGGGTGCGACTCAGGATCAAGCTGAACAAGCGCTTTTTGCTTTCACAGCCTGCGAGACAACAGTCTCAAGTCGTCCTGTTGTCCTGTTCAACAATCGTCCAACTGAAATGACCGTTTTGGAAATCCTGAAAGCGAACACGACGCAACTGATCGCCCTTTTTAAACAGGAGCTTGAAATTCGTCTGGGCGAACTTGCCAATCTGTTTCACTCCAAGACACTCGAACAGATTTTTATCGAGAACCGTATTTATAAACGCATTGAAGAACAGATCACGTATGAAGCTGTGCAACAAGCGGTACTCGATGGGTTCAAACCTTATCGCAAACTGCTGAGACGTGATGTCATTCTTGATGATGTTGAGCAGCTCCTGCAAATCAAGATTCGCAAAATCTCTCGTTTCGATATCAATAAGAATCGCGAAGAGATTGATGGCATTCTCAAAGAAGAGCGCGAGGTCAAACACAGCCTCAAAAATTTGAATGACTATACGATCGCTTATCTTAACCGTCTCATTGAAAAATACAAAAAGGTCTATCCCCGTCTCACAAAAGTCAACGATGATGCCTTTGAGGAGATCGAAGTTCGAGAATTGACGGCCACCGAATTGACACTGAAAATCGATCGAGAGAACGGATACATCGGCACGGAGATTCGGGGAGGCGAGGAACTTTTCAAATGTTCATCCCTCGATAAGATTATTATGGTCTGGGGTGATGGCCATTATAAAATGTTGCCTCCCCCCGACAAGTTCTTCATTGATAAAAACTGCGAATATATCCAATTATATGATCGTGATAAAGAATTCACGGCTGTATACACCGAACCCAGTTACGGCTTCACCTATATCAAACGCTTTGCCTTTGGAGGATTAATCCAAAACAAAGAGTATCGCCTTGCACCTGAAAAGAGCCGCTTGTTGTTGATTGAAGAAGGAACGCCCGAATCCATTTATGTAAAATATAAACCCGCGAAAAGTCAACGCATTCACCAGCAGGAATTCACTCCCTCTGAAGTGCTCTCCAAAGGCGTATCTGCAAAGGGCATTCAAATGACCTCCAAGGATATCTCTCGCATGACCACCAAAAAACCATCCTGGTGGGATGACAGCGAAAAGTCGCCTAAAGGCATGCTCACCTAAAGCGCTTGCGTGTAACTTCAACTGGAATGTTGGAATGACAGGGTTTGATGCCTTGCTGGGCGAATAGGCGTCCCCGCCTGTTCGCTGGTCCGGCAGCTACCGGACCAGCATCCAGCTTCTGGGTACAGGCGAGGACGCCTATACGCCCAGGCTTACGACTAGCCATCCGAAACAAGTTACTACTTCGTTTATTCCCGGGCCTGTCCGCCGTGGACGTATTCGCGTAGGTGGAACACCGGGCGGCGTACTTACTCACCAACCAGAATCCTGACAGGTCCAAGCAGTCCCGATGGGAGAAGCTTGTGCTCGCCATTGTAGAATTTATCGATGTTCGTCTGGGTGAACCGTTTTTCGGGAGGAAGCTTTCCATCCCCGATCAAACGATTCGGCCAGAGGTTGATGATGTCTATTTCAAGCTCGTTGCTGCCGGGCTTCACTGCCTGCGTAATGTCCACTTGCCAAGGCGCGCACCAGACCGTACCGAGATCTTTGCCGTTGAGCCGGACCTGTGCGAGGTTGTGGACTAAGCCGAGGGAGAGGTAAAAAGTTGAAAGTGGAAACTTGAAAGTGGAAACTTGTACAAAATCGAAAGTCTTTCGGTAGGTCGCAAGTCCGGAGTAGTACTTGATTTTAAGATCGGACTGATCGGTCCAATCGGTCAGAGCATTGAATACGACTGGGTTTGTCGGCCCACCCCACTTCGGGTCGAAGGTCACCTGCCAGGGGCCTGTGAGTTCCTGAACTTTGGCCCCAGAATTTGGAATCGACAAAGTTTGCGACAAAGTTCGCGACAAAGTTTTGGGAGATCTAAACACCACGAACAGCGAACCGTACGCTGGGAGGTCGGGCGCGACACGGGTAGTGCCGTTGTCTTGGCTAAGGATGACGGCATCGCGTTGCGTGCCGGTCACTGGATCCCAGATCTCTGGCTGTTTGCCGTGGACTCGGAAGGTGCAGGTCGCCTTCTCTGTGCGGTTGTTGCGATTGACGATGAAGTAGATCTCCGTGCTGTCAACGTTGCGGTGGATCCAGTCCAGGAACGCACCGGGTTGCGCATCGGCAACTGTGAAGTCAGGTTGGATGCCTGCTGTGGCGAGGACCTCGCGGACTGTTTTTCCCCACACGACACGCCCCTTACCAAAGGCGTGCTCTGTGACCTTCTTGCCGTCACACTCGCCCCAGAGTTCATCCGCCATGGCTTTCACTTGCTGGTCGCAGGTCGGATAATCCTTCAGACCCGGCGCCTTCTCTGGTTTCGGGCCGATCATAATCATGCCGTCCGACACCAATGATTTGATCTTGGACAGAACCTCAACAGGCATGGTAGAACTATCAGGCAGTACCAGCACGCGGTAGCTCATGTTATCCGGCAAAACGATCTGGCCAGCCTTGATGGACAAGCGCGTGAGGATGATTTCAGAGTTACACACATCATAGTCATAGCCTGGACCGACCGAAGGATCGACATGCTTGGGCCCAACGTAATTCGGACATTGATCGCCGTTGTAGAAGAGCACATCGCCCACGAATAATCCCTGCTGCAAAAGATGACTGCATCGTGCGATATAATCGTTGAATCCGCGTGACTGATTCCACCAGGTGATCTTGCGGTTGAAGTGGGTACCCGCGCAAAATTCGGTTCCAGGAAAACCATCTTCACTTCGCGTCGCACTGGAGAAGATGAAGAAGTGGTTGAAGCCCTCGCAGAAGGCACGATCAGCCGTGGGCTTGAGATTTGCCGGAGAATCCACCCAGTGAATAAACGACGTAAAGGCCTCGGCTGCTGCAATCTTTTTTCCGTAAAGATGCGCGGCAGAGGAGGTCTGCTTGCCATTCTTATTCTGGTTCGCCTCCACCCAGGCGCCATCCTGCCAGAACTCGCCCATGGGTATGGCGCAGCGCCCAAGATTCTTGAGGCAATCCAGAGCCATGATCTTTGGCGAACAGACGCCACCGGCTTCACTCTGTTGCACAATCCCCTTGGATGTGGCAAGCGTACTGAGACGGCCAAAATAATTTTCCGCCACCAGGTCACCCACGGTCTTGCGATAGTCATAGAGAAAACGATCGCTTGTCTCGGCATTCACAACGACCTGCCCGGAAAGGGCTGGCAAATAGGGACGCGGATCATAGCCGCGGAATTTTTTAAAAGCATCTATCAAGCCTGCGGTCCAATTGGGATGGTTGATCTCCCAGCTATCAATCTGCACGGAGCGGAAAACTTTTCCTGCCAATGGTCCGGCATCCTCGGCAAGGAGCGCCGCTGTATTGACAAACTGGAACTCCATGGCGGCAACATCAAGCGGGTCTGATTCAAACCCGACTCCTGTTGGCGAGGACCAGGATGTTTTGGCGCCAGTCAGTGTAAAGCCTGTGCGCAAAATTTTCCACGTACCTGCGGGCACATCCCATTCCAACTCGCCATCCGCTGTGCAGCGGGCGGTCAAGTCGACAATGGATGCCGGTGCAATCGCTGTACCGGGTTCTTCCAGCGGCAAGGGTTTCAGCACCGCCCCATTGATTTCCTTTGTCGGAGCCCCACCGTTGACGGTATTGCTCAGCGCCTTCAACGCCATTAATGGCGACGGGCCGCTCTGCTTCAGGGGCTGGCCGTCAACGAGAACCTCGTAGATCTGCACGTTCTCGCTTTGTGGCGAATACGTGGAGGTCATGAAGAGTCGAATGGCGCGAACTGGTTTATCCGGCAATTGGATCTCTGCAGATTTGTCACTTTCCATCACCAGTGCCTTCACCGTTGTAAAGGTCGTCCCATCGTCTGATATCTGAAGCTCCGCATCCTTGGGACCATAACCGTGACGTTGCTGAAAGGTCACCTTCTTTGCCACGCGCTTTTCCCCCAGATCAATTTTCAGCCACTCCGGTTTATCTTTGCTCGGCCCTTCATTTAGCTTCTCGCCATTGCTGACCCAGAAGCTTTCGCCATCTCCATCCCCGGCCTGAACTACAGGATAATTTTTATGCGAACTGCTGGCAGTGAGCGTCATGCCTGGCTTATCCGGAGTAGCAGTAACAGGAAACGCCTGGATCGCCACGTCGCGATAGAACCGCTTGTCTGCGCCCGGCAATGGCAGCTTCGCTTTGAAGTGTTGCGGACCTGTGAGGACGAGTTCGGCATGCACATGCTTCTTACACGCCTGCTCGGGCTGAATCCACGGACCGCCCGCGTTCCATCCGCTGCAGAGCATGGTGCTAACGCCAAGTCCCAGCCGCTCCGCCTCCTTCAATGTGTGCTTCCACAAGTCGCGCCACTCGGTGCTCATGTAGTTGGGACCCTTGCCCGGAACGCCCGGACCGCTGAGGCTATACACCGTCACACCAGCGATGCCCTGCGCCTTCAACGCTTCAAGATCTGCCGTGATGCTCGTCTTGTCCACCTTGTCCCCCAACCAGAACCACCACGTCCACATCCTCGCACTGTCCGGCGGATTTGCAAATTCCCGAGGCAGGTTACCTGCCGCCAAGATGGTGCCGCTCATAAACGTTCCGAGTAACCCGGCCATGAATAACGTTGTCATTTTATGCATCTTCATACTTATCTCCCTGTAACTTAATTGGAGTATTGGAATGTTGAGGTTGGATGCCTTGCTGGGCGAATAGGCGCCTGCCGCGCCGTAGCCTTGGCGTAGGAGGGTCCCCGCCTGTTCACTGGTCCGGACGCTGCCGGACCAGCCCAAGACAATAGGCTTCCGCCTTCGCGAATACGCGTACGGCGGGCAAGTTGCCGTACAGGCGAGGACGCCTATACGCCCAGGCTTGCAGCTAGCCATACGAAACCGGTTACTCCTGATCGATTTCAACATACCAACATTCCAGTATTCCTTGCGTTAGTATTTATCGA
This sequence comes from bacterium, assembly GCA_037133395.1. Taxonomy (GTDB): domain Bacteria; phylum Verrucomicrobiota; class Kiritimatiellia; order RFP12; family UBA1067; genus CAIZQW01. The sequence goes on along the minus strand of JBAXOG010000015.1, from coordinate 18,659 downwards.
CAGCCTTTTGGATGATCACCGGACCGAGAAGCCCAGAGGGCATCAAAGTCGTATAGTGCTTATCACCTTTGGGCTCGTAGAACTTCGTGATATTTGTCTTGGTCCGGCGCTGATCCAGCGGCAGCTTGGCGTCGCCGATCAACCGGTTGGGCCAGAAGTTGACGACTTCGATGTCCAGACGGTTGTCTTTTTCTTTGAGTGTTCCTTCAGGTATCTGCACGCTCCATGGCGGACACCAGACCACGCCGAGATCATGACCGTTGAGTTTGATGCGCGCCATTTCTCGGACTGCGCCGAGATTGAGGAAGAGGGAGGTCGGAGATCGGAGGTCGGAGGTCGGCCAATCGAAAGTCTTTCGGTAGGTCGCAGGGCCGGAGTAGTATTTGATCGCTGCTTCAGGTCGCTGAGTCCAGTCCGTCAAGGTCTCGAACACGACTGCCGACTGCCCCCCCGGCCGCCGTAGCCTTGGCGAAGGAGGCTGCTGACTGCTGACTGGATAGAACCAGGCCGGATCGAACGTCACGTCCCATGACCCTGTCAATCCCATGACAGGTTTCAGCTCTTGGAAGTTCTCTTTTAAGGACTTGGGACTTGCGACTTGGGACTTGCGAAAGATAATGAAGAAACTCTGACATGGCGCGAAGGCAAGGGAGATTTCTGTCCGGCCGTCCTGGGTCGCTTGAAAGACCGGAAGTGGACGGAGTGTTCCAGTGACTGGGTCCCAGAGTTCAGGCGTCTTTCCCTTCACGCGGAACAGGCAGTCGGTCCGCAGTGCTGTTGCTTGTCGGTTCGCTACGAAATAGATTTCCGTTTCGCCATCCTGCCGGTGAATGTAATCCAGTGGTGCATTTGTCATCGCGTGGTCTGTATATTCGAAATCCGGCATCAGGTTGGAGCTCTTCAGCCAGGCAACGGCAGTAGCGTGCTGCACCAGCCCCTTCTGGGAATCGCTTCCCCACAGGTGATGGATCAGCTCCTGTGTCTCGGTGTCGCCCTTCTGCCACGCCAACAGTCCTGAACTGGAATCCGGGCGCGGCCCGATGAGGATGGCACCGGCTGCTGCCAATTCGCGCAATTTGCGCAGCACAGCCAGCGAGGCGGTTCGGTGCAGGGGCAGGACCAGCGCGCCGTAGCTCATGCCATCTGGCAGGACGATCCGACCAGCCTTGACAGACACGCGGTTAAGCAGCACGTATTCGGAGGCCACATCGTAATCATATCCCGGAGGCAGGCCTGCGGGGTTAATCGCCTTGAGACCAGCAAAGTTCGGTGCGAGGTCGCCGTAGTAATACAAAACATCCCCCACAAAGAGCCCTTGCCGCAACACCCATTGACAACGGTTGATATAGGAGAGAAATCCCTCGGACTGCTGCCACCACGTGCTGTTCGGGTTGAAGTGCGTGCCGGGAAACATCTCCTGCCCCGGCATTCCCATTTCTTTCGGCGAGCAGGTAAGGAGCGTCCAGACGAGTTGATTGAGCCCTTCGCACAACGCGCGGTCGAAGTTCGGCTTGAGGTTGTCCCAGACGGTCTCCTGCCAGTGTGGACCGATGGTGGTGAAGCCCTCTGCTGCCACAATCTTCTTGCCGTAGGTATGGGCTGCGGAGGCAGGCTGTTTGACAAAGAAGCGCGCACGGTCCGGCACGCGATGGCGCCACGACGTGGCCCAGAACTCCGACATCGGCGCATCGATCATGCCCAGGCAGTGCTGGGCATCGATGGGTACGCCGTGCGGTCCGCCGGATTCGGCTCGCACCTGAAGTCCGTGGCGGTGCGCATTGGCCAGGAAGGGTCCGTAATAGTTCTCGGCTGTCAGTTCTCCCACAGTCTTTCGGAAATCATGCAGGAAGCGTTCGCTGGCCTCCACGCTCACAAGAATTTTCCGGGCGAGTACCGGCAGCCAGGGAGTCATATCATAGCCGCGGCGCTTGCGGAACTCCTCTGGCAGGCGCGTGGTCCAGTTATAGGGTTCAATCTCCCAACTGTCGGTATGGAGATAGCGGAGCGTACAACTCGGGATGGCTTTCGCATCGGACATCAGCGGCTCGATCACATCATCCCAGTAGCGCTGGTAAGCGCCTGCATCCATCGGATCAAGCGCCAGCCCGCCCCAGCCTTGGCTGCACGTCGAAACCCTCGCCCCCGGGCCGACAGTGTAGCAGAAGCGGAAGACTCGCCACGTTCCGGCCGGTGCCGTCCACGTCAATTTGCCCTTCGCATCGACGAACTGAGACACGTCAGTCACCTGTTCAGGATCAAGCGCTTGAGGCTCGTCCTGCGCGGATTTGCCGGGGACCAGCATCGACAGGTCCGCATTTGCGCCTCCTACCGGACGATAGAGCGTTTTCACTTCCCAATTAGGGATAAGATTAGGGTTCAGCGACGCAGGCCATTGCCAGCCGGGGCCCGACACGCTGATTTCAGACACCTGCACATTACGGGGCTTGCCGTTGACAGGATTAGAATCGTACGCATCACTGACGCTGAATTCTAACTGGCGAAGCATCTGTGGCTGTTTGAAAGCCGCACGCCAGACCCCGTCCACCCCGACGCTGCCTCCGGCGATGCGCCGTTTGGTTCCGTCTGCGTTTATGGCGAAGATGTCCAGAGCTCTCGGACCGTGCTTCGTCCTCCCGGTTAACGTCAGTGCGGTGACGGGCCGGTCGCGGTCAAACGCCACACGAATCCAGGCCAGCGTGTTCGTGCTTGAAGCAATGTTGTCAGAAACCCAGAAGGTCCCGAGGGCGCTATCATGCAGATTTGAAACTGGATAGTCCTTGTGCGATGAAGAGACGGTGACCTCGCCTGCGATTTTAGTCATTCGGTCGGGTACGGCCATCACGGCCACTTCGCGCAAAAGGCCGTTCCGCGCTTGGGGTGCCGCGAGATTTGCCGTCACAGGTCCTGGCCCCTCGACAATTGTTTCCGTGTAACACAAAATCTTCGCCGCATCTTCGGGTGTGACGCGCGGCCCGCCGAGATTCCAGCCGCTCTGGATATTCAACGCCATCTCTACGTTCAGCCGTGCGCCTTCGCGTAGGGCATGCCGATAAAGCTCACGCCACGCCTCACTGCCGAACACCGGCCCTGCGGGCACTTGCAGATTACCGTCCTGATTTGCGCCACCAGCATCCGTGATCAACGCGCCGCCGAAGCCCTTTTCTTTCATGGCCTCAAGATCGCGTGTAATCGCCTCCTTGGTAACATTGCCATTGAGCCACCACCAGTAAGCGTGAAGCCGAGCCTCCGCAGGCGGCTTTAAAAAACCGCCTTCCAGTGAGAGTCCATCTGCCATAGCAACATGCGACAGCAATAGTACCCCAATAAGCAGGCGATTCATCTTTTGACTCTTCTCGGTTTTAGGATTCTTCATTTTTCTTTTCTTTGCGGTCTATGTGTTCTATGTGGTTAATAACAACTATTACAGGTTTAATACACGCCGAATTCCAGCCCCGCATCGAGCATAGCCCTGAAATTCTCAGGTGGAATATCATCCATGACGCTGTGGTTGGTCGAAAGAATATAGCGCCCTCCTGGCTTGAGCCGTTCCATATGCTGTCGCACCTCTTCCCGTACCTGCTCGGGCGTCCCGAACGCCAGAGGCCCCGCGACATCAATGTTGCCACTCAGCGTGAGCCTTTCGCCATACCGCTTCTTGATGTCGTAAATATCCATCGAGTAGGGCTCGATCGGGTTGAGGGCATCCAGTCCCAATTCCATGATGATGCCGTCCATTACATTTGTTAGGTTGCCGCATGAGTGGAACATGACTGGCAGCCCCGCGTCCTTGCCCACCTTGATGATACGCTTTGCACGTGGCATCCAAAGTTCCTTGAAGGACGCAGGTTCGACGAATGTCCCGCTCTTGAAGGCGATGTCATCCGCCATGAACAACACGTCAACTCCTTCCTCCACGGCGATCTCGGCCATCTTGACGTAATAGTCTGTACAGATATCAAACAGCGTCTCCACAAATTTGCGATCCGTGTAGAACTTTACCAGAAACTCATTAAAGTCGCACAGGAAGAAATAACTACACTGGAAAAATGCGCCGGTACACCAACTGACCGCCAGGTTCTGTTGCTTCGCGACGCGCACATAATTTCGGATGACCTCCCGGCGGGGATTGAAATCAAACTTCTCGTTCGGCAGAATCGCCTTCTCCAAGTCCTCCCATTCGTTGATGCGCCGGTCGTTGATGACGTGCAACCCGCTTTGATCATCGCGCCATTTCAAGGGTGTCCACAACGATTCCAGCGTCATCGCGTCCATGCCGGTCTTCTGGCAGATCTCGGCGAACTGTTCGGGCGCCATCGGTGGCGCATACAGCGCCTCTGCGGAATCACCGCGCGAGGCCGCCATAGTTGTGCCCACGTCTTGCCCCAGCAGCGCCTTCACATTGCGCGCTTCAATCAGGATCTCGTAGTTCGGCACCCGGTCGGGTATCCCACCCCGCAAGGTGGTCAACAAGCGTTCCTTGTTCGGCCTTTTCAAGTCAGCGTTCATTGATCATTCTCCTTTCAGCACGAGGATGCGCACGGGTCCGAGCAAGCCTGAGGGAAGCAACTCGGCTGGCTTCCCGTCCTTTTTGCGAGTCCCGCATTTTTTGCAGCCATAACTCGCTGTTTCCTGGGTATCATAAGTGCGGACATTCGTTACGGTGCGGCGCTGCTCTTTAGGCAGGGTCGCATCGCCGATCAGCCGGTTGGGCCAGAGATTGGCTACCTCGATCTCCAAGACGTTGGCACCCGGCTTCACGGCGCTGGAAATGTCGACCTGCCAAGGCGCTGTCCAGACGGTGCCGAGATCATGGCCGTTGAGACGGACGCAGGCGACGTTCTTGACTGTGCCGAGCGAGAGGTAGAAAGTTGAAAGTGAAAAATTAAAAGTGGAAACTTGGGGGAAATCGAATGTCTTACGATAGATGGCGATGCCGGAGTAGAGTTTGATTGCTGCTTCAGGGCGCTGGGTCCAGTCTTCCAGTTTCTCAAACAAGACTGCCGACTGCGGCGGCTGACTGCTGACTGGATAGAACCACTTCGGATCGAAGGTCACCTCCCACGCACCTGTCACGTCCATGACGGGTTTCAGTTCTTGGAAATTGACCCCTTTCTCCTGAACCCTGAACCCTGCCCCCTGACCCCTGAAGACGACAAAGAAGGACTGACGTGGCGCAAACACCATGGGCACCTCCGTCCTCCCGTCGTCTGTCGCCTTGTAGACAGGGAGTGCACGGATCTTTCCAGTCACCGCGTCCCAGAGTTCAGGCACTTTGCCTTTCACGCGGAAGGCAACCGGCACCTGGATATCCAGGAGGCTTTGATTGCTGACAAAGTAGATCTCTGTTTTTCCGTCGCGGCGGTGGATCCAGTCGAACTTCGCGCCCGATACAGATGTGTGAAACTCGATGTCGGGCCGTTGGCCATCAGCGAGAGTAATGGCATCCAACGCCCCTTGGCGCAGTTTCGGAACATCAGCGAGTCGTGAGGCTGGACCGATGACGGCCACGCCTGCCGCCGCCAACTCATTGATCTTCTTCAGGCTCAAAGGAGAAAGGATAGCGTTAGCTTCATGCGGCAGGACCAGATAGCGGTAGCTCATGCCATCGGGCAGCAGCAGGCGGCCATCCTTGGCTGTGGCGCGCGTCAGGAGCACCTCTGCGTTGAGTACATCATAGTCAAAGCCGGCAGGGCGGAGCGGTTGCTGTGCGGGACGCTTTTGAATGAAGCTAGGGACAGCTTCATTCTGAAGGTAGGCGAAGTCTGCAACAAACAACCCCTGACGCAGCATGAGCTGACAGCGCGCCAAGTACGTCAGCCACCCGTCCGCCAACGGCCACCAGGTGACATTGCAATCAAAGTGCGTGCCGACGTGAACCCACTGGAACCCTGGCTTCGCGTCAAGTTTGGGCTGATGAACCCAGAAGCAGAGCACGTTGCGGGTCAGCCCCTCGCAGAAGGCTTTGTCGCCGATGTCCTTGAAAATCCAAGGCTCGGCTGTCCAATCGCACGCGGCCATCGAGGTGAAGGCTTCGGCCTGGCAGAGCGGCTTGCCATAGATGTGAGCGGCACTGGCAGCCTGCTTGAGGCTGGGGTTATCGCTGTGCGTCACATCGCCATTCGGCTCGTAGTTCCGACGCCAAAACTCGCCCATCGGAATGGCTGTTCTGCCCAGACACTGAAGCGCGTCGATCCAGTGGGAGAAGAAGGGGCCGCCGGACTCGGGATGGGTACCGCGCAAACCGCCCTTTACCGACAACTCCTCCAGTCGTCCATAGTAGTTCTCAGCCACCAGGTCGGCGGCTGTGCGGCGGTAGTCCTGCATGAAGCGGGCGGTCGCTTCAGTCGAGTCCACAGTCTGCCCCAGTGCGGCAGGCAGCCAGATTAGCGGATCATAGCCGCGCCGCTTCTGGAACTCCTCGCGCATTTTTGGCGTCCAAGTCGGTTGCCCCAGTTCCCAACTGTCGATGTGAAAATACTGGAGTGTCTTGCCTGCCAGCGGACCGGCATCGGCGAGCAGCTTCGCGCCTGTCTCGGCGAAGTGCGCATCCATCGCATCCGCGCTCATCGTGTCGATCTCCAGTCCGGTCGGACCAGAGCCGACACATTTGATGTTGTTGCCATGGAGCGTGGTGCCGATGCGCAAAATTTTCCAGGTGCCGGCAGGCGCCGCCCAAGCCAGCTTGCCGTCCGCAGTCAATAACGACGTGACATCGATTGCCGCACGGGAACTCCATGCCGCAGACGCTGGCGTCTTTTGCTTTGGCGACAGCAACTCGATATGGCTGACCTGGACATTCCAACTCGCTTCGCCCCGATAGGGATGCGCCGACAAAAACACGACGCGGAAAAGGATGGCCTTAGTTTCCGGAAAAAGAATGGCCTTCGCCTCCAGCGGCTTAAAAGTCTCGCGTTTGAGCGGACGGAAGGTCGCACCGTCATCCGAACATTGCACTTCAACCTCTTTAGGCCCGCATTCCGGATAGGTCTTCACATAAACACCCCCAACCACTTGGGGCGCATCTAGCTTAAACTGGAGAAACTCCGGCTTCTCAGGCGTCGGCCCCATGCCTGGCTTGTTGCCGTTGGAAATCCAGCGTGATGTGTCATCTCCGTCTTCAGCAAGAGCCGGACCGTAATCCTGAAACTGCGAACTGGCGCTCCATTTGCCTGTAAAGGTGGACTCTTCCGTAGGAGAAACGAGGACTGCGATGTCACGGTAGAAGCCGTGTACAGCCTGCGGCTTCGGCAGGGTGACAGAGATGTTCCCGGGGCCTTTGACGATTGTCTGCGAAGAGACCAGTTTTTTTGCGGCATGTTCAGGCGTGATCCACGGCCCTCCGGCATTCCAGCCACTGCAGAGGTTGACGGTCAAGACAATGCCGCAGCGATCCGCCTCACGCACCGCGTGCTTGTAGAGTTCCCGCCACTCGGGACTCATAAAAGCTGGCCCGCGTATCACATCCTTGCCCGCCTCGCCGGCATCGAAGAGTAGCGCACCGCTGATGCCCTGCTTGCGCATCTGCTCGAAGTCGCGCGTGATCCCTTCCTTGCTGGCCGCGCCGTTGAGCCACCACCAGTAACACCACACCTGCGCCTCCTTGGGCGGCGATAGGAAGCCCGTTGCCAGCTTGTCGCTCGCAGCTCCTGAAACGCCGCTCAAGGCGCCGCATAAGAGCGCCAGTATTACTGTCTTCTTGTTCATAAGTTGTCCCCCTTTGTCTTTAACCGAAAAATTGCCTTATTGCCTTATTGCGTTATTGCCTTATTTTTTGGGCACTGCGGCTCACCGAGACGGTTTGTCCCCGGGGCATTTTACTGCCAACTGCTACTGCCTACTGCTACTAACCCGCCCACGGCCGGTGGGCTTACATATCAAACACCGCCTTCGTCATCTTGACCCATTTCGCAAGCCTGCCCCGTTCCCCGTTCACGGTATACAAGTCCCTGAAGAGAAGTTCCACGTTACAGTCCCTTGTGGCAGCGCGAGTTTTGCGCATGTCCATTTCTGCCGCCTGCCAATCGGGATTCGCTCCGCTGAGAAAGTTCGGTGACGGCTTGCGCGAATAGACATAACACTTGCCCAACATCTCGCCGATCTTCTGGAAGTCGGCCCAGCCAGAGACCGAGACGGAACGCAGATTGGGGATCGCCGCCATGATCAGGTCAAGCCGGTCATGCACCGGTTCGCAGCAACCATAGTAGATCAGGCCGAATTTCGAGCTGAGCTTTGCGAGATAGGGCAGAAAGAACTCCTTGAACATCTCTGGCGAGATGCAGGTCGTCTCTTGCGATTCTGCCCAGCCCCAAAGATTTTTCAACGTCACGGGCTCCGTCGAATCAGGAGAGGGAAGTTCCGAGGCATAACCATAGCCCCGTGGTCCCGCCATCTGGTTGTCCGTATTGAAGGCCAGGAGTTTTTGCTGCTCCATAAAGTCGAAGAGTCGCGTGCGGTCATCCAGCATGTAGGCCATCAGCGCATGGATGGTCTTGGGTGCATCATAAAGCCAGTACAACAAGCCGTCGTTACCGATGAAACGGTAGATCTGCCACGTCAATCCGAAGAAGAACATCCCTGTCCAGCCGTCGTCGCCCGGATACACGTTGAATGGATCGTAATTGCCAATTCTGACCGGAAGAATGTCGCCCATCACATCTTCCAGAATGCGCTTCAATTGGAATGTTTTCTCACGGTCGACCCCGAAGCTCCGTTGCTTCAGTTTATTGATCTCCTCTGGTGTCTTGATCGGGAAATTAAAGCTGTAGCCCAGTGACTTCTCGCCTGTCGACGTGGTCGCAGGCTTGGTCTCGACCTGGACGCCGAAATCCGGCAGCGTCATCTGCCACCCCAAACGGTAGTAGGGTTCCACCACCACGTCGTCCCCGACTTCCTCTACATGGCGGATCGTCTCGACCATATTGCGCTCAACTGCGCGCAAAAATGGATCTTGGCAGACGAGGTCTTCCGTCATGACGAACCCCTCGACCGAGCTTGTCTCGACCATAATCATCGGACGTTCCATCTTCAAGTCATGCACCGCGCGCCAAAGCTTCTTCCGCTCGTCCATCACGATCTGCGCAGCAAAGTCGCGCCAGCGTGCGGCTAGGTCGCGGATGCGTTGTCGGTCTGCGGCTGTTGTTATCATGTTCTCCTTGACTCTAACTTGAGCGTTAAGAGTTGGGCGTTGAGCGTTAAGTTTTAACACGCAACGTTTAACTTTTAATGCTTAACTCTTAATTTAAAAAGTTACTCCTTCGTCTATTCCTGGGGTGTTAACTGCCAACTGCCACCCTGGCCGCCGTCTCATCCACCGTAGCCGTATCCGCGAAAGTGGAAGCCTTGGCGAAGGAGGCTGCCCACTGCTACTGCCGACTGCCATTCAATCCCTCCACTGGGCGGAACAAGCGGCAACTCCAGCCAGGCCAGCCCGATATCGCGCTTCATGTGACTTTTGCCGGAGCCTGTTCCGCCGCCCGTGCGACATTGCCGGCCAGCAGTCCTGCCAGCGCCCATTTAATAGTGCTTGTGATTTTCATTCCTTTTTCCTTGCGCCCATTTTTTAATCCTCACATCCTCGCCGCCTCAATAAACGCCTCAATATTGGCCCACGGCACGGACGGATCAAGAATGTGGGCGGGTGCCAGCAAGAAGCCACCACCCCTGCCGAGCTGTTCGGCTGTTTGACGGACTACTCGCCGGACGTCGTCTGGCGTGCCGTGTGGCATCACGGATTGTACCCCGATTCCACCCCAAAAAGAAAGGCGGTTTCCATAGTTTTCTTTAATCCGCGTCAAATTATTGCATTCAGGTTGCACCGGATTCAGCACATCAATACCAGCCTCGATCAGGTCATCGATCACCTCTTCGACCTTGCCACAACTGTGCATAAAGATGATCACTTCGGGATCCACCTGCTTGGCCGCTGTCACAATCCGTTGGACGCGCGGCAACAGAAACTCCCGATACATCTCCGAGGAGAACATGCGGCCCTGTTGCGTGACGATGTCATCCCCCAGCCGGATAATATCCACGCCAGCCTTGGTGAACTGCCGGGCTTGCTGGACGCGAAGCTCTGTGATCCTCTCGCAGATGGCATGCGCGATTTCCGGGTTCAGGACAAAATCCGTCATGAGCGTCTGCATACCGCGCATCAGCCACGCCATTTCAAAGATCGTCTGATACATCTCTCCGCAGACCGCATAGCCGCGCTGGTGATAGGCCTCAACCTTGGCCACTACGTCAACATAGCGGTAGTCCTCGCCCAGATCGGGCCACGTGAAACCGTTGATCTGCTCGACCGTCTCCATCGCTTCCAAGGGATGATACTTGTAGTCTGGAATTTCAAACCGCGTCGGCACCGCACCCACGCCCCATTCGCTGAAACTCACGTTGTCTTCAAGCGCTGTGAAATACTTCGAAAAATCAATTGTCCTGCGGGTGGGGCCGGGTAGGACGAAGCGGGTGTCAAAATCAAAATACTCCTCGGGAGACAGATCCGCCCCGGTCTTTTCACGGAAGGTCTTCATCAGCAAGGGCGTGAAGGCTCCCCAACTGATCTCGAAGGGGGCTCGATCGGGAAGTGCTTTGCGTCTCAACGCCTTTAATACTCTTTCACGTGAGGTCATTTTTTTTATAATTTCGAAGCAAAAATTGAATTTTCAACAAAGTTGTTTCTTAGAAAAAGCTGACCATTGTAGCGCGGGGGAGCAACGGTTCGGCTTTGATCTCAATCGCATTCAGGCGTATCCCGGTTGTGTCGGTTGCACCGCTGAACGTATCCGTGAGCGAAACCGTCACCGTGCCTGAGGCGGATGCCTTGAAGACGCCAGAGACCGTATACGCGGTGTTCGATGTCGGATCCACGCCGCCTATCCACGCCAGGGGTCCAGCAGAACCGATGGTTCCCGAGGTGCCGGCAAAGATGACGGAATGGTTACCACCTTTCGAGTAGTCGTCGTAAGAGTAGAAGGTCAGGGTGTACCGTTCCCGAGGCAGAATAGCGGGACCGGAGAGGGTGAGGCTGATAGACTGGGGAGATGTGCCATTCTTAAAGGCAAAGTCATTGTAAATGTCGGCAAACGCCAGGTTGCCACTGTTCGTCACTCCGCCTCGGTTATAGAAGCCACCCAACGCCGAATCCAGTCCGCTTAACGTGACCCTCACTTCTTTACCGGCAAGCGTCAGATAGGTTGCGCTGCCGGCATCTTTCTCGTCAAAGTCGACAAAACCAGACTGTGTCTTCGGTGCCCCTGTGGTGGTGGTGTTCTGAAAATCGACTTTCAGCGCTAGATTGGTTGCCACCCATGAGGCAAGTCCGACCTGCAAATCATCAACGGCGTGGCAGGTAAACCCCGTCCCCGATCCATAATCCATCAGTGTCATGTAATTGTTGGTATAACCGGCTCCTGTTTTCGTATAACAGAAAAAAGGGCTGGCGTTCCCATCGGCGAAAATGGCGATGAGCGTCGAGTTGGTTCCATCCCACGGGTTGCCATCCACAAAGTCTGCCACCCTGATGTCGATGGCGTGATAACCGTTTGTCACGGTCGTGTAGGTTCCGCTGCTAATCTGATTTGTTCCATCAAAAGCGTAAAAACTTCCGTTCCCTTGGAAAATGATGCCGAACCCGTCACTTTGGAGGACTGTTGTGTTGCGCTTGGCGAGACTGGTCCCCAGTGTGATCCCCACCCAGTCAATAGGTATCTGTGCGCCGTCAGGGAGCACCGGATAAGCTTTGAACCGGATGAAACTGGCAGACCCTAGCCCCGGGTTCTCGATAAAGTTATGGTCAGGCGAAACATATCCTGCAGAAAGTGTCTGTCCCACAAGCAATAACGAACCGGGACAATAAATATGGCCTACCTGAGAGAAGTCGACGTTACCTGCTTTCGTATAGTTGACGACTCCCAACGTGCCCCCGCTCTGACGACCCAAGGTGTTCTCAAAGTTGACGTTGTTCTTGTTCGCCGAGACGGTGAAGGTGTCACTGAAGAGGACAGTCTCCCCAAACGCCTGCAACACCAAACCTACTCCGAGAAGCGCTGCCAACGCGGTTCTTGCTCCCATCCCGTGCCACGTCCGGTGACCCGTTGGGTTGCTGATTTTTACAACGTTTTTGTTGCTGATCATTATTTTGTTCATGTGTGTCTCCTTTTGTCCCAAAGTGGCAACGGCGTCTCGCCGTTGCTGGAGAGCCGGGACCCGCCTTCGCTAATGCTACGGCGTGGCAGGCGGCTCTGTCACTTTTATTCCTCTGCCATCCATCATTCGCGCCTTTCGCGATTTTCGGATGCTAAAAAATCAAAACAGTTTCGACATATTCACTTTCGTACTCGCGTGTTCCTCTGTCCGTCCGAGGGCGCGGATACTCTCATCCACAGTCTCTATCAGCGATCCTGCTGTCCGGTAAAGCGCGAGGATGTTCTCCAGCGGTGACCCGACCTGGATCGCGTGAGTCGGTCCGAGGAAGAGTCCGCCCTTGGGAAAGAGCGCCAAACGGCGCTTGACTTCGCGCTCAACATCCTGAGGCGTGCCGAAGGCCAAGGTGCTCTGGACGCAGACGCTGCCGCAGAAGGTGAGACGGTCGCCGACTATTTTTTGAAGTTGTGCAATATCTGTCTGGGGCGTGGTCGGCTGGACCACGTCATACACGTCGAGCCCCAGCTCCGCCAGACGCGGCAGGAAGGCGATGGCGCAGCCGCAGATATGCATCATGGTCTTGGCACCGTAAGAATGGGCCATGTCGAAGTAGGCCTTGAACTTGGGTGCGAAGTGTTTTTCGAAAATATCATTGCTGATCACCTGCGCGATCTGTGTGCCCAGGTCTTCTCCGATGTGCGTGAAATCGATCAAGCCACCCGCTGCCTCCAAGACGCGCTTGTGCTGCTCAAAATAAAACTGGAAGCGGGCCTCCATGATGGCGAGGTAGACCGGGTCATCTGTAAAGAGATCCATCAGCACCTGCTCCGTACCGCGGGCGCGGGCGATGCTGTTGATGAAGTCCATGTCCCCGGCAGTGCCAAAACAGATCGCCACGCCCTGTTGCCGCAACACCTCGCACTGGACGCGGATCGTTGAATAGTCGAACCAGTCCGCAGTCGGGAAGTGCGAGCGGTCCAACTGGTCGAGCGTCTCCACGCCTGCAAAGGGCTGATACACGGACTCCAGATACTTACCGCCTTCGAACTCGGCATATTTGTAGTGCTCGCCCCAGTAGCCTTCGATGCTGCCGTCGGGGAAGGTCTTCAGTTCAGGCCCGCAATAGACAGCCTCGACATAGCGGAAGTCATCGCCCAGGACGCGGAGCAGTTGCTCCATCGTGGTCAGACTGAAATGCTTCATCAGCATCTGATTAATTTCTGGCGTGCCTTCGTGCTTGACCGGGATGCGGTCATAGCCTTTCCGCTCAAAGGCACTTAACACTCGTTCGCGTGATGTCATCTGTTTCATAAAATGCTTTCCAATCAAAATGATGGAATAAGATTAGCACACAACCGTCTTAACGGGAACGCCAATTTGCGTTTATCATTCACCAATTTGCGAACGGCTAAGCGGTTTACGGTTGGTTGAGATTTCACCGCAAAACCGCAAAGAAGAGCGCAAATAGGGGCCCGGCGGACCCGCACGGGTTCAATCAGCCCGCCTCACCTATGAATACATGGACGGCGGAACGACCATTTGCGCGGAGTAGTATCCGAATCCACGACCTGAGAAGTTATACTCCTGACACTTTTGCCCTCGGAAGCATAGCGGTTGCACATTCTTCCTGATATAACTCCGCTCGGCTATCCATTTTGCCGTCCGTGTATTGGCGCTCTATCGCTGACGCTCATCGCTCTTGCAAGCGAGCCTTAAGCGAGCGTTCGGACATCATGTATACACTTGTCCTCAGCACGTGCTTATTCATACATTAGACAGGCTGATCCGGCGGTTGCCGGACGGACTTGTCCCTTGAGTCGCTAGGCAAAACACTCACAAAAGTCGGCTGGAGGTCGCAAGGCAATGACCAGCAAAGGTTGTAAGGAATGTCTTTAGACTAGTCATGGATGAGAGGTCGCTGTATGTTCCTGTTTTGACCGAGCTTTTTGGTGAAGTCAGTAGCGCGGTAGCTGTGTAGAGCTTTTCTTGCATCAATTTCTGGCAGAGGACATCATAACGCTGCAAGTAGCAAGCGGACTTAAATTCGGGCAAGATCGGGAAGTGCGGTGATTTGTCCTTCACAGGGGTACGTGACGTAGGTGCATCTTCAACTAACATCACCCAGCCAGCAAACGGAGTTGGGTGTTTGCCGAAAGCCCCTTCACGATAGGCGACCCAAAAATCATGTGCGGTTCCGAGCGCCTCCTCTGTACGGTTGTTAAAATTGTTTCCAAAGGATGGGCCAACTTGACTTTTCAGTTCAATCGCCGCCACCAACTCGCCTTGGCAGGTAATCAGAATATCCCACAGCTTTGTCGGCCGAAAGAAACCTGGCAACGTGAGCACTGCACGTTCCAAATGGATTTCCGCATTCTTGAGTCCATTGGCCTTTGCAACAGCGACAATCAGATTAGAGAATCCATCCATGTTCTTTCCTGACGTGACCTGGCTACGCGTCCCCTGATCAGTAATGCCTCTCTTTTTTTGACTCTCCCCTGCATTCTTTCTGCTTTTCCAAAATGAGCGGATGGCTTTCTTTGCATCATCCTCGAAGTTGACTAACTGGATTGACATGGCTTCGTTCCTTTCGTAAACGTCATGATCGTTATAATCTCATCCTCGGTGAGACTGTAGAGTTCAGATACTGTTGCATTTCTGGACTCTGTATCCTGCTTGGCCGTTGCCTGAAGCAACGCTTTCTTGAGCTTATTGGGAACGTCATTCCAGAGAGGAAGGTGCAAACGTCGCAAATATTGAGCCTGTAAACGGATACATCCGCCACGCATCTGCGTCGAAAAAGAGCGCATAAGAAAAGCAAACAGATCTGATTGAAGCACCGCTTGAAGTGCAAGCAAATCCCAATCAGCGGAGATGATGTAATACAGGTTGTGATGCGGATAATACTCGCCTTTGTCATAAACGACCCGCATTGAGCCGTTGATGTCCGGAATCAGGAGTTTCTCTTGCTTCACCAGTGCTGGATAAATACGATCTATGGTGCGGTACCATTTATCCGTCACCTTCTTTGCGCAATGCCGCGTACAGAGCACGTCCTGATGTTTCCGTAAGTAGGCGGCAAGCTTCGGACGCGTCTTCAGATCGACCAAGCCTTCATCGGATGCAAACGGGTTGATGACCCAATGGCCAGACCAGACAATCTTTCCGGTTTTGATGTCCTCATGCAGGATCAAGGGAAGTTTGCAGTCAGCTTCAACATCCAGAGCCTCATCCGATCCAATAAAAATCTTATCCGCGCCTGTGGCCACGCCAATTCCGACCTTACATCCAGCCTCTTCTAAAAGCGGATACTCCTGTTCAAGCCGATTGATCAATCTTATCCGATGGGCCCTGTCGATCACCCACGGCGTAGTGCCATTCGTAACATTACCAATCTCATAGACCGGCTGATCGACTGGAACATTTTTTGCCATTAAGGCTGTCGTAATCTTCTGGAGTGCGAAGCGAGTGATTTCTGGACGTACCGCAATACGAGTGGTAGCCCCTACTTCCCGTGCAATGACCGTAATGGCTGGGTACACCGTCACCTTGGAACTGAAGGCATCGGTATCTACCATGTCAATATGGAATTTCAAGTGGTACCCCTTGGCAATGAAGCCTCTCAGTGGGCCACCGTATTTGTTTTTCATCCACCGATCTGAACAGATGAAACCAAAGATTCCCCCGCGTTTAAGTAGCGTCAATGCCCGTTCAATGAACAACACATAGATATCTGCTCTGTCATAGAACGTGGCAAAACGTGACCGATATTCCCCATACAGTGCCGAAGGGATAAGTTCCTGTCGCACATAAGGCGGATTTCCGACCACATAATCAAAAACAACCTCAAAGGGCTTCAACAAAAAATCGCCTTGATTGAGCCATTGATCTGCCAGCATCGTTGCCTCTGCATCCGAGAAGCCGTATGCTTGTAGCGTGTCTATCACGTCACACCGGGTAGCGGAAAAAGTATCCTGATGAAGCTCCACCGCCCGAATGGCACGCGTAAGCATCGACACGTCAAGAGGCTTCCGAGTCCCATATTGCGCTCGCCATGCACCCAGCAAGCGACGGATAATGGCTTGCAAAAATTCTCCGCCCCCGAACGAGGGCTCAAGAATCGTCTGCGTCCAGAGGGGCTTATCTTCCGTATAACCCACAAGATCCAAGATGAAATCAACGACCTCTGGACGCGTAAAGACCGAATCACGGTTAAAATTCTTCTTCGCAGAGGCCATCACGAATACCGCATCCAAGACTTGTCGGGACACCAGCTCCTCAATATTGAAGGGCAACAGCATCTCTTCTGGGCGTACTTTGTACGCAACACTGGGTTCAGCGACCATAAGCTTCGAATTACCTACTCCACCCGATTTCACAGACCCCGCATATAAGGGTTTACATTGAACGACCCTCTTGGTTACATGCTTTTCGTGTATTTTCGGTTTTACTGACATATTATGGCGGCAGTATATCACATCCTATGGATTGCGTCAAAAAACAATTCCTTATCAATGTTTTTTGGTTTTGCGGTGAATCTTATAATGTTGTTGCCCTGACAAGGTTCTTGACGGGAACGCCAATTTGCGTTTATCATTCACCAATATGCGAACAGCCTTGCCGACGGTTTTTTTATTGATTGATTCATCCCGTGCGTATGAACGCGCCCTGCTGAGAGGGATCGCGCGCTATTCGCAGATGCACGGTCCTTGGATCTTTGTTCATGAAGGCCCCTTCTGGGAGAAGCACTCCCGGCAAGATCTTCTGGAGCGGATGAAGTCCGCAGACGGGATCATCATGCGCGAAGGTCCTTTTATGAAGGAGATCCTTAGTCTGCGCATTCCCGCCATTGTGTCGAATTACGCCACAGAGCATATTCCCGGACTGCCGAACATTATCAGCGAGCATGTCGCAATCGGACGAATGGCTGCGGAACACCTGATCGAACGCGGCTTCCGGCAGTTCGCTTTTTGTGGGTATCCAGACTTCTTCTGGTCCATGCAGCGATGCGAAGGATTCACCCAGCGCATCACGGAAGCAGGTCTCGAGTGGACAGACTATCGTCCTCCCAAAACAATCCGTCAGCACTGGAAGAAGGAACTGCCCTTCATGATGGAGTGGCTGAAATCACTTCCGAAACCCGTGGGGCTCTTCACCTGCGTGGATGAGCGCAGCCAGCAGGTCGCGGAAGCCTGTAAAAAAAGCTCATTCCGCATTCCGGATGAAGTCGCAATCGTTGGCGTTGACAATGACGAGATGATCTGCATGCTTTCCAGTATCCCGCTCTCCAGCGTAGCAATCAACGCCGAAAAGGGCGGATACGAAGCCGCTGCTGTGTTGGACCGACTGATGAAGGGAAAGAAAAAGAGCAAAGCTGCGATTGAAATTTCGCCAAGTCACGTGGCGACGCGCACATCAACCGACATTGTCAGTGTCGCAGATGATCATGTCGCACGTGCGTTGACCTTCATACGGGACAACAGCAAGCGCGAACTTCAAGTCGGGGATGTTTCACGGGCAGCGGGCTTATCGCGGCGCGTCCTGGAAAAACGTTTCCGAAATGTACTGAACCGGTCAATCTACGAACAGATCCGGCAGGAGCGCGTCGGCCTGATAATCAAATTGTTGGCCGACCCGACCCTGCGCATCACCGACATTGCAAACGTAATGGGTTTTCCAGATGCTGCGCATATAGCACGCTATTTCCGTTCACAGACCGGACTCAGCACCGCCACCTACCGTCAGCGTCACTATCTCGCTTGATGGCAAAATTACTTCGCCAGCGAAGCTTCATACTTGCCACGCCAAAAGACAGTAATCATTCCGAAGATCTGACCAACAAGGCAGTAGACCAACTCAACGCGCGTGGCGAAAATATATTTGGCCACCTTTCCGTCACCGATACTCTTCATCAGCTCGGGATTTCCATGTATGATTGTCCAGAGCCCAAAGAACGCACCTGACCCGATAAAAAGCGCAGGCACCATATTCTTCACGTTTTCTGTCATGATCGCGGGAATCACCACGATAAATACCGCGACCGCCATGACCACGTTCATACCGCCAACAGAAGGCAACGAACTAATACCGGGCACCCCCATTGTCTCAATAATGGCAATGGATGCAACAATACCCGACAAATATCCCAACCAAGCCTTGAGGCCACCGATGGGCGTACAACCTGCAACAAAATAAACAGCCCACGCCTGAAACGCAATCCACATCGCATCCATGCCTACCATCTTAGGAATAAACGCATTGAGCAAAACAAGTATCGCGGCCTGAAGACCTAATGCAGTTGATACAAATAATAAGTTTTTATTTTTGAGCGCCATTTTTCGTTGCCTTTCATTTTTAACGTTTGCTACATCAACCCCCGTTGATATTGCTCAAACGTTTCGCCATAGGTTAGCAAAAAACGATTTTAGGTGCAAGTACGCAACACGGGGTGCGATTCAACTTTGTTGAATCGTCAATTGACAAACTAAGTTAGACCCTCCGTATTCGGAAAGGTCTAACTTACT
>JBAXOG010000014.1:0-51422 GCA_037133395.1 bacterium | reverse complement strand
TTGTGGCCTTGATTAACCAATCCTGGAAGTTGCAAACAACTCGGAACTGCGCCCCGTAGGAGTTGGCGTTGACATTGACGACGCCGGCATTCATAATCAAACGATAGCCTCCACTCGTATTGGTGTAACCACCATTCAACGTCATTGTGCCGCCACCGTATTTTTGCAGATTACCCATGCCGCTGTTGGTGAAAGCACCGCCAAAGGTCACCGTGCCGGAAGAGACAGTGACGGAGCTATCGCCGAAGGTCACAACTCCCCTGCCGAAGTTGAGGTCGCTGGTGCCGGTGAACGTGCAACCGCGCCAAATGGTGTTAATGGTGATCGGGTTGTTGTTGGCATTAGTGATCGGCCCGCCGCTGGTGTTGTTAATCGTCACGCTGCTCGAACGGTCGCCGATGGTAAAGATGCCCGTGCCCAGGGCGTTGGTGCTGTTGATGTTCAAGGTGCCGACACTCAACGTCGTGCCGCCGCTGTAGGTGTTTGCACCGGAGAGCGTCAGTGTGCCCGCGCCCGCCTTGGTCATGCCTGCCGTGCCGGCCAGATTGGCGCTGATGGTCGCGGCCTTGCCGTTCCCCAGCGTGTTGACCGTGATAGTCGATGCCGTGCCGCCCAGGGTCAGTGCAGAGGTGGACGGTGTACCGCCGCTCAGAACCCAATTGGCAGCGCTTGACGTGGTCGTGTCGCCGAAGATCAGCGCGTTGATGCTCTGATCGCCGTCCAGCGTGACGGTCGAATCCGCTGTGATGTCCAGGGTATTGAAATCAGCGGTGTCCGTTGCACCGGGCAGCGCGCCGGCACTCCAAGGCGGATTGGCCGCATTGGTCCAACTGCCCGAGGCGTTGCCGCCAACCAGCTTGTTCCATGTGTTTGTCGCCGCCTGCGCATGTTCAATCGCCAACGTGGTGAGCGCCAGCACGGTCATAACTCGTAGTGTTCTCATAGTGTTCTCTCCTTGCTTTTTCTTTTGTAAAAGTTTTCTTCTACAAATAATATGGCTCTATTTTAATGCCTTCAGCGAGAGCTGTCTGTAGCAATAATAGCTACACAGGGGCGATTCATTTTATTGCCTTATTGCCTTATTGCGTTATTTAGTTATTAGTGGGACTTGGGACATTGGACCTGGGACATGGGATGATCGCCTCAATAACATTAGAACTTTAGCACTTTAGCACTTTAGAACTTCCACTCCTCTCTCTCAATCCGCCAGCAACCTAAAAGCGCGGTGGCTCGGTCTGGACATTATCCGAGTTCACCACGTTAAACATCGGCGCGGTCGGACCGGGGCGGGCGGGATAGGCGTTTGTCCGCTCCAGTTGGTTTCCCTTGAACACCACTCCGTCCACTGAATAGAGTCCCAGCAGCGTCGAGTTCTCAAACACCTTGAACAGGTTGTCCTCGATCCGGATGTTCCGATTATAGCGGCTTGTCGCACGGCACTCCTTCGCAATGCCCGAACCCACCTCGATGCAGGCCTTGCTCCAGACCCCAAAATTGCAATTATCAAACGTGTTGTGCCTGATCACCACATCACGTACCCCTGCCTGCTCAAACCAGAACCGGGCATCGCCCTCGAACAAAATCGCCGCCCCGGGCGCATGGAACAGGTTGTCCTCTACCACGATCTTGCCTCGCGATCCCAGCAGGATGCCCCGCGCTCGGTTGCCCCGGATCGTACAGCCTTTGATCAACACCTCGGCTGTGTTCCAGTCCAGGCTGGCCACCGCATCGCCCACCTTGAGTTCCGTCGGCAACGGAGCCTCCAGCACTACCGCCGTGTATTCCTTGTTGATCCGTCGCACTGACTTCACCACCGCCTGTCCGTAGGTCTCTACACTCGGACCATGCACCAGTTCGAGCCTGCCGCCGGGTACGATGAAGTCGAACCCAGCCTGCTGCGGATGCACCAGCCGGACTTCAATTGCGTCGGGTGCTGTCTGCACTACCACCTGCGCATAGATGCCGTGAATATTGGTGGCGTCGTCCTTCTGGTTCTCGAACAGGCAATCCTCCATCACGATCTTCCCGGCGCAGTTTGCGAAATGCGTGGCATCGGCAGTGATGCTGACCACCCGCCCGCTCCCTGGCGCGGGCGTCACCCGTACCCGCCGGAGTTCGATGTCGCGGCTGCGCTGAGCAATCACCCCCATGCCGCCGCAGTGGAAAATATCAACACACTCCAGCTTCACCCCGGTGCTGTCGGAAATAGTGACGCCAGGACAGCTCCGGAAGGCGGCACCGAAGACCAGCACGTTACCCGGCGTACCGGTAAACCTGGGGATGTTGACCCTCGCTTGACGCGGCCCCAGACGCTCAGCCGTGACACCTTCACGCGCCGCGTAGTCCCTGGCCATATACGCTGTCTCGCGGAGTCTGGGATCGAACTCCAACATCCCGCCATAGGGATAGAGCGTCTCGTCGCTCTTGACCGTTGTCTGCGGGCCCCTGTCCTTCTTGCCGTCGGTGAACACCAAGATGTTGTTCCGGATATCAAACGGGAACGCCTCGGAGAACTCCAGATCCACGCTATTCGTTCCGACCGCCTTGATGACACCTTCGCTGTGGAAGGTGCGGGCGAAGTCCATTGAAAAGTTTTTCAGCGTGATGTTACGGGAATGATCCAGCACGAACGGGGACATGAAGCCGTGGAAGACGAAGGTCGCGCCGCGCCCGTCAATCTGGAGCGTATCGAAACCGGCGAGGAGGAAGGCGATACGCTTGAGCCCCTCGTCGTTGTTGCTGACGAACCCATACTCCTCGACAGCCCGCTCGGGAAAGAAGTCATAGCGGCCCGGCCCGAAGGCGAGCGTGTCGGCCTTGGACGCTTTACATTGTTCCAGCGCTGCGCGTACGGCAGGCGTGGCATCTTTTCCATCTCCGGGCTTCATGCCAAAGTCAGAAATTTCCACGACCGCAGCAAAGGATTGAAAAGCCGCACTGACACCCGACAGAATGATCAAACTACAATAACGATTCATGTTTATTTTACTCCTTGTTTAGCTAAGACTCCTTGGACGCGGAGAAACTCCAGCATCCGTTCCAGCGTGGGCTGAAAGTTGACGTTGGTCGCCGGCCAGTCACACGAGTGGCCCGCCTCGGCGACTGTGACCAGTTCGCAGGCATTGCCCGCTAAGCGCATTTTTTGAGCAAACTGTTCCGCAGCCTCATAAGGTGTCGTGCGATCCAGCGTGCCGCACGAGAGGACCGTGGGCGGCCAGCCCGCACACACATTGGCGAGGGGCGAGCAGTCCGGATGGTCGGCAAAGAAATCGCTTCCGAACCCCACGCCGAGTGCGGGGTTATGCAGGACAAGCGCGTTGGCGCGTGAACTGACGGCGGCATCTTCGCCAGCTTCGTCGTTGCCCGCCAACACCGTGGCGGCGGCCACATGCCCGCCCGCCGAGCCGCCCGCGGCGATGATGCGGTTTGGATCAACCCCGAGTTCGATGGCGCGGGCACGGATGTAGCGGATGGCGGATTTGCCGTCCTTGACGCACTCCAAGGGCGTCGTTCCATGGCGGTTCTTCACACGGTAATCGGCCGCAATGCCGATGAGTCCGTGGTCCCGAAACCAAGCCGCATTGGCAATCATCCCGTCAGGCGTGCCATTGACCCAGCCGCCACCGGTGAAATAGACGATGGCAGGCAGCGGGCGCATCGGCCTGCCCGGCGGACGCAGCAGATACAGGCGGAGATCTTCCTGCGAGGTTTTCTTATAGACAACCTGTTCCGCCCGGTTTGTCAATTCAGCGACAGGCAGAAGATAAGTGGATCTGCGGTCCAAATCCTCTGCCTTCCCGGCTCTCATCACCAGCGGCGCCAGCAGCAGGAAGGCGAGGGGTGCGATGAGTGTTTTCATCATTGTGAGTTTGTTCCTGCGTGTCATTTTCATCAGTTCAGCATGTTTCTTTTATAGTGTCGGCATGGCGCCGCGCAAGGTGAAGGTCACAGGCTCTGTGGCCAGCATTTGCAGCCAGACCACCAGCGCGTATCGCCCGTTCGCATCCCGCACGATCCCCTGCCGGAAGTCCGGACCTGCGAACTTGGGCTTCGCGTTGATTTCCAGGTGCGCGGCGTCCTCGCAATTCCAGTTCTGCACCACGAAGCAAAGATTGGCGACCGGGTGTTCAGCGGATGCAGTAATGCGGAAGGTGGGTGCCGGGCCGGTGGCGCACAGGACATAAGCGCGTTGCCCGGCCTCGTAGCTCGCGCTGCGACAATCCGCAAGCGCTTCGATTGGCGGCGCCTCCAGCCATGACTTGGCCAGGCTCACCAGCGAGGTTACCGGCTGGTCCGTCATGCCTTCCATCAGAATCTTCTCCAGGAAGGTGACCTTGCCTCGCTGCTGTGCGCTCAGCGGCCAGAACACATGCGAGATCGAACTGCACGCCGCCCGATCCGGGAAGATTGCGTTGCGTCCGGAAGAGTTGATCTGCGATGTCGGCCAGTGGTTCCAGACAGGAAACACCGAATACCATGTGCGTTCGCCGTCGTAAACATCACCCCCATCAAAATTCTGAATGGCAAACGGATGATATTTTCCGGTCAGATGGATCTGCTGGATCATCTGCCCTTTGAATTGAGGTTTGGGCGGGTTCGGGTTCCAGTCATAATCGGTGCCTTTGCCGGCGCCGTCCACCAGGGTCATCACCGGCTTTTTGTTGATCACGCTTTCGGGATGCTGTCCCTCGCCCAAGACGGCAATCTGTTCGTCCCATTCATGCCAGCTATCGGGTTTCGAGGTGTAACACCGCATGACCTTGGAAGCCACGCCATCCGGATAGATGTAGTAATACCAGTCGGCGATGTCGCCCCAACCGTTTTCATCATAGTTGGCCCAATGGTAATCAGGGTTTTCCAAGCAGTAGCGCCAGTGAACCACGACGCGGGCGTCGGTGTTTTCAATTATCCTGACGTGCGAGTGCCGGCATTCTTTGTCCGACATCGGCTCGCAATCTCCCGGCGCAGTGGCCGTAAAGCCCGTCTCGTTGAACTCCTGGGAAAACCATTGGTTCGACTCGTTCACCAGCATCGGGATGTAGCTGACGCCCCGCCAAAAAACGAACTTCACGGGTGATTGATCGAACCCCACCACCACGTCGGCAGTCTCGCCGAAGCGCCAGAGGTTGTCCCATGTCTCGTAATACGGCAGGCGCGTATAAATCGCCTTGAACTTCCCGCCCGTCGTCGGCACCGGAAGACTGCGTTTTTGCATATCGGGTGCGGCGACGATCGCCGGGCCGGGATTATTGCCGGCAAAAGAAGCGGAAATCTGGCCACCGTCCAAAGCAACATTGTAAATCTTCACTTCATCTATCAGCCCGTCAAAGCCGAATTCGCTGGGAAGCGTGTCATGGGTGCCTTCGGTCGCTGCTCGCTTGATGCCGGCCTTTCCCACGCGCACGTCGGCAGTCAGCGTTTGCACGCCGCCCTTGCCGATCAGTTTGCTGGCGACCTCGTTACCGTTGATGTAGAGACGCATCATCCCGTCGTTCTTGTTGTAGGTGCCTGCCAGATGATACCACAGGAACAGCGCCAGATGGTTGGCATCGGTATAGGGCGGCTGGCTCGGAACGCTGAGCTGCTGCCAGACGCCGTCCACGTTCACCATGAAGCCGGGGTAGCCGTGGCTGTCAACTCCCAGAAAATACCCGTCATTGTCGCCTTGTTGCACGATGGGCACCCAGTTCCAAGGATAGGCGCCAAGCGCGAACCAGCCTTCCAGCGTCAAATCGCCGCCGGAAACCGCCGGTGCCTTGGCGGCCGGAATAGAGACCACGGTATGATAACCGTCGAACTGAAGCGCCGTGCCGGAAACGCCTTTTTTCCAAAGCGTCTTGTGACCGGGAACCGATAAGACGGTCTTTGAAATATCTTCCTTCGTTTCATCGCCCACTCCCTCATCAAACTTGAACCACAAGGCAGGAGCGGTAACTGAGGGGCCTTTCACGGGATTGCCCTTCACGTGGGCTTGCAACACGGAATGCCGCGGCGCTGTGCGGCTGATTTCGGCCACACCGTCCGCGCTCAGTTTCAACGCCTGAAGGATCTGGTTCAACGGATCGTTCCAGTCGTCAATCTTGTCCGTCCCGCTCTTGATCATGCGTTCAACCCGTCCGTCGGACTTGATGGTGAACACCTCATCCACAAAGTTGTTCGGGCTTACATTCCCATGTGGATTCCCCGCCGTGAAACTCGACAGATACCGCCAATGCACGACAACCGCCAACGGCGTGTTCTCGATGATCTCGACGTGGGAATAGACGTTGACCCTGTCCGGCTTAGGCTTGGTGCCGTCGCCGCTGCGGGTCACAATTTCAGGAAGGTCCCACTGGCCCTTGTCGGCCTTCCAAAACGGCAGATAGCTGTTGCCCCGCCAGAAGACCAACTGGCCACCTGCCTGGGGAACCTGTACGACGATGTCGGCATACTTGCCGGTGCGGTCGAAAGCTTCCCACGGCTGTCCCGCATTCAAGCGGGTGTAATACGCGCCGAAATCAGTTTGGACGGCAACGCTTTTTAATTCGGCGGCGTGCAGCGGCGCCAGCAGCAGGGCGGCGAGGATTAGGGTTGCTATCTTTTCCATTTGCTCTTTTCAGTTGCGTATTGATGACGAGCGTTTTGATCCGACAGGATGCGGGAGCGGTCAGGGTCGCGTTCTTTTGGAGGCTTTAAGCTCCGCGAGGCGGGCAGCCATTGCCTTGGCGCGGTCGGGCTGCTCCATGGCGAGGTTGCGCTTCTCCGCAAGGTCGTTGGATAGATCGTAGAGTTGCCCGTCAATCCACTTCCAATTATCCATGCGCAATGCGCAAGCCAATTCCTGCTTGTGTTCGACGAGTTCGTGGCGGCCCGAGGTGGATTTGCCGAGCAGCGCATCGAGAACGTCCATGCTGTCGGGCGCGGCATCGTCAGGCAACGTCACCCCGATCAGCCGGGCGAATGACGCTTCCAGATCCGTCAGGCTGATCAACGCCGGCGATGTCATGCCGGCGGGGACATGTCCTGTCCAGCGGACTATGAACGGCACACGGGTGCCGCCTTCATAAACATTGTATTTGCCGCCACGCAGGATGCCATTGGGAACATGGCCATTCAAGTGAATGCGCGGGCCGTAGCAGTAAGCCTCCATGTCTCCAACGGAACCGTTCCGCGGCGAACCGCCGTTGTCGGAGGTAAACACGACGAGGGTGTTCGTGGAAAGCTGCAAATCGTCCAGCGTCTTGAGAACGCGCCCCACCGAATCATCCAGTTCTTCAATCTGGTCGCCGTACACGCCGGCACCGCTCTTGCCGACAAATCGTTTGGCCGGCACGCGGGGTTCGTGGATGCCATGGGTGGCGAAATAAAGGAAGAACGGCTTCGTCTGGTTCTGCTTGATGAAGGCAATGGCTTCGTCGGTCAGGCGATCCATCAACCGTTCATCGGTCCAGCGCGCGACCTTCCCGCCGGTCATAAAGCCGATACGGCTGACACCTTTGGTGATGGTCTCATCATGCCCTTTCCCTTTGACGCCCAACAGCACATACGCCTGCTCCGGGTCTTCCCGCCCAGTCGGGTCGTTGCCGATCTTCTTCAAGTAACTCACCGCGATCGGATCGGCCGGGTCTAGGTTTTCCACTCGGTGATCGTGGATGAAAACCGTCGGCACACGATCACCGGTGGCCGGCATGAAGAACGCTGAACTGAACCCGACTTCCATCGGTCCGGGTTTGATCTCCCCGTTCCAGTCAATCGCCCTGCCGTCGCCGAGTCCCAGATGCCATTTGCCCACAAAGCCGGTGGCGTAGTCATTGGCACGGAACATCTCCGGCATTGTGAAGGAGCCGGGCTTGATGCCCAGCGACGCGTCGCCCGGCAAGATGCCCCGTTCTTTTTGATTGCGGAAGGCGTATTCGCCGGTCAGCAGCGAATACCGTGAGGGCGTGCAAACCGATGCCGGCGAGTGGCCGTCCGTAAAACGAATCCCCTCCTTGGCGAGCCGGTCAATGTTTGGCGTGACGACATGCTCCGGCTTCGCGCCGTAACAGCCTGCGTCACCGTAGCCGAGGTCGTCGGACAGGATGACAATGATGTTGGGTTTGGCCGGCTTCACTCTATCGGCGGCCTGCAGCGCCGCCAGCGGCGCCAGCAAAAGGGCCACCACCGGCACCCCGGTGAAGAGGTTTGGACATTTGAGTTGCTTCATTGCAGTATCTCCTTCAGGGCGGCTGTGTAGGCTTCTACGTAACGGAATGTTCCGAGGGCATTGGGATGGACCCCATCCCCTGTGCCTTCGCTGTCAGTGCCGACGAGGTCATGGCCAGGGAGATAGTATAGATGTTTCACGCCAGCCTTCACCAACCGGTCATAGGCGGCGCGCAAGGCGGCATTCCTTTCCCGAATGTCTTTGGTTTAGCGGGGAAGCAACGATTCCGGCGACGGATAATCATGGTGTTCCACCAGCAGGATTGGCGTGTCGGGATGCGCCTCGCGCAGCCGCCGGACCAGCGGTTCGGTCCGCTCGGTAATCGTATCCGCCCACATGTTGGGAACGCAGTCAATGACATAAGCCGCCGCCTTGATCTCCATCAACAAATCAACCACCGCGGCTTCCATTTTTCCGCTGCCGCAGAATCCCAGATTGACCGTCGGGCGGTCCAAGCGCCGTCCGACGAACGCGGGTATCACCAGGCCCGGGCGCGACGCGACGCCGCCCTGCATGATGGCGGTGCCGTAGAAAACAATCGGCAACGCCGTGCGGGGTGCTACGCCGGCAAAGATGGCGTTCGTCGGCACGCCAATCTCAAACGACTCGACGCCGTTATAGACCGGCAGATTCAACACATATTGCCGCTTGCCGGGCGCCAGGCCGTTGACGAGGCGGTCGGTGCCGATATTGGTTTTTGGCTTATTCCCCCCCACCCAACTCCACACTTGCTTCCCGGTGGCGGGGTCGCGCGCCTGTGCATAGAGATCAACGCCGCTGCAGGTCATGTTGGCGCAGTCTTCCCACCCATGCGTCAGGTTGGTCGAGGTGAGATGGTAGCGGACATAAATATAAGGGGCGTCGGTTTCAAACCGCACGCTCAGACCGGCGCTCTCACGGCTGAGCCCCCAAATGCCACTGGCTGTTTTTTGAGCCCTGGCAGGAAGCCTGTCGTAGAAATGGGCAAACCCCTCCGTCCACCCTTTTCCTTCAACGCCCCACGTGGTTGGATCATGCCAAGCCAAAACAGGCTCCACCTTTTTAGCGGGTGCGGCAGTCGTAATGGCGTTTGTCCGGGCCAGAGTTTCGGTCTGCGCGTTTGACATCGTGGCAAAAGTAGCCAGGGCAAGGACAACTATTTTCATTTTTGTTTTCATGGTTCTGCTCATTTCTTTCGTCAACGCAACAACTCTGGCACTCCTCCCGGCCCCAGCCACTGCATGCCAGGCCCGCATTTGCTTCTGACCGTTGGATTGCCCGGCATCCTGATCTCCACAGTCTCCGGGCGGGTCAGATTGATATGAACGCGGCTGACCAGCTTCTCTGCCGGGGTAACCGCAATCGTCCCATCGGTTTCCTTGCTCGCTGAACAATTCCACGTCACCAATTGCCCGTCGGCGCGCTGGAGGACATAGGCCGAAGTCAGGGCGACTTCCTCCAAGGCGATGAAGACCTCATGCACGTCGTTGCAGCATGTCCAGCCGACAGCCGGGCTGTTCCCGGAAATCGGCTCGTGGTCGGGATAATGGAAAGCGGCAATCATCGGCACATACTGTTCGCCGATGATTCGCTCGACACGTTTTCCCCGCATGGGATTTTCCGGGTTTGGCTCCAGCATCGTCACGTCGCGATAGGGATCGGGCACGAAGGCCCAGCGCAGTTCGCCCGTCTTGCTGTCAACCAGCTGCGCGCAACTGCCCATCGCGTTCATGGTTTTTTGCAGCCACGCTTCCTCGCCGGTCAGCAGATACTGATACCACAACCCGGGAATGAGCCAGGCGCTCCAGCCGTGGGGGGAATTCATCATGTTCCGGGTTTTGCCGATCAACGTGTCGTATTGCGCCTCCCAGAAACGCAACGTCGCGCCATTCATCCGGGAATCCGGGATCAACAGCTGTTCCAGGCAGCGATGGGACACCAACATTTTCCTCGCTGCTTCGGCATAGCGTTCGCGCGACGCGGCGTCCTTCTGGAGCAAGGCGAACAGCCCCATTTGCATCCCGGAGCAACTGATCATCCCGTCCTCAAACGTCAGCTCCCCCTCAGTGATGAGGTTGTCTTGCGACCGGACCAGGAAATCCGCGGCCTTTTTGGCCGAATCATAATGGCGGTTGAAAGCCGCCTTGAAGCGCCCGTCTTTCGACATCGCCTGTTTTTCCGCCGCCGCGACTGTCAGCACGGATTTCACCGGATAAAAGACCGTCGTGTAATTTACATAATTTCCGTCGGCGCTCTGTCGGGAAACGGCGTAATCGGCAAAGCCGCTGGCCAGATCGAGCCAGTTCGTGTCTTGATCCGCAAAGTAACGATAGGCGAGCAATCCGGCCATCTGGGCAGTGTTGGGAAACTTTCGGGAACCATGCGGAATGTTGGTGGGCACTTTTTTGTCGAGATCCCACTGGGCGCGAAGGATTTCCATGAGCCGTTGATCCATCTGGGCATCCAGCGTCGCCTCTGGCAGGCGCCACCGGGCCAGCACGCCGGTTTGCAACCCGAGCCACTGCTCCAGATGGCTCGACGCATATTGTTTGTGGCGGATGGCTTCCTTCCGTGCCTGATTCATGTACCACGACCACGGATGGCGCACCGAGACGCAGGCCTCGCTCTGATGTCCGTTACTGCCGGCAACCGTCACGGTATAAAGACCCGGACCGGATGCCGGAGTGAATTTCACCTGCCCCGTCGTCTTGCTTTTCAATTCCACCAGCGGTGACATGACGCCGCCGTCCGGCCCGGTGACTTTCACCACGACGGGCTGGGATGACCGGATGGTGA
The DNA here is from genome assembly GCA_037133395.1 of bacterium. Classification (GTDB taxonomy): domain Bacteria; phylum Verrucomicrobiota; class Kiritimatiellia; order RFP12; family UBA1067; genus CAIZQW01. The sequence continues at coordinate 40,462 of JBAXOG010000014.1, read as the reverse complement.
GCAGACTGCTCTCGCCCGCCGCCACGGTATAGCGGTCGGCATCAATCATCGGCGCTGACAACGACGCGGCCAGGATGGGTTTTACATCGTCGAGTGACCCGGCTGGCTGGAGATAAATCGTCCAGTTCCGCTTTTCACCCGGTTTGAGCGACACGAGGTTCTGGGGATGACGCGGAGGCAGCGGCAAGGCGTGCAGCAGATCAAGAGTGCACGTGTAGATCAGGTGCCCGCCTTGATTTCTATCAACGTTGTAATTCATCGCGTAGGAGGCGATGGGGCCCCCGGAGCCGATCGTCAGGATCTTTCCTTTCGGGGTCATCAGATAGCCCCAGAAATGCGTTTTTTCACAACGCAGAAGTGTCGGGAAAAACCGGTCATTCCATTCGGGGTAACCGGGCATTTCAGTATTGAGGCCAAGGACAAGACCTGCATTCAAAGGCGCAAACTCGGTGCTGCCGGTGTTTTTCATGCCGGAGGTAATGGACAATGCGTCCCCCTTCACCTCATACTTCAGGGTATATTCCACACCGTCTTTCATTCCACCGAACGTGGCTTCCCCGTCCTTGGTGCGTTGCAGGGCAACTCCGGCGAAGGCCGGCCCCGCGAGGGTATCGTCCCGGAAGGCGACCTTCACAGGCTCACCGCCATCCACCGCATAAGTCATCGAGATAATGACTCCGTTATCAGGATTGATGGAAACCTGCATAGCGCCCCCGGTTGCGCTGAGCAGGATCGGAACGGAGGCAATAATCAGGCTGAGTTCCGTCTTGGCCGGGCTGATGGCGGCGCCGACAAAGGAGTCCGCACAGCCGTAATAGACGAACCACTGGTCCTTGAAGAGCACGAGGCCTTCGGTGAACGTCGTGCCATCCTTGTAAAGGCCGGTTTTTTCCCAGGGGAATTCGGGTTTGATATAAGACTTGTCCAGGCGGGCGATCAGATGCGTCGGATCATTCCGGTCGAACAAGGCCTGTCCGCCGCTGTAAATCCCCCGCGCGATGGAAGGGTCACGAGAATCATCCTTGGTCGAATTCATCCCGTTATAGAAGACGACAATGCCTTTCGTGGTGAGCAAGGCTTGCGGGCCGATTTCGTCGAGGGCGCTGTCAAAAAATCCTTTGCGCCCGGGCATGGGTGAGAGCAATCCGCCTTTCCCGTTTTCCACCGGCGTCCAATGGATCAGGTCGTCCGAGGTGGCCAGCAACCCGCCACTGATGTTGAAATACATCCAATATTTTCCGTTGATTCTGGCCGCCACCAGCCGTCCGTCCTTGACTTCATGCACGATGGCGGCGGATTTGAACGATTTGTTCTCATATTTTGTGCCGGCAAAGGCAGCGCCCTGCTTGGTCCACGTTTTCAAGTCTTTCGAAGTAGCCAGGCCCAGGCGATAGTTGCGGCCGGAATACTGGGTGTAAGTCATCACATAAAATCCGTCGGGCGATTCGGCCAGCCGGGGGTCTTCGCATCCGCCGTGCCGGTCGCTGCCTGACCATTCCCACTCTTTCTGAGCGTCCTCCGCCGGGAACAGCACCGGGGTTGGATCAGTCTTGAAATGGATGCCGTCCTCGCTCTCGGCATAGCCGATGCGGGAACAGGAATTTCCGGGACCTTGCTGGGCGCGGTAGAGCACGATGATCTTCCCGTCCTTGACCACGGCGGCGGGATTATAGACCCAGGCTTTTTCCCAATGCACCGGCGCCTTGCTCAACGGGCAGTCAAAAACTGAATTGGTATTGGGACTGATGACTGGATGGCCATCCTGGACGCGGGTAAACGGCCCGATGGCCCAGGTCGGCAGAGCGGGTTCAGTCGCCGCCAGTGCCGGGGCAAGGCACCCCAGGACGAGAAAGGCCAGGAATATCGGTGCTGTTTTGAACTTCATTTCATTTTCCTCTCTATGGTTTTTTATTCTTTTGTTGAACCAATTTGACGAACATACTTTGTCCCGGTCCAACTGCCACCCGGATCTCGTCCGGGTTCGGGTATGTGCTGTTTGACCGCCATTCGTGGGCTGAAGCGCATTGGATTTTCGGTTTGAGCAACACGCGGGCGAGGGCATTCGGATCAATGACTTGAGGCTCGCCGGGCTTCTTGACGATGCCGGCGTTGTTGACCAGCTCGACCACCCAGCCGTCGGCCGTGCGGTTGACCTGATACTGGATGGGATCGCCCGAAACGGTGACCGGCAGTGACTCGTCGGCCAGACGTTGGAGCCGTGAGTTGGAGATGGCGGTTGAGCGGCCGGTGGCGGGATGGTTCCATGGCTCGAGCACTTCGAGTCCGGGATGCTTGGCGAGGCGGGCGAAACGCTGCGGTCCCATGGCGGTTTGTTGGGCCGCCGAGAGGAGGACCTTGCCGCCCCGCTTCAGCGCGCCCTCCAGTTTAGCGACGAGCGCGTCGTCGAACGTGATGTCTCCTGCCAGCAGAATGACTGGATAACTGGCGAGCATTTCTGCCGACGCGCGGGTGAGTTGCACATCGAAGATTTCCCCGTAAGGTGTTGGCCTCAAGTAACTGGCTTCCGGGTTGTCGGGAGCCGGCTTCTGGTGGATGTGGTCGCTGCCCGGAAAGAGCTGGTAGTCGAAGAGGTCGCGGAGTTGCCGGTCTCCGACGGTCGGTTCCAGGATGCCCCAGGGCTTGTCCTTGAAGCCGTTGTATCCCGCCAGGTGGTCAAGCACGACGGCCACCGGGGTATAGGGCACACCGCGATCGTGTGATTGCGTAAACGTGAAGACCTCCGCCGCCTTCCGCCCATGCTCCGTCAATGTCCAGGGAGTTTTTTTCTCCACAAAAAAGATGGAGATGCTGTTCTCGGGTGTCACCATCGCAGCCCCGGCAAACCAGGCGTGCAGCCACATCCGCTCGTAGAAGCTCAGCGAGTGGCCGGCATCAAGCCCCCGCCAGTCACGTCCCTTTTTATCGCCGCCTTCCTTCCGCAGCGGCCCGCTCGTGGTGCAGGCACCGCTGAACCACGGGCTGACCTGCACGGACCATGGCTTCTGCCACTGACGCGAGGCCCCGCGGGCGAACGCCAGCTTCGACTGGGTGAAGGCGATGTTCTCGCCCAGCTCCATCCCGATGCAGCGCGCGCCCCACTCGCCCACATACGCCTCATAATGCGAATGGCCGGTCATGCTGATGACGCGGTCGAGCAGATCGTGACTGCGGCTGATGTAGTAGTCTTTGACCACGTCGTAACATTCCTGCTTGCTGGTCGGCATCTTGTCGTAACCGGCCAGCCCCTTGGGTTTCATGAGATATTTGAACTGCTCGAAATCCTTGCCGTAAACGGCCCGCCACCAGCCTTCACTCGGTGCGAGATTGTGGAAATAATAGCCCCATTCTCCGAGTTGCACGGCGGTGAACACATTGGCTCTGTCCATGGCCTCCAGCGCCGCCGTGTTTTCAGGGCCTAGCACACAGCGTCCGCCTTTGATCTGCATCTCAGCGCCGGGAGTACAGATGGTCGGCCAGCCGACGGTTGAGAGGTAATCGAAGATCAGCTTCGTGTTCCGGTTTGGCATCGGGCCGGGATCAAAACCATTCCCGAGTTGCTGGCCACGCATCACCTGGACGAGTTGTTTCAGCTCTTCCAGTCCGCCGGGTGTGCCATACAGGGTGAATACAAAATTCGACTGGCCCGGCAAGGGGCACACCTGGAAGGCCGCCGGCAGGGGCGCGTTGAATCCATCCTTGGCGTCCATTTGCCCGCCGGGAGATCCTGCGAGCGCGGCCAGCGGCGCCAGTAGCAGGGTGGCGAGGGTGAGGGTTGATGCTTTATTTCTCATTTCACCTTCAGCTCCACGATGCGGACGCCTCCCGGCGGCACCCGTACCTTAACGATGTTGTCTGTCACAGTGACATCCTTATCCTCGACCCACTCGCGGGCGGTCGCGAGCTGGCCGTGGCGGGGACGGAGTGTGACCGTCGGCGAGATCGCGGCATTGAAGACGACCGGCCCTACCTGCTCCTTCCATGCACCCTTGTTCTCCAACAGTCCCACGACCCACCCGGTCGGCGTACGGTTCAGCGTGTACTCAATGTCGCCCGTAACCTCGATCGGCAGGTAGAGTCGGGTCAGCCGGTCAAGGAGAGCCTTTGCGGCGGCGGGATCGCGGGTGAACTCTTCCACCCAGACCCGCCCGGCCTGGCGGAACGTCTCCAGATCGGCTCCGAGCTGGCCGGCCAGCCGCTGGTTGAGAATCAGGTTTCCGCCGCCCTTGAGGTAATCCAGAAGGCATTGGCGGAACGCCGGCTCGAGCTGGTGGTCGCCGAGTAGGACAGCCACCGGATAGAGCCGCAGCAGATCGGGTTTGACTGTGCTCAGCAGCAGGTCGAAACTCTCGCCGTAGGGGGAGTTGACCATCATCCGGGACTCGCTGAGCGGATCCTTCCCGTAAATGATGCTCTTGGGATAGACCTCGTCGAGAAAGCGCCCGATCTCACTGTCGCCCGTTGTCGGCTCAAGCCGCCACCAAGGCACGATCAGCCGGTTATTCGGCTCGATATTGAAACCCGCGTAATGATCCATGATCAAAGCAATCGGTGTGTAGGGAATGCCGATGTCAGGTAACCGGTGGGTGACACCGAGGAATTCCTTGGCGCGCTCACCCGTTGGCGAGAGCTTGAAGCGGAGATCCTCCGGTGCGTCCTTCGGGATCGAGTCGCCGGCATAATGGGGTTTGCCCCTCAACTCGGGCGGACGATGGAAGAAGGTCAACTGGCACGCCTCGGGAATTGTATAGAGGCAGCCGCCCAGCCAGCTCAGATACCAGGTGCGGGCCTGAAACCAGGAGGAATGCCCGCCACGCGGGACGTCCTCGCCCTCGCCATGCTCGTAGATGGTAATTCCGCCATACCACGGGGAGGAGTCGGTGGTATAGGGAATCCCCCATTGCCTGCCCGCGCCGCGCAAGAGCGCCATGCGTGCCTGTACGCAGGGGCTGCCGGCGCCGAACTCGGTCATGAGCATATCCGCCCCCCACTCGGCGGCGTAGGGCTCCAGCCAGCCGTGGCCGGTGAGGGACATGAAGGTCTTCCCGGCGGTTTTGGCCGGAAGCAGGTGCGAGAGGAAATACTGCCGCCGCGACTGGTAGCAGTCAAACTTGGTTTCCCCGTCCAGGGAACTGTGGTAGTCCCATTCGTAAACACCGTCCTGCTTGGACTCGTCGGCCAGAGAGAAATTCGGCCACTCCCAAATGAGATCGATCAACCCTTGGGCTTTGGCTTCCGTGGCGAAGCGGGCGTGACGGCCTCCGGGGCGGTGCTGGTTAACCGCGTCATAGCAGTGGAAAAAGAAACGCCGCCCGTCCACCGGGACGGGATTCCAGGCGCTCTCAGACAGCTTCTGGTAATCCGACGGCGGCGGGGACAACGGCGGCGACAACTTGACCTCCCGGTCTGCCCATAGCTCTATCAGGGAGACCATGGCAGGCCACCCGTTCCGGTTGGCGACCCGTAACTCGAGTTTTCCCTTTTCCATCAGTTCCGACGGCAGCTCAAACTCCAAAAGCCTCGCCTCTTTTGCAGGGAAAGTTTCCAAGAATTCCTTGCGCGCTTTGACCGGCTCCTTCAGCGTATAGAGAAACAAGCGGTTAGCCAGAACATTAAACCACCCTTTTTGCGGCGGCAGGCCGATGCGCAGCCGGTAGCGGGCCTTGGGATCGAGCCCTTCAAACTGATAGACGACGGCCCGATCCCAGTTGTCGGCCGTATTGCACGTCCGATAGGGCGAGGCTGGCGCTTGAGGATCGGCTTTCAACTCGTGGTCACTGCCACGGAGCTTGTGCGGCTGTAAGCCCGGACGGCCGCATGCTTCGCGGGCCACCAACTGGCATCCCTCGGGCGGAGGCGCGGTGTTCGGGTCAAGTTCGCGGGCGACGATGACGGGAGGACAGGCGGGTGCGTTGGTTGCCGAAGTCGGCGCCAGCGGAGCGGCGGCCTGTAGCGCCATTGCAGGCAATAGGGTGAGAGCATAGATAACTTTTGTTGTCATTCTGAATCCTGATTTCTAAGGTTTCCCCGCCACGCCTGCGCCCGCTTTATCAACAAAGCGGCGGAGATCCCATGTGTCCTGCCATTTGATTTTGAATCCCTTGTCTGTGAACGTGATCGGAAGCCAGGCGTACCGGCCATCGATGGCGTTATCCGGTCGCCAGATATCGAACAGCGCGATGAATGCATCCTCCTTGCCTTGAACCGGCAGGATGAAGGTACTCTGGCCGCCGAAGGTCTTGTCCGGGCCGAGTCCGTTCGCCGGGTTCGTGCCCTCGCACGGATTGCCGAGTTCCGTCCAGGGTCCCCAGATCGAATCGGCCACAGCCGAGCGCGCCGCGTTGGGCGTCCAGCCCGTGCAGCCCGAGGCGAGAAAATAGTATTTGCCCTTGCGCTTGCAGATCGCTGGCGCTTCCATCCAGCGGTGCTCGAAAACGCGGACATACTTTCCGGAGTAGCCCAGATAGTCGTCTGTCAGCTCCGCGATGTGCAACGTCGAATTGTGCTCCGAGGCGTAGACGTGGTAGGCCTTTCCATCGTCATCCACAAAGAGCGTCATGTCGCGCGACATCTGGCCGCCTTCAACGTGCGCGCCGAGAACATTGTAAGTTTTTAATTTTTCATCAGGTCCGCCTGAGAAATGATCGCCTGCGGCGCGGGCTGAAGCAATGGATTCGGGCGACTTCTGTTCGAACTTCACATTGAGCGGCCACTGTCCGGCATTGGGCCGGAGACTGCGCACAAAGGAGTAGGGACCGGCCGGTTTATCAGCGATCGCGATCCCTGTGCGGGCCGCGCTGTACCCCTGCCCTTTCAACTCCAGGTGGAAATACATCACGAACTTTCCGGTCTTCGGATTACGGATCACCTTCGGCCGCTCCAGAATGCAACCTTTGGCGATGTCGGAACCCGGATCATCAGAGACCCACAAGGCGACGCCTTCGCCTGTCCAGTGATAGAGGTCGTGTGAAGAATAGCTGCGCACGCCTACATGCGCGACATTGCCGGCCGAGCCTTCGATCTTGTGTTCACCGAACCAGTAGTAGGTGCCTTCGTGAAACATCACGCCGCCCCCGTGCGCATTGATGGGCGTCCCCTGATCATCCAGCCAGAGACGTCCTGGATAGAAGGCCGTGCCGCTCGCGGCAGGTTCTGCAAAAGCATTCATGACAGCAAACACAAAAAAGAATAAGGAGGGTAATGTAACGTTCATTTTGTTAATTATGTCTAGAGAATTGCGTTATTGCCTTATTGCGTTATTGCGCGAAGCGAATACGCTTGTTCCTTATTTCTCAACTTAAGCGTTAAGCGTTCCACCTCCGCCAATACAGGTTAAACTCTCAACGTTTAACGTTTAACTTTTAATTTTCAATTTAAGAAGCTACTCAAAAAAACCTGACCATCGTACCATTGGGCGGGCCTGACAACCTCAAGACAATCTGGTACGGGCTCACCCCATTGGTCATAATCGTGGCGCTGTATCTATCTGGCAAAGGCGCGACGGTCAATCCCGGTCCCGCCAAGCTTCCGCACGTCAGGATTGGATAGTTTACAACTCCGGATTTAGGCAGCCCGTTGGTACTCACCGCCACTGTTCCGGACAGCGTCGCAGTCCCTGAAACGCTCATCACACCTTGCGTACTCACATCAACGCCAATCTGCGCGTTGCCGGTCATGGACAGGGTCGTCATTCGCACGGTTCCGCCGTACACGTTCAACCAGTTGTTGGAGCTGATCGTCAACGTGGAGATATTCGTCACCACGCCGCCGCTCCACACGGTCATCCAGTTGCCCGTGGCCGCGGCATTGTTGCCGATGGTCAGGCTATGGTTGACGAGGTTCCAGGTCGCATTGGTGCCGTTAAGGGCGCCACCGATGATGGCGTTATTGTTGTTGACATTGGCGGCATTGCCGATGATGGCGTTGTTGCCGGTGTTGAAGACCTGTCCGCCATTGGTGATGACCAGGCTGTTCCCAGTATCGCCAGCCGTGTAGCCGATGATGATGAAGCTGGCATTGGTGAGCACGCCCCCACTGCTCACCGTCATTGTATGGTTACTGCTGCTTGCATACCCCACATTCATTTCCGAACCCCCGAGATCCCACAACGAGCCGGAACCGGTCACGGTGACGGTGTTGTTTTTCGCTCCAGTTCCATCAGGCCCGCCGAAGAAGATACGGCTGCGGCTGAAGACCTTCCCGCCATTCGTGATGACCATGCCGCATCCGCCCCCCGACGCACCCCATTCGCCGAATTGTATTTGAGTGACATTGGTGACCACGCCCCCATCTCTGACGGTCACCACATCACCGGCGCTGCCGGCCTGAAAGATCATCGATGCACCCCCCAGATTCAACGACGAGCCGCTGCCGGTCACGGTGACGAAGTTGTTGCTGTTGACCCCATTCGCACCAAATTGGAGGTTGCCGGTGCTAAAGACCTTCCCTCCATTAGTGATGACCATGCCGCTGTCTTTCGTGCTCCACCAACCGATTGTTATCGCACCCGCATTGGTGACCACGCCCCCGCTATCGACTGTCAGTACATTTCCGGAGCTTTTGTTCAGGCCAATGTTGATCGCCCCACCACCACTGTTCAACAACGAAGGCGCGCCATTTACGGAGTTGGTGCCGGTCACGATGACGGTGTTGTTAGTGGCGCCAGAGCCAGGCCCACTACCCCAATAGAGGTTGAGGCCGCTGGTGGTGATGACCTGACCGCCATTGGTGATGACCAGGCTGTTCCCCATCGAGCCGCCGAAGAAGCCGACGGTTATGGCACCCGTATTGGTGACCACGCCGCCGCTGGTGACGGTCAGCATATTGCCGGTGCCGGCACCACTATCACTGATGCGGATTTCCTTACCGTTGAGATCCCACTTCGAGCCGGGGTCGGTCACGGTGACATAGTTGTTGTTGGCCCCGGCAGCGAAGCCAATGCCGGCTCGGTCGGTTTGGCCCACAAACCGTCCGCCATTGGTGATGATGATGCCGTTCCCCGAGGCGCCGGTGTTGTAGCCGAGAAAGAACCACCCGGTATTGGTGACTACTCCGCCGCTGGTGACGGTCAGTACATTGCCGGCGCCGGTGCCGGTGCCAAAGTCGATTTCCTGACCGCCGCCATAAAACGTCGAACCGATGCCGGTCACGACAACGTTGTTGCTGCTGGCCCCGGCGTATCCGATATACATTTTAGCGCCGGCCCGGTAAACCGCCCCGCCGTTGGTGATCACCAGGGCATTGCCCACGGAACCACCAGCGTAACCGACGATTAAAACACCCGAGTTGGTCAGCACGCCGCCGCTGGTGACGGTAACCTGGTTGCCGCTGCTTCCGCCGCCGGAACTGATGTTCACTTCGTTGGCGCCGCCATTGAACACCGAGTTGCTGCCGATGAGCATCGTGCCGCTTGAGGCATTCAAATACGTTCGCCCGCCAAAGTTAAGAACCGCGCCGTTGGTGATGGTCAGGGTCGTGCTGCCGTTAAAGTTGCCGGTTCCCGAAACGGTGTTGGTACTGCCATTGAACGCCAACTGCCCATCGCTGAGCGTGAGGCTGGAAAAGGTGTTCGCGGCAGCCGTCCCGGACAGCGTCAGCGTGCCTGCGCCGGATTTGGTCAGCGCGGCGGAGCCGGCAACGGTCGAGCTGATCGTGGCATTCATGCTGGCGCCTAGCGAGATCGTTGACGGTGTGCTGAGCGTCAGCGTGTTGTTCTGGATGGCGAAGCCCGTGGAGTTGAAGGTGAGGTTGTTCGCCGTGACCCCGCCCGCGCCGATGCTGACCGTGCCGGCGGTGCCTTCGAACACGGCACTGTTCCCGTTGGTCCACACCGAAGTGTAAGCACCTAGACTGGATGAGGCCCACGGAGTGGATCCGTCAGCCCACGTGAAACTTCCGGTCGCATATTGCGTCGCAGCCTGTATACTCCCAACCGCCAGCGCAATGAGCGCCAGCACTGTCATCACTCGCATTGTTCTCATGGTGTTTTCTCCTTACTTTAGTTCATCAGAAAATTCGGATCAGCGTGCCCTTGGGCGGGATGTTCAGCCAAACGGCAGCTCCCGCTTTGGTCAGCGTGACGCCTTTGGCTCCGTTGACGAGGACGAAGTCGCCTGTAAGCGAGCCCGTCGTGGACTCGACCACGATCTGGCTCATGCCGCGTGTCTGGTCGCCGCTGAGCACCAGTTGCACGGTACTGCCGACGGTCACGTTACCGCTGACGGAAATTTTGTCCGCTGTTCCGGCTGCCACGTCCACCGCTAGCAGGCTGTTGTTTTGAAACGTAAGCGTCCCGCCCAAACTCGCCTGACCCACGCCGTCCTTCAAGCCTGCGCTGAGCACCGCGTTCGAGGCGACCGTCACCGCTGTGTTCCCCAGCGCGCCGTTCACGCAGAGGGTTCCGTTGGACACCCCCGTCGCGCCCGTGTACGTGTTCGTGCCCGACAGAGCCAGCGTGCCCGCGCCAGTCTTAACTAGCGCGAGTACGCGGCTGGCGCCGTTGCTGATCACGCCGGCAAAGGTCGTATTCCCGGACTGCGCCACGGTCAGCGTGGTGGTGCCCGCCGCGCCGCGGTCCGTGATGCTTCCTCCCGTGCCGCTCAAGCCGCCGATGGTGGGACTGTAGGTGTTCAGTTCCAAGCGGGAGTTCGGATAAAGCGACACCCCGCCGCTCCCCAGCGCCCCCGCATTGCCCAGACGCACGGTCGCGTAGTTGGTCAGGATTGTGCCGCCGGAATAGGTGTTTGCCGCGTTGAGTCCGATTGCGTAGCCGTTCGCGATGTCGCCGCCTGAAATGCTATTGAGCGTCAGTAAGCCCGTGCCCAGATCGATACCTCCGCTAAACTCGGTCTTATACTGGGAGGCGTTCATAAACAGCTCCAGGTTCTTGTTCGCGGCCGTGATCGCACTCACACTGCAATTTGCTGAAAACGTGATTCGGGAATCGGCCAACAGCGTGATCGGTCCGTTGATGCTCTGATTGTTCCCGAAAGTTAAGGCGCCGGAGGTTCCGATTCCGCTGCCGCTTAGATAGAGCGCATTCGTCACGGCGATGTATTTGTAAGCGCCATCGATAGCCAAGACGGCCCCGGGCGAAACTGTGATGGCGCCGGGGGTTTTCAGGAGCGCGCCACCGCCGTAAGCGGTTAACGTTCCGGCCCCAACGATGACCGGGCCGCTGAAGACGTTGTTCGTGCTGGTCAGCGTCAGCGTGCCCGCGCCGTCCTTATAGAAACCCTGGGTGCCCGTCACGGCACAGTCGATTTGGGCCGTGTTGTTGCTCACGGTGACGACCGGCTGGCCCAGGCTTGTCGCCAGGGTCAGCGCGGAGTTGGTCAGGTACCAGTTGTGGCTCGCCGTGGTGTCCGCGAAACGCAGGGTGCCGATTGTGCGGGTCGTATCGTTGTTCACGTACGAAGTGGCGGTGATGTTGAGCGTGCTGAAGTCCGCCACAGTATCTGCGGCATTGGGTACGTCGCCCGACCAGTTGGCAGCGGGTCCCCAAGCGCCGCTGGCGTTGCCGCTGATCAGATTGGTCCAAACGCTCAAAGACTGGCTGACCGTCGGAACGGCAGTGACGACGAGTTCAAGCCGCTTGACACCGGTGTTGTTGTTCAGCGTGGCGGACACGCCCGAAGGTAGGCCGGTCAGCGTAAACGAGCCTGAGCCAATCAAACTGCCGGTATAGCCGAGCAGCGGGTAGGTGCCTGCAGCCGGCCAGTAACCGTTACGCACGCTGACGTTCACGGTGGCGTTATTGGTCAGGTCGCCATTGACCTGCAAAGGCGGCAACGCAGTCGAGACCCGCAACGTGGTCATGTCGAACGCAAGCCCCGGAGTGCCGCCCGCATACGTCAACCCAGTGCATGTCCATTGGCCGTTGTAGATCAGGGCCTGAATCCCGTTGGTCGCGCCATCTGCCACGTTGACGAAGCTGTTGTAGCAGGAGCCACCCGTGCCCCCCAGTAAGGTTCCACCACTGACAGTTAGTGATCCGATGTAGGCACTGATTCCGGTGAGGGTCAGCGAGCCAACGCCCGCTTTGACGAAACTGCCTGAACCCTGGATAGTGGAAATGCCCAGCGTCATGACACCTGTATTGTTGACCGCAAGCACCGCAGCGTTGGAGACCGTCCCGCTGCCCAGCGATCCGCCGTCGCCGATTTGCAGGATGCCCGCACTGATGATCGTGCCACCGCTGTAGCTGTTCGCGCCAGTGATCGTCAGCGTGTTGGTGGCGGTTTTGACCAATACACCTGCACCGCCCATGAGGCCCGAATACGTGTTGTTGCTGGTGCAATTGAAAGTCACCGTGGAACCGTTCGCAATCGTGGTTGCCCCGGCCGTGCCGGTCGCGCCGCCGTTGCCGAAGGAAAGTCCGTTGTTACCCACCGTGAGCGTGCCGCCCATCGTCGAGTTGCCGAGGACATAGTAGTTCGGGACGGTGCCACCATTGCCCACAGCCAATACGTTGCCCAAGCCCGTCAGGTTGTTGAAATAATGTGCGCTGCCAGCTTGACCAGCGGCTGCCGAGATCGTCGCGCCGCTTGCGATGTCAAGGCTCAGGGGGTTGGCTGCAGTATAACCACCAAATTGCCAGCAACTACTGTTGGCCGTAATATGCCATGTTGTCCCCGCAGTGTTCGGCAGACGGTTCCCATTATCGAAGCTCCACGTGATATCACCCACCGCATTGAAGTCAACCGTGGCCTTGGTGGCTAGGACAATACCCGCGGTGCCGCCGTTGATCGTACCGGCGATCGCGGCATCGTTGGTGATCGTCACCTTGCCGACACCGCTGTTCTGGATGGTGCCGCTGTTATAGATCTTGGAATTGCCAAGCGTAGCCGCAGCATTTAGGTTCAGGGTCAGCGTGCTCGCATTTGTCAAAGCCCCCGTGCCGGCGGTGGCGGTGGCGGACGTGCCGTCGCCGATTTGCAGCGTGCCTGCCAAGTTGGTCGTCGCGCCGCTAAAGGTGTTTGTGCCCGTTAGGATAAGCGTGCCTGCACCTGCCTTGGTCAGGCCCGCTGTGCCGGCCAGAACGGCGCTGATGGTTGCGGCCTTGCCAGTGCCTAGCGCGTTGACCGTGATGGTCGGCGCCGTGCCGCCCAGTGTCAGTGCAGAAGAGGACGGGGTCCCGGCGCTCAGAATCCAATTGGCGGCGCTCGACGTAGTCGTGTCGCCAAAGATCAGCGCGTTGATGCTCTGATTGCCGTCCAGCGTGACAGTCGAGTCCGCCGTGATATCCAAGGTATTAAAATTGGCGGTGTCCGTCGCGCCTGGCAGCGCGCCGCTGCTCCAAGGCGGATTAGCCGCAGTTGCCCAACTGCCCGAGGCATTGCCGCTGACCAGCTTGTTCCATGTGTTTGTCGCCGCATGCGCATTCCCAACTGCCAGCGCGATGAGCGCCAGCACAGTCATCACTCGTAGTGTTCTCATGGCATTCTCCTGACTTTTTCTTGTAAAAAGCTTTCTTCTACAATTAATTTGTCTCAATTCTAACCAACTTCATGCAAATTGTCTGTAGCTAAAATAGCTACACGACCATGCTATTGAACAATGTAATGGAAGAACTTTATTTTTTGAGACGGATTCACCGGTACGCTGTTCGTAATCATGAAGCCCGTCCCGGTGGTGGTGCTGACCGGCGTCCAGACGATTACCGGCTGTAGATTGGTGGTTGACTCCAGCCGATAGGTGAAGCCCGCAAGGGTGGCCGTCCGCAGGAGGAGGGTGCCTCCGGTGGCGTCGAAACCGGCCGACAGGATGGTCGGCGTGGGGACGGTCGTGAACGTGAGTGCCTCACTCCACGCTTCGCCCGATGTATTTGAAGCACGGAATCGATAAGAATAGACGGCTCCCGAGATGAGGCCGGTGAGCGCTCGCGTGACATTAGTGAAATTACCACTATAGTTGGTATACAGGGTCACCTGATTCGTCCAATTGCCCACGCTGGTCCCGCCATCGCTCAGATCCCAGAAAAGCTGAACAGTCGTCGGGGAGAGCCCAGCCGACACGAGTGTTCCGGAACAGGTGGCGTTGGAAGCGCCGATGCTGGCTGAACCTGTTGTCTGGATCTCCGGCTGTTCCACGGCCCAGCCGTTGGTGCCGGCTTTCCAGAACGCCCCTGCATATTCGTAGGCCCCCAAATCAGGCTTGGTGCCGACATAGCCGTCTGTGATGCCGGCGATCACAGAGCCGGCGTTGATCGCGGCGGCGCCTGCCTTGAGGCGGAAGTCATTCGTTGCCCAATCCACAAGCTGGGCCTGCGGCGAACTGGTCAGGGAGAGGTTATTGGTCAGGGCTTCTGGATACGCGCTGCTCGTCCAGCCCGTCCAGCCGGTCTTGTAGGGTCCGGCCCATTTGTAATCGTGCGAATCGAAGTTGTCGCACTTGAACAGAGTGTTGTTAAAGCAGCACATATACCGGTTGGGCCAGTTGAGTCGGATCCCGTTGTCGCCGGAATTGTTCCAGCAGACATTGTGGTCCACGAGGAAGTTCTCGCAGTAGCGGTCGAAATAGATGAGCGGACTACGGTAGTCCCCGTTGGGGTTGTAATTGTCATGCAGCCAGTTGTAGGCGATGCGCGTATGCACGCCGCTGGTGTCCTGCCCGTCCACGCTGATCGCGTAAATGACACCGGCATCCGTGCAGAGTTTGCTCGCGTTGTAGAGGTGGTTATACATAATCGACAACCCAGAGCCGAAAGGGCGTAGAACATCGCGCCCGGTGTCGTGCATTGTGTTGAAAGTGATGGTGTCGTCGGAGCCGCTGTATATGAATAATGAAGAGGCATAAGTGCCTGAATAATCTGTATTGTAGATGTGGCTGCGCGTGACCAGATGGCCGGTGCCGGTGAGGGTCACGCCCGAGCCGGAGGTATCGTGGACGGTGCAGCCGCTCACGACATTGCTGGTTCCGCTGACGTAAATGCCGCGTCCCCAGTCGGTGTCACCGCCGGGGTTGTTGTTGGCATCTGCCCAGGTCATGAAGTGGCTGAGGTAGGCAGCGTCGACATTGGTCAGCACATTTCCGACTCCGGAAAGCCGGATGGCCCCGGCCCGCGTCGTGAGTCCGCGTACAATGACGTAATTAAAGTTATTAAAATCCACGCACCAGTTGCGGCGCTTCAGTTCGACGAGGTGCGAACCGGGATTGGCGCTTCCGGCGATGCGCAGATACAGCGTGTGCGGCGCAGCGGCGTTGGTCTGCACAACCCATTCGCCGTCTGCGTCAAGCAGGTTCAGCGTACCGTAGACAAAGCCGATGCCAGTATCGCTGGCGGTACCGTCGTTATAATTATCGGGCCACCAGAAATTGGAGACCGCGTTTGTGCTTACGTAGAAGTTGTTGCCCGAGCTGTTGGTAATGGCCGCCGTCTGCCACGCCCACCCCGCCGAGCCGGCCGTGCCGATACGGCTGCCGACACGGCCGCAGAAACGGGCTCCGGTATAGAAGCCGTTTGCCTTGCCGCCGAAGCTGGTGGAGGTGATCTTGCCGCCCAGGTAAACCGTCACGCTGTTCGTCGGCGGGCTCAGCAGGCTGTTAGCCGTTGTCCAGTTCGGAGCCTGTGCCTCGTGCTGCATCGCACCGTCCACAAAGACCTGATTGTAGCCCGCGCCCAGGCTCCAGCCGACGCTATTGGTGTAGATGCCGTTGGCGGTCAGGGTCCAGGTGTTCGTGAGCGCATCGCAGCCGGAAAAAATAACGGTTTCATTGTTGTAGGCCGCGATCGTGATCGGCGCGGCGGCCGTTCCGGAATTCAGGGGCATCAGCGTCTCGCGATAGGTGCCCGCCCGCAAGTAGAGCGTGCAGCCGGAAGAGAGATAAGGCAAGGCTGCCGCCGCAGTGCGCAGCGGCGCGGCCAGCGTGCCCGGATTGGTGTCGGCTCCCTCCGGCGCGACGAAGAGCGACGTACCGGTCGCAAGCGCGAGCACACCCGAGGCCTCGGTGAAGGTCCATGTCTTGAGGAGTTCCGACTTCGTCCAGACATTGGCACTCTGCGCCCAGCCGCTTCCGGCAACGGAAAAACTGTTTCCGTAGGTCACGGAGCCGAGACGCGCGACATCGACCAGCTTCCAGGTCTGGTTATTGACGGTCACGGCAGAGGTATCGATGGTGAAGGCGCCATTTAGCGTGACCGCGCCCATGCCGGTGCCGGTGACCCAGTTGTTCGTAGAATTGGAAATGGCGAAGCACAGCCCGCCATTGGTGGCCACGACCAGCGTGCCAGCATTGACGAAGGTGCTGCCGGTGTAAGTGTTGGTGCCGGAGAGCGTCAACGTGTTGCTGTTGGTTTTGATGAGACCACCCTTGCCGCTCATCACCCCCGAGTACGTGTTGTTGCTGGTGGAGTTAAAGGTGACAGGGGTGGTGGCGATGATGCGCGTCGCCCCGGCTAATCCGTTAGTCTCTCCGGTGCCGAAGGAGAGGCCACCGCCGCCCACCGTGAGGGTACCCAGTGTCGATATTCCAAGGACGTAGGCATAGGTCGTACTGGTGCCTTGCCAAGTGAACGTGCCCAAGCCCGTCAAGTTGTTGAACCATTTCGAGCCGCCTGCCTGGCCGCTGGCTTCCGAAACCGTCACGCCGCTGGCGATGTCGAAGTTGACGGCATTCGCCGCGCTGCTACCACCGATCTGCCAGAAGGACGCGTTGCCGTTCAGGAAGCGCAACGTCACGCCAGGATAGGCGATGCCAAAGGACGCGCTGCAATTGGCTCCATTGCCAAACGTCATATCGCCTTTGGGGGTAAAGCCCGAGCCCGTGTACTGGGCGGCGAGGACAAGGCCAGCGCTGCCGCCGTCAATCGTGCCTCCGATGGTCGCGTTGTTGGTGATCGTGACCTTGCCCGTACCGGTGTTCTGGATGGTGCCACTGCTATAGACGGTGGAATTGCCCAGTGTCGCCGCACCGTTCAGGTTCAACGTCAGTATGCCCGCATTGGTCAGCACGCCCACGCCGGCTCTGGCTGCGGCGTTCGAGCCATTCCCGATTTGCAGCGTGCCCGCGCTGCAAATCGTGTTACCCGTGTAGGTGTTGGTATTGGTCAAAGTCAGCGTGCCGCCGCCGAGCTTGGTCAGGTCGCCGTTGCCAGTGACAACGCCGTTGAGGATGAGATTGTTGACCGCGCCAAAAGTCATGTTGGTGAAGAGCGTGAGGTTATTGTTGAGCGTTGCCGTGGAGCCACTGAAGTTGGTTACCGCAGGCAGGACTGAACTGTTGTTGGTGAATGCCAGCGCGTTACCCGTTAACGTCACCGTACCCGCACCAAAGGCGAGGCTGTTGAGTACGAACGGGACAATGGGAAAATTATTACTGGCCGTATAAGTGCCCGTATTAGCTTTGAACGTGAGGCTATAACCCGAACTGCCACCATTTACCGGCGTGGCCGGCGTGACGGTGCTGTTGGTCCAGTTGGCGGCACTCCAGTTCTGCACCGATGTGGCCGTGTTGGTCCAAAAGAAACTGGCTTGCGCTTGCGCACTGTCCACCGCCAGCACGACGAATACTACAAGCGGCAACAAACAGGGTTTGAAGTGTGCTTTTCCATTCATGTGTGGAAAAAGCGTAACACGTTCTGCGGCGTTTTTCTGTAGCAATAATAGCTACAAATGCTCAGCGGCTGACACTTCGATACTTGGCTAAAGCATCAGCTCGGCTGTTGACATGAAGCTTCTGGTAGATGCGCTGGACAAAGGAGGCGACCGTCCAGTGGCTGATGTCGAGTTGCACGCCGATCTCTTTGTAAACGTACCCTTTTGCAAGTAAATCCAGTACCTCACGTTCGCGCTCAGTCAGCATTTCCAATCCAGCGGATGCGGCGGGCAGGTGCTGAAAGGACTGAACGACTTTGCGGGCGATACTGCCGGTCATGGGCGAACCGCCTTCCACGACATCAAGGATCGCGCGGATCAGGTCGTCTTTTCGCACGGGCTTGAGCAAGTAGCCAGAGGCGCCGACCGAGAGCGCTTCAAAAATTGTATCCGTGTCCTGATGCACGGTCAGCATGATCATGTGGGTGCCGGGCAGACAGGCAGAAACCTGCCGCACACACTCGACACCATCGATCCCGGGCAGGTTAATATCCATGAGCACTACGCGGGCGGGGCGCAGTCGCAGGCCCTCCACGGCGTTTTCGCCGTTGGCATACTCGCCGACGCAACTACATTCTGGCATCCGGGCGACAATCGCCGCCAACTGCCGTCGAACCGGACCATCGTCCTCCACGATGGCAACCGTGATCTTTTCTTTTTTTGCACCTATCTCTCGATTCATAGTTGCCTCACACGTTCACGCGCAGCGTCAGAGTCGTACCGCGACCGGGCGCACTGTTGATTTCTAATGTACCGCTGATTTCCGCCATCCTTTTGCGCATGTTGGACAGCCCGTTGCCACCAAAAACACGTTCTGCAAGAGGTTTCGAAAGGTTGTCTGGATCGAAGCCGCAACCATCGTCGATGACGGTGATCGTCAAATCCCGACCTGCAAACACGAGACTAAAATGTACGGTTCGAGCTGCCGCATGACGGATCACGTTATTCAGTGCCTCCTTTAAAACCAGAAACAGATGATGTCGAACGGTGGCGGACATCGGCAAATCCGACACATCGCTTGGCAACGCCAGCCTGCAGGACAAGCCAGCGGCTTGCAGACTGGACTCAACAAAGTGCCCGACAAAGGTCACAAATTTTTCCACTGTGTCATTCGCGGGTGTCACTGCCCAGACGATCTCATCCGCTGCGCGCGTCAAGGCACGCGCGCTCCGCGAAAGTTCAGTCACGTGATTGCGCATCCGCTCCGGTTGATCCAGTTCGTCTTCCATAACCTCGCACTGCATCGCGATCTGCGTCAGGCTCACGCCCAGACCATCATGAATATCACGGGCTATCCGGTTGCGTTCCTGTTCCATCAGATGCGCCCGTTCCGCTCGTAGACCGATCATATATCGCCACACCGCAACGCCCATACTTGTCGTTGCCAGCCCGATCAGCAACCAGAACCAACGTTGCCGGGTGATCGGTAGCGGAATGGCCAATTCCACCCATTGCACCTCACCATGCCGACGGTCGCTGAGCGAGACCTGCCAGACATTCTCGCCAGCAGACTTGATCCCATCCACGCTAAAACCAATGGCCTCCTTGACGACTGGGCGGGAACGGCTATAGATGAACAGGTCCCCTGCCCGGGCACCGGCGTCCGTCAACTCAATCTGCATGGCCGACCGCAAGGACGTCACACGTTTGATCTCCGCCGCGCCGCAATAGATGTGTAGCCCCGACCCGATCAGCAAGGGTTTGTCGGGCGACGGTTGAAGCTCTGTGAAACAAAGGTGCTGGGATGCTGACGGCCCAAGGAACGGCGTGGTCCAGCTACCCTCTGCCACTCCTAGGTAACGGTTGTCCCAGAACGACCAGACCGCATAGCGCTTTTTTGGATCCAACCCGCTGCGAGCAAAGTCAAGTGTCACGGTCTGCTCCTTCTCCAGCGGATTCCACAGCAACGCCACAGTCCAACCACCCCACTCGCGCGTGACGTGTCCGACCAGGCGTGGCCAGTCAGGACTCATACACAGGTCCAGCACCTCCGTCCGCTCTTTCGCTGGCGGACTCATGATTTCGACATTCCGCCAATAGGGCTTGAACCGCTCCGCATCCCAAATGTCGGACGTAAAGGCCGCACCGCAGGATAGTCCGACCATGCTAATCCACGTCCGAGCCAGAGGCCAGCCGCCCACCACTGGGCTGACATCCTTCAACTCCGTGGCCATATAGTAACAGTCATTATCCACCGCAAACCAACGACTATTCAGTTGATAGGATCTGAGCACGAGCTTCATGATGGGCTGTACGCCATCGCGCACGGTATCGGGTGCGGTACGACACGCATCTGCCACACCCAACACCGCGCGGTCAGGTCCGTCGTAACAAGTCAGAATATACGTGCCTTCACCGGCCGCACGCCGGATTTCCATAAACTCTTCCCTGCACAACTCAAGCGATGTTTTATCTTGCCCAGAGGCGTTGGACAAAACATCGCGCGTGATTTTCAAGTAGGTGTACCCAGCTCCGACCGCCTGTCGCACCAGCGTAGTACTTTCCGCGAGCGTATGCGACCGATGGAGAACCTCCAATCTCAAGCCGGGGCGTGCCCCCACAGCAGCGAAGCTCCGCGCATAGTTCGACAGGCCATCAGGAAACTTATCGTTCATGTCCCGCGCTTCGCCGGGCTGCGGCTCATAACCTTTGTCGATCAAAATGACGTCAGGCCGTAATCGTTCATTCGACGTCCCAACCGCTCTGGCCACATCGAGTACATCCTTGCCAGTCACATCCGCTCTCAAGGAGTACCAGCTCCCCCAGCCGGACAAGGCTCCGTCCTGGATTCGATAGCCATGGGTCTTGGCCACCCACTCAGTCCATCGCGTCAGTGCCGTCCCTGGGGGCTCCATGAAAAGAGCGGCCTGCTGACCCCAGCGAGTCTTTCCAGGCGCCACACGGACTCCACTCATATCGCTGATCAAGGTCAGGCCCACCTTATCCTTACCCAAGGCCACGATACGAGCATTCATGTACGCCACAGGCTCGCCCACGGGTCCAAACAAAAAACCAACTCCGTCGCGCCGGTAGAAGCCGCCATATTCATAGAGCCATACCGACGCAACGATGTCGCTGAGTGCAACCACGACCGGCGTTTTGGTGTGCATGCCTGTAAGCAACCACTCAGCCGAACTACCGGACACCTGGAAGAACGCACGTGAGGCGCGGTCACTGGAAAGGAACGTATCCATATCCAAGGGATTAAGATTTTTCAACAGGATCTGCTGATCTCCGCAGTTTTTGATCCCGGCCCTCAGGGTCACCACAGACGCTCCCTGAATCTTCTCAAAGCGCAAGAGCAGATCCACGCGCTCTTTCTTGAAACGAATCGTGGAAAGGCTTACGACTGCGGGTCCGTAAGGCGTATTCGGATCGATGAAGGTATTTGTGCTGATACAGATACCGTCCGTTGAAGCCAACGTCTGGGTAACGCTTCCGATCACGATCCGTGCGGAAAAACTTCCTTGAAAGCTCTCCAGTCCCGGCATCGTCACGCGAATGGTTCGTCCATCAACAGCCACGTGCCCAGCAGATACCCCTTGACCTGCCGCCTGTACAAAGCCACACGACAATAGTAGGGCGGAGAAAAGCAAAGTGCGCATTAATTTAAGAATATGCTTCATAATGATCAACATGCGTATCTGTTTATCAAGATAGTAAAACCCGACATCGCAAGCAAGCCTCTTTGTTTCCAGCGTTGCAAATACTTAGCTTTAACTGTAGCAGAGCCTGTCTTATCACCCCGAATACATGCGCGATGAATAACTGAAAACGTTTCAGTGATGATCGGTATGTCGTTAAAAAAAATCTACGGATCCTAATTTTTGCAAAATCATGTTTTGACGTTTTGCCAGTAGTTTGCCAATTTCAAATAACTGTTTTTTTTGATAGATTGCGGAAAATGTTGTGTCAGTGTTTTACCAATTTACCCTCTGAATTCTTCGTTTACCATACTCGAACATTTTAAAGGCGAATTAGACGCAGGTACAAAAAAAACCCGCAAACATTGGGGTTAATCAACATTTACGAGGTCTAAAATGGTAGCGGGAGCTGGATTTGAACCAACGATCCGGCGGCTGCCGGATTATGAGCCTGACGGCTTCGGTAAGCCCGTGAGTCGATAAAACCCAGAGCCCCTGCCCTGCCGCTTCAGCAGGTTCTCAAGTTTACGTGCTTCTGAAAGATCAGCTACAGCACGATTCCAAACAAGTTTCCACGGGCCGCGCTCAAAGGTGCGGAATAATGCAGGAGGGACGAGAAGGGACCTAAGGGACGATAGGGACGTGAGGGACACCTGTATGGAGCTTGCATATCGGGCGGAGAGGTGAGTTTGCTAGCACAGGTCGGAGCGGTCCCTCCTGTCCCTCCTGTCCCTCAAGTCCCTGCAAAACAAAAAAAAGGCCGGAACATTTCTGTTCCGACCTGTGAAAATGGTAGCGGGAGCTGGATTTGAACCAACGACCTTCAGGTTATGAGCCTGACGAGCTACCAGGCTGCTCCATCCCGCAATCTGGATTTATGGCGCGCCTCGCAGGAGTTGAACCTGCAACCTTCTGATCCGTAGTCAGATGCTCTATCCAATTGAGCTAGAGGCGCACGAAAGAGACAGTACAGTATCAAAGATGACCCAACAAAGGCAAGCCCCTTTTCTAAAAAACAAATATATATTTTCGTGCCTTGGGCTTGAGTACCGTGAAATGCATGAACCAGTTGCAATAATTATCCAAAGAAAAGAGATATAAAAATGCGCGTAGGGATTGCTTTTAGCCCCTAATTGTTTTAAAATAGAACAAATATTCTGCTTGAAAGGAATAATGTTAGAATGCAAATGAAAATGATGTTCGTATGTGTGTGTTCATGCCTGCTGCTGTTACAGGTACAGGCGCAAGAAGCTGGGTCGATTCCTCCCCCTACCCAGCCGACAGAAAAAGAATTGAACGACAGACTGGCATTGCGTGCGAAGCTCATGATAGAAGCACACAGAATCGAAGCAGACATTAATAAGGCCGCTAACGATCCTGCAATGACATCCCCTGAAATTGAAATTTTGCGGAAGAAGGTTGAAGTCCTCCAAAACGAAATCATTAAAGTCTATAACTTGATTCGCGTCGAAATCGAAAAACGGCCTGAGATCAAGGAGAAGCGCAAACAAATTTCTGAAAAAGAAAAACAAATTGAAGAACTGAACCAGAAGATCAACGAACCAATTGTTAAAAAAACGTAAGGAGTGTTTCATGGCCAAAGCGAAAGCCAAAAAAGAATCCCCGGTGAAAAAAGAATCAGCGGCAAAGAAGGAAAGACGTCCACGTATTCTGATTGTTACGCCAGAAATTACCTATCTGCCCACTGGCATGGGAAATATGGCGGATAAATTGACCGCAAAAGCGGGCGGGTTAGCGGATGTATCGGCCTCACTCGTGGCTGCACTCTTTGACCTTGGCGCAGACGTTCACGTCGCACTGCCACATTACCGGCGCATGTTTCATGTCGATGTCGGTCAACTCATCAACGACGAATTGCGTGTGTATAAGAGCCGTCTGCCCGATTCACGCATCCACTTAGCAGAAGATCGTTGCTTCTATTATCGCGACACGGTCTATAGTAACTCGCAAGAGGAAAATCCAAAACTGGCTTTGGCGTTTACACGAGAAGTTGTTAACAATATTATACCGACCGTACAGCCCGACCTGATTCATTGCAATGACTGGATGACGGGGCTCATTCCTGCGGCTGCGCGTCGCATGGGTATTCCGTGCCTCTTTACTGTACATAATATTCATACGCACAATTTATCACTCTCTCGCATTGAAGATGCAGGTATTGACGCGGCTGAATTTTGGGGTAACCTCTATTTCAAACGGCCTCCGTTGAATTATGAAGAATCGCGAAGCACCAACTTTGTCGATATGCAAACAAGTGGTGTATTCGCCTCTCACTTTATCAATACCGTCAGTCCCACATTCCTTCAGGAAATTGTCAATGGATGGCACGATTTTATTCCTCGCGAACTCCGTCAGGAAATTCGCAGCAAGTTTAAGGCCGGATGCGCGGCGGGTATTCTCAATGCGCCAGATGTGTCAGATGACCCTGAAATAGATCCGCTTATTAAGATGAGGTATACGGCGGACAATCACCGAGAAGCCAAGCGCATTAACAAAATGTCTTTTCAGCGAAAGATGGGGCTTGAAGAAAACCCAGACGTACCCATTTTCTTCTGGCCGTCCCGTTTAGATCCTGCACAAAAGGGACCTCAGTTGCTGACCCACATTCTTTTCCGCTTTCTATCGCGTTATTGGAAAGAGCGTGTGCAGATCGCAGTTGTTGCAAACGGTGCATATCAAAAGGCGTTCTATGAGATTCTTAAGCAGCATGAACTTTATGGTCGTTTAGCCATCTGTGATTTCAATCAAGGGATGTCTAAACTAGGCTTTGCAGCTTCGGATTTCACATTAGTGCCATCCTTGTTCGAACCTTGCGGACTTCCGCAGATGGTGGGGCAGCTTTACGGTTCGCTCCCAATTGTTCACGACACAGGTGGGTTGCATGATACGGTTGAGCATTTGGACATCCCCAATAATACAGGCAACGGATTTTCGTTTAAAATCTATGACAGTCGTGGACTTGAATGGGCGATGGATCAAGCCATGGCATTTTTTAAGCGTACGCCCGATGAACGCGAGTTTCAAATTAAGCGCATCATGAACGAAGGGAAGAAACGCTTCACACATGATGCCTGCGCACAAAGGTACATTGGTATTTACGAAAAGATGTTAGATCGTCCGCTCGTCAAGGCGGTTGAAGACCATGCCGAAAAGGCCATAACCGCTCTTTAAACACAGAACCGTGCAGGAGACTTTACATGTCCACGCAAGCGATTCGTGCCCGTCTGCTCGATGATCCTTATCTTGAGCCGTACCGTGAAATCATTGAGCGGCGTGCATCAAATGCCGCAAAGCGTGTTGTGGAATTAGCGCAAGGGCCTGGGGCATTATCAGAATTTGCGTGTGCACATGAATACTACGGGTTGCATAAAACTGTCGAAGGTTGGATCTTTCGGGAATGGGCACCCAATGCCATAGCCATTTGGTTAGTGGGCGACTTTACGGGATGGTTTAAAGAGGACAAATACCTTTTAACGCGCATTGGAAGTACGGGTCAATGGGAGATTCGTCTGCCACGGGAAGCGATTCATCACGGTCAATATTATCGGCTTGAGATAGCTTGGGATGGCGGATGTGGAGAACGCATTCCAGCTTATGCTCGTCGTGTTGTTCAAAATCCAGAAACACATCTTTTCGCTGCTCAAGTCTGGGATCCGTCAACACCTTACATTTGGAAAAATAGTGCTTTTACTGTCCCCAAACGTACCCCTCTTATTTATGAAGCCCATATTGGTATGGCACAGGAGAAGGATGGCGTTGGATCTTATGATGAATTCCGAACTGCTATTCTTCCCCGTATTGTCAAAGCGGGCTACAACACAATCCAACTGATGGCCATCATGGAGCATCCCTATTACGGCTCCTTCGGTTATCACGTTTCGAGTTTTTTCGCCGCCTCCTCTCGTTTCGGAACACCCGAAGAGCTCAAAGCTCTTATTGATGCTGCCCACGGAGCGGGGCTTACCGTCATCATGGACATTGTACATTCGCACTCTGTGAAGAATGAGCGCGATGGGCTCTCGTCGTTTGACGGCACTTCACACCAATATTTTCATGGCGGGTTACGCGGGTGGCACGAAGCGTGGGATTCTCGCTGTTTTGATTACAGCAAAATTGACGTATTGCATTTTCTGTTGTCAAACTGTCGCTACTGGCTCGATGAATTTCATTTTGATGGATACCGATTTGACGGCATCACGAGCATGCTTTATTTGCATCATGGCCTTGGTGTTGATTTCATAGACTATAAGCAATATTTTGATTCGACCATTGACGAACACGCATGGAATTATTGTAATCTCGCCAATCGTGTCATCCATGAAATTCGTCCGGATGCGATCACGATTGCCGAAGATGTGAGTGGCATGCCAGGGATCGCTACCCCGATTGAAGATTTCGGTTCCGGCTTTGATTATCGAATGGCGATGGGGGTTCCAGAATGTTGGTTCCGCCTCGTGCGTGACATTCGGGACGAAGACTGGAGTGTCGGTTATCTTTGGCATGAGCTCACCAATCGACGCGCAGAAGAACAAACCGTCAATTATGTCGAAAGTCATGACCAGGCACTGGTCGGAGGAAAGACTTTCTTTTTTCAGCTTGTGGATTCCGATATTTACGCATCCATGGCTCGTGCAAATCAAAATTTGCGTACGGAACGGGGCATCGCACTTCATAAACTTGCACGCCTAGCGACCTTGGCAACATCTGGTCATGCCTACTTAAATTTTATGGGGAATGAATTCGGACATCCCGAGTGGATTGATTTTCCGAGGGAAGGCAACAACTTCTCGTATCACTATGCTCGTCGGCAATGGTCGCTTCGAGACAATACGGATCTTCTCTATTGGTGTTTGGGCGAATTTGATGAAAGCATGTTGCGCATGATCAACAAAACGGCGGCCCTAGAAAAAACACGTGCTCGGCGTCTGTACACATCGGATAGCGATAAAATTATGGCTTTCGAACGCGGGGAACTGATTTTCATCTTCAACTTTCATAGTACAAAGTCGGTCAGTGATTACCCGATTCTGGTTCCCCCGGGCACGTCGTATACGATTGCCTTAGATACAGATGAGGCGCGCTTTGGCGGACAAAACAGAATTGATGGGGATCAGACATTCGCTTTGCTACCGGATATGCGTGGCAACGAAAAGGTATATGTCATCAAGATATACCTCCCCTGCCGTACCGCTATCGTGCTAAAGCGCGCAGATGCGTAGCCGAGAACGTGGGGTTAGGGGTCAGGGTTCAGTTTCTAGCCCTCGCGGCTCACCTACTTGCTCTCCACGTTTTCTTCGACCGCGTGACGCAGCTGGGACATTTGGTGTTCCCTAAATACATCGCGACAGAGCAAGAAAATCATTAGCGCAATCAACAGTGAGGCACATCCTGTAACCAGTGTTGAAACAACTTTCGGATGGGGCTTACGGCGTGTAATTATTTCATACATGGAGAACATCACATGACCGCCATCTAATACTGGCAAGGGCAGCAAATTCAAAATGGCGAGGTTGATGCAGATCATCCGAAGAAATCCAAGCGCATCCATCATACCGCCTTGGACCGTCTGATAAAGCTGAATGACGATCATTGCAGGACCGCCTAGGCTATTGGCGACAGCAGCGCGCTCACCTTTCTGCTTAGGATTCACCAATGCGCGCAAGACACGCACAACGGACATGGTGTCCCACTTAAGCTGTTCCATCGGATGCCGGAACATCATCCACGCTTTTGCACTGTCATCTGTAAAATGAACACCCAGCAACATCTGATTTAAGTCCTTATCGAAGCGCGGTGTCATACGGAGTGTCAGCATCTTTTTGCCCCGACGCACGCCAATATCCACGGCTACGGCACCATTCTTGCGAATAAGCTCCTTGAAGTGCGACACCCCCCACGCAGGAACACCCCCTACCGAAAGCAATAAGTCGCCAGGTTTTAATCCTGCATCTTCTGCTGGAAAACCCTTCATCAACCGCCCAACCATACAAGCTGTCTCAGGATAAACACCATCCAGTGTTTGAATGCCAAAGACCTCATTTTTGGTGAATGGAATATCAAAGGTGATCTTTTGACCTGCACGATCAATCTTAAACGCCGCCTTGCCAGAATTTCCAGCGAGCACATTTTCGACCATCATCCCCATCCACGTATCCACCTTTTCCCCATTGACTTCTAAAATACGATCTCCGGCGCGCAGGCCCGCTTTCCAGGCTTCCGATGTTTCGATCACAACGCCCACGAGCGTATCGACAACACCCGTCCGAGCTGCTGGCACCCAATAAATGATAAACGCAAGAAGAACCGCGAGCAAAACATTGCCAAAGGGGCCGGCGACTGCAACGACGATACGTTTCCAAGCCGCTATGTCGGGCAATTCCTGTTCATCTGCTTGCTTATCGTCAGCCTCATCTTTTTTATCATCTGAAGAACCTTGGATTTTTTCCATGCCCGATGGATCAAGCTGAGGCAATGCCACATAGCCACCCAAAGGAATGCATCCAATCTTATATTCAACGCCTTGTATTTTTCGCTTCCAGAGTGCTGGCCCAAAGCCAATCGAGAAGGTATCAATTCTAAGACCAAACCACTTTGCTGCCAAGAAATGGCCCAGCTCATGAATAAAAATGGCCAAGCTAAACAACAGGGCCACAGCGAGTCCGGCCAACACTTTATATGCAATAGCAGCTATCACGAAATAACCTCCTTTGCCTGGCGTCGTGCCCAGGCGTCAACTTCAAGAATTGTCTCTAAATCAGAACCATCACACACGTTATGCTTCGCCATGACAGCCTCAAGTGTCCGCCATATTCCCGCAAACGAAATGCGGCCCTCTAAAAACGCATTGACCGCCACTTCGTCAGCAGCATTCACAACCGCCGGCATCGTACCGCCAGCGGCAATAGCCTCGCGAATTAAACGCAAACAGGGGAAACGGTTTACATCCGTCTTCTGAAACGTTAATTGACCGACCTGCGTCAAGTCGAGTTTGGGCATATCGACAGCAAGTCGTTCTGGCCAGGTCAGTGCATATTGAATGGCAAAACGCATATCTGGCACTGACAATTGCGCAACGGTCGCCCCGTCAACAAAGGTGACCAGTGAATGCACAATACTTTCCGGATGAACGACCACGTCAACACGTGTAACAGGGACATCAAAAAGCCAACGGGCTTCAAGAATCTCCAGTCCTTTATTCATCATCGTTGCAGAATCAATCGAGATCTTAGGTCCCATGGACCAGCGCGGATGTTTCAATGCGGCATCTGGCGTTACGCGTTCAAAATCAATTTCAGGCCGATTCGCAAACGGTCCGCCTGAAGCTGTCAAAACTAATTTTTCAATCTGCTCTTCCGCAGGTGCTTGACCATCGCCTTCGAGTCGAACACACGCAACGTTTCTTGTCACCGACTGTAAACATTGAAAAAGCGCACTATGTTCACTGTCGATCGGCAGAATCCGAACACGATTCTTGGCTCGTTTGCGCATAACCAGATCGCCTGCGGAAACAAGGACCTCTTTTGTCGCTAACGCAACGTCATGCCCAGCTTCCATTGCAGATAGCACGGGTTTCAAGGCGGCCAATCCGACAACCGAACACACCACGCAATCCGCATCAGGCCATGCAGCAAGCGTCTCAACACCCTGGGGCCCCGCCAGCACACGAATACCATGAGGCCGCGCTAATGTCTCTGCCTCACGCACAAACGCTTCGTCTTCCACGGCCACGACACGTACATTAAATTGCAAGGCCTGATCAATCAATCGGGTAATTCTTGTCCGTGTCGCAAGTCCGACAACACGAAACTCATGTGGCAACGCTTCCACAATTCGCAACGTGTTTTTCCCAATGGATCCTGTACTTCCAAGTATAACAATTGACTTCATTGCATCACTTTAAATAAAAGATAAAATATAGCAGGCGTAAAAATCAAACTATCAACAGTGTCCAACAATCCGCCAATCCCATGAAACACACCGCCGGAATCTTTCATTTCAGCGCCCCGTTTAAACATGGATTCAATCAAATCGCCCACAACACCCACACCACCGATCACGATGCCTAACCCTACAGCACCGACAAGGGTTTTAAGGGTGGATTCCGGATGATAAAAGTAACAAAACAAAGCACTCGCAAGACCTGCGAAGAGAAGTCCACCGACCAAGCCTTCCCAGGACTTATTAGGTGAAATACGAGGGAACATCTTATGTTTGCCAAAGGGGATTCCTATAGCATATCCCCCCACATCGGTCACCTTTGTGATGAGCACGACATAGAGAACAGCGTAAAAGCCTTCCGAAGTTAATGTAAACGGCTGAATCGTCCCACCCTGTGCGATGCGAAGGAAAAACGAGAGCATAAACGGAAGATAAATGAAACTCAACACGGCAAATGCGGCACTTTCAAGCGGTTTCTTAACCTTCGGATCAAACAACAAACGTGCAAATAATAAAAAAACCAAGAGGGACGGCATCACATAAGAGGTGTTCGGGTAGGCAAAGCAATAAAATAAATAAGCCACAGCCGCAACCGCACCACTCCACCGGCACGTATCAACCCCTCGGGATTCAATCATCTTTGAAAATTCAAAGTGACACACGAGAACCGCCGCAACTAACGCACCAAAAGAAAGCCACGCATGTTGGGAAATGATAACGCAAAACCAAAACGCTGAAAGGCAAACACCTGTTATGACACGTCGACCTATCGGATTCATACAGTTGACTCCTTCTTCACGCCGCCATAACGTCTGTCACGTGCCGCAAAAGCTTCCAACGCTGCTTTAAAATCTGCCGCACTAAAATCCGGCCACAAGACCGGGGTAAAATAAAATTCGCTATAAGCACATTGCCACAATAAAAAATTGCTGAGACGAAACTCACCACTTGTTCGAACAATCAAATCCGGATCTGGCACATCTGGAGCATCCAAATATGAAGAGACCAGTGATTCCGTGATGGCGTTTGCTTCCTGTTTCCCTGCACGAACGTCTTCGGCGATTTTTCGGATTGCGCGCGTCAGTTCGCTACGACCACTATAACTAAGGGCAATAATCACCTGCTGCTCAAAGTGTTTCGTCTGTTCTTCCACAGAGGCGAGGGTTGTTTGAAGTTCGGACGGCAAATCAGCACGGTTGCCAATAATTCGGAGACGTACCTTTCGCTCAATCAAGTCCGCTTCATATCTACTGACAAAGCCGGCAAGCAGGTTCATGAGTCCAGCAATCTCGTCTGGGGGACGCGCCCAGTTTTCGGTACTGAAGGCATAAAGGGTCAGATAGCGCACACCTGCATCCCTGCAATATTCCATCACCCGCCGAACCGTCTCAGCCCCAGCTTCATGGCCAGCCAAACGTGGCTTACCAAACTGCTTTGCCCAACGGCCATTACCGTCCATAATCATGGCAATATGCTGGGGTATTTTATGAACGTCGTGACTCATGAGGTATGTTTATTAGATGCCCAGTCGCAACGTCGTTTCACGGGCAGGGCCGACCGACAAAATACCCAAACGTGCGCCGCTTAAGGCCACGAGCCGTTCAACATACGCTTTTGCCTTCATCGGCAAGTCATCATAATGTGTTGTTTTACTCGTGTCAGTCAGCCATCCTGGCATTTCCTCGTAAACGGGCGTACAACGATCAAGCGCGCGCAAATCAGCCGGGAAGGTTTCATAGATATGGCCATCGTCGCGACGATAGGCCACACAAATCTTAATTGAAGGGGTTTCATCCAGCACATCCAGTTTGGTCATTGCCCAGAAATCAACGCCATTGACCATGGCTGTATAACGCGCAACAACAGCGTCGAACCAGCCACAGCGACGAGGACGCCCAGTCGTAGCGCCAAATTCACCACCCTTTTGACGCAGATGCTCCCCGGTTGCATCCAGAAGCTCCGTCGGGAAGGGGCCTGAGCCCACGCGCGTGGTATAGCACTTGATGACACCAACCACACGATCAATACGACGAGGAGAGAGGCCTGAACCCGCACATGCACCACCCGCAGTCGGGCTTGAAGAGGTCACATACGGATAGGTTCCAAAGTCGATATCCAACATGGTTCCTTGTGCACCTTCAAGCAGAATGCTCTTGCCTGCACGGTCCGCATTGTTGAGAAAAACAACGGTGTCCGTGATATACGGGCGCAAAAGGTCGATTACCTTCGTATATTCTCGTACAAGCTCTTCAACATCCAAAATCTCCGTGCCCCACTTGCGTAACCGAACATTTGTAGCTTCAGCCGTCTCGCGTACACGAAGGAGAAAATCTGGACTTAACAAATCACCCACACGGAACCCGAGGCGACCCATCTTTGCGCTATAAGCGGGTCCAATTCCACGTCCCGTTGTTCCAATTTTCTGATCGATCGAACGACGGGCTTCATCAGCCTTATCAATCGCGCGATGCCACTGCATGACCATGTGCGTGCGATCACTGATGAAAAGACGACCATCCGGATTGATGCCATAGCCACGCAACATCTCTATTTCTTTGATCAGGTCGAAGGGGTCCATCACCACGCCATTGGCGATGACACATTGCTTGCCTTCATGGAGAATTCCGGAAGGAATCAGATGTAGCACATATTTTTTACCTTCGGTGATCACTGTGTGACCGGCATTGCTCCCACCCTGGTAACGCACAATCACATCCGCTTGGGCAGTCAGCACATCAATGACTTTGCCCTTACCTTCATCACCCCACTGCGCTCCTATCAAAATAGTGTTCGGCATACTTACTTTCTCCTGCATGAATTCGTATCATAACTAATAATGACAAAAGTAAAAGTATACCTTAAATACCTGCTTAGGGCAATCAGCAATTACAGCTCGCCTTTTCTCAATTCATCCAGCATGGCGCGATAATTTTCAGGTTTAACACCTCGATGGATGGTGTTACTGGAGGAAATAATCAACCCCGACGGACCGGCATCGATAATGCCCTTTCGAACTTCAGCTTTGACCTCTTCCGGTGATCCAGTACAAAGCGTCTTCACACAGTCGATATTTCCCTTAAGCGCAATGCGGTTGCCATACTTGGCCTTCATGTCGCGCAGGGTTAGCCCTGCACCTGGGTCAATCGGATCAAGGCAATCAATACCTGCATCAATCCAAAGATCGACAAGGGGACGCACATCGCCATCGCAATGCTTCACCGTCAAGCAGCCCAAAGCTTTATACCCTTGGATGACTTTGCGGAAGGAAGGCAAGATCACTTCACGATACGTCTCGTCGGGAAAGAGCGGTCCAGCATTCATCGCCACATCATCTGTTGTTGCAATGATCTTAATTCCAAATCGTTTGACTGCCTCTGCTGCTAGGGCGAGATTGAAATCAACCACCCTGTCCAAGAACTCTTTTGTAGCATCCGGTTCGAGCATCGGAGCCATCAAGGCCTCTTCGTAGCCCAACAAATCACGCAGATCTGAAAAACCATCACGTAGATTCCAAATAATCGCCCGCGAATCCCCGAAGCGCTCCACAGCTTTACGAAGCGTTGCATAGCGGTGATCTGCCTTTACGTCTGGGAAGGTAAAAGATTGATGCTGGGTGATATCGGTCATGGGCTGCGCGATCACAGCCGCAATACAGTCCCCTGTGAGTTGACGACGATTGCCCCACTCGTCCTCAAAGGTCTTCTCGTCCAAAAATTTTCTTTGATAGTCAGGTCGGATATTGATGCCGTCTATATCTAATCGTTCCACAATGTCCATCGCATCGGTTGAGCCGGTAAGAGCCTTGCCGACACTTGGATCAATAAACCATTCAAATGTTGGAATCCGATCTGGCGTTCCACGTTTAATTGCCGTACACATTCTCTCGGTTGCAGTCATATTAGGTTGCTCTCCAATCCGCCAAAGCGGTATACACAGGCTTTAATGTCGTTGCCAGTCCTTGATAAACATGAATAAGGGCTTCATAGCGTGCATGATTGGCTTCGTTTGGATGAAAGACTCGGGTCTCCCCTTTGACACGCTCAACCGCAGAATCTAAATCACGCCAAAATCCAGTGGCAACACCCGCTAACATCGCTGCACCTAATGGCGATGTGTCCTGAATGGTTGAGACTTCAACAGCGAGGCCAGAGATGTCTGCTTTGTTTTGTAACCAGAAGGCGTTGCGCGTAGCCCCACCGGACGCAATAATACGGTCAAAGCGCGTATGCATGCCACGTTCCATCGTCTGCAGAATATGAAGAAACTGCTGATTAAGCCCTTCCAGTACAGCACGGAAGACCTCTGATTTACGAGTGGTATTCAGTAACCCGATGAATGCGCCTGTTGCTACCGGATTATTCACAGGACATGTTGCAGTGGATAAATAGGGCAGAAAGATGAGTCCGCCTGCTCCAGGTTGCGTCTCTCGCTCGCACCGCTCAATCACGTCCTCCCACGCGTATTGATCATCACCCGTCAATTCGCGACACCACGTCAGTGCAGAGGCTGAGGGTGCACCACCCCATACCGCAGTTCTATTCGGTGCCACATGCGCCTGTACGCAAACCCCTGAACGTCCCAAAGCGACATCGCACGTGGCATCGGCAACCGTAGCAATCAGATTTTCCCAGCTTCCCATCACATTTGAAACCACACCTGGACGATGTGCGCCCACGGGCAGTGTGCCACAGAGATGATCCTGACCTCCAAGAATGACAGCCGTTCCTTGGGCTAATCCCGTCAATCGAGCTGCGGTCTCTGTAATTTCACCCAGCCGCGTTCCGGAGGGTTTGACATCCGGGAGAAGTCGTCGTGGGATTTCAGACTGCGTAACCAGCTCATCAGACCATTGGCGTGTGCGTTGATCGAGCAGCAACATGCAGGTGGCCATACTCGGGTCTGTCGCCATCACGCCACATAACTTGCAGTTCACAAAATCTTCAATCAACAACCACTTTTTAGCGCGTTCGAGAATAGCAGGCTCATGCTCCATCATCCAGCGTACACGCATAACGCCGGTCATCGCCCACGGGGGGAAGCCAGCTATGGAGAACGTTTTGTCCGCTCCAATGTTTGCCTCCCACCACTTCGCCTGTGGCGCGGTACGTCCGCAATGCCAGCTAATAAAAGGGTAAAGCGCATTCCCTGTCTCATCGACGGGTACGCCATCCATGCCCATACCCGTCACGGCAACAGCCGAAACCTTCGCCACGGTTATACGCGTGCTAATCTCTCGAAAGGCCTCGCACACGCGATCCCATACGTCTTGCGGATTCCAGAAGACCCACTCAGGATGTTGCGCCTCATACGGATTATACCGCGGTGTCGGACGCGAAGCAGACGCCACGCATGTTCCGTCCACGTCGTAAACGCATACCTTTATTGATGTTGAACCTAAATCAATGGCTGCGATCATAGTGTTTGGAAAGTTCCTAAGATGTTATAATGAATTCGCATACGCAAGTATGCAAACACCCGCAACCAGGATCACAAGGGCTATTCGGATGCCATTGACGGCCCGTGGGTTAGCACCCTTCCACTCGCCAGCGATAAACCCATTGAGTGTGCCCGTAAAGATCGCGAGAGACATGAAGATGCCATAGCCAATCGCATTGCCCACTTTGCTCAGCATAGGAGCGCCAATGTTGTAGCAGGCAATCGCTCCATCATGCAACAGCGCCATAATAAGAGCAATCACATAAACACGCATCTGTTTGGACGTGGCCAACTCGCCCCAGGTCTTGTTAACTGACAACTGCTGGACGCAATAGCCGCAAGCGGAAAGTGATCCACCCCACAGGATGAGAGCCGTCACGATGAATCCAGACATGCTTGAACTCGGATTGGCAGCTTCCGCCAACTTCATCGCACTGCTTCCATACCCAGATGCAACCGCGTAACAGGCACAAAGTATGCCAGACAATACAGCAACAAAGATACCCATCGGCATATTTTTCTTCTGCGTTTTTTCGGTGCTTTGCTGAGATGCTTCCTTTATCAATGCCGCACGCCCAGAGACTACAACCCCCAAAATACAAACTGCGGCACCGAGAAGAATTAAAACACCTTGCGGTTTTCCAAAAACAGATGCATTAAAAATAAGGCTCGGAGCAAGCATACCAAAGGCAATCTGCATACCATAGTTAAGGGCATACGCAAGCGACAATCCAATAAAGGCAAAGCTGCGCCCCAGCGTCATTGACCCCAAGCCCCATAAAAATCCGAAAAGAACAGGCATCAGCCAATGTTGCACAGTCATCGTACCGCATATTCCAAAGAGGTCTTTTACCAGCACAGGGCCGATCGTCAGCGGCAATAGAATCGTTGCAAAGAAGAAGAATGGTCCCCAGAGCACTTCCCATGGCGTACCTTTCGGCGCAAACTTTGCAGGTAAACCAAACGAGCCACCACAGATAGCTCCTATTGCAATTATAATTAGTCCCGCTGTCATTATCTTTGTCCTTTTGTTATTTGCCTATCGTAAGTGTTTGTCAGCAAAATTGATGTATTGGACCCAGTCGTATTCTGTTAGAAAATGAACGCCACTGCGGAGATGATAGCCAATGACTCCCTCATGTAGCGGTTGTTCAGGTGCTGGGAATGCGGCACCTGTAAGACCTTTCTGCCCATAGACTTCCCATATTGACGACGCCAATACACAACTTTGAAATTCACCTTCCGGTCCAGCCCACAGATCGAGCGTCGCGGAAGAGACATATAATAGGCGTGGTGCAATCAGTGCGGTGAGCCAATGCATATCAAAGGGTGCGCGATTTTCATCAGGCCCATACAGAGCAGAGTTGGGGCAGAACCAGTGTGGGAAAGACTTATTCAAACGAGCTACAGGTTCTGACTTCGGCAAATTCATGCGCATGAGTTTTGCACCACCGCCGCCAGAACTACATGCGACCGTCAGGGCAATCCGCTTATCAGTCGCACCTGCCCATAAAGCAGTTTTCCCTCCACGAGAGAACCCGACCACAGCAATTCGTTTTGCATCAAGGGTTGGCTCTGTTTCCAT
Source organism: bacterium (assembly GCA_037133395.1). Lineage (GTDB taxonomy): Bacteria > Verrucomicrobiota > Kiritimatiellia > RFP12 > UBA1067 > CAIZQW01. The sequence goes on along the minus strand of JBAXOG010000014.1, from coordinate 4,247 downwards.
CCAGTCGATCACGCGACTGATACACCAAGCCCAAGCCGCGATTGAGCCACCTGCATCAGGGGTGCGCTCGCCCGTCTTTCCCCATACATCAGCAGTCCATTTTTTAAACCCTTGAGGATTGTCGGGCACGGCATTCGTGTAGTCGAATACAATCGCCGCGTAGCCACGTTTAACGATCATCTGTGATGGCCATGCAGCGGAAGCACGACCCAAATTTTCATCAGCACGCTCCGGGTAATTAATACTCATCTCTAAAAAAACAGGTACTGGTGTTTTGGATATTGGAATAACGGCCGTCACCGGGAATGAAGCTTTCCCTGTAGTACCTTCGTACGAAATCAGGATCTTCTTTAGTATCGCTTGTCCATCATAAACAATTTTATCAGGTGTAAGCGTTTTGAAGGTTAAAGCGTTTGGCTTTTCGGTCGGCGCTCGGCCAAACATTTCCCGTGTCATCACCTCCAGCACTTCTGCGCGCCGTTTTCCCTCCCAATTTTTTATTGAAGGCTCAACCGTTCCCCATAAGGCAGGGATTTGCGCATGACTCAGAACGGCTAACAAAATGAAGAATAGAACAGTTGCTTTAATATTCACAAAATACGTTCCTATTTTTTGTATAATGGATCCATGCGTGACGGCCACGTCGGAGCGATTGCATCAGCTATACTTACTTCTGGACGAAAAAACGGGGAATCCTTATGTTTGATATTCTTCTGTCCCCAATAGCTCGGATAATACTGACATGATGTATCAAGCCAACCATATATCTGGCGTTTTTCATAAGAGGTGAGAATGATTTTTTTATGATTTTCGCGTAATACAACTAAGCGTTTCTGCATGACATCGGCCTGTCCAGGGAATCCGTCAAAACAGGGTGTGTAGGTATCAAACATGGCAGCGAGGATGCTGGAATACGCGCCATAGAAGTAAGGATTCTTATGCTCAGTATCACCTGTACGGACAGCGTTTTCATTGGCTTGTTTCCCTGTTACATTACGTTTTGTCAAGTTCTCATACGACAGGGAAAAAAGGTCTGTGCGATCTCCAGCAAGACTCATATTCGCTGCTGGTTTTTCTCCGCCATGACAGGATACGCACTTTGCATCCCAGATCGGCTGGATCTGGCGTTCGTAGTCATAAACGCGCCCAAGCTGCTTGGCCTCTGGCTCTGCTTGAATGACGGACGGTTTACGCTTCAGCGCCGTTCCTCTCCCTGCTGCCTGTAGGCTTCCTGACGTGATCTGTAAACTGTTTCCTGTGCCACGCTCGTGGCATCCGACGCAACCTCGTATTTCCCCGGGCATATAATTCACGTATGTACGTTCGGTTTGAATCACGCGGCCATCCGCATCAAGTGTCTGAAAGTAGATATTGCGTTCAGCAGGCACAATGAAATTAGCAGATCCGTCTGTTTCAACAGGCACAACTCCGTACGTGACATGCAGTCCAAGAATACGAGGTCCCAAGGCTGTATGCGCCATACCACACGAATCGCCACCGCCCCACACATTGCGGGCTGTCCACGGACGGGGTGTCTGCTCCATCACGCGCAACCATTTCACATCTCCTCGCTTAACGCCATCAAGCCCAGCATAGACATCGGTAACGAGACATTGCGCTTGTTTTGTTTTCACAAGATCTTCATTGCGGGTATAGCTCAGCAGTGGAGGAATTTTTCGCTGCATGACCGGATAAGCACCCCAGCAAGACATGCCTTCGTCTTGAAATAATAGTGTATCTTTGCCTTCAGCATCTACAAGCACAAGATGATAGCCGTTAGCGATGCCCCATCCAATCCCCTTAGGCTTACAAGACGCAATGAATAAATTCTCAGTTATTGGATACGGGTCTTTAAACAGACGTCCTGGCCGCCCTGTACTGTCGTTGACATACTTGCCTTTAATAAGAAATGTAAAGCCCCCATGCGTCATCGCCATGATATCTGGAGTAATAAAACGCATGGCATTTGTGCTTGCCGGATCGACTTTTGTATCCAATACAATAATCGTTCCAACACCGTTATTGGGTCCCCAGTGCGAACAGCCTAAAAATGATATTTTGTCAGTTCCTGGAATAGGGCGTCCATAAAGCATGGTTTCAGGATCTTGAATCTGGTTACCATAGACTTCCGCGGTCCCGGAACCGTCTGGACGCATGGACCACAGGCACTTGATTTCACCGGCGCCTTTGCGATTATATTCCCAGCGCATATAGAGTACGCGGCCATCTGGCATGACCGCGGGAGAGAATTCGCTCAAGGTATTAAAACTGACCTTCCGGATATTTTTGCCATCCGCATCCATGCGATGCAAAGTCGTGGCAGGAAACGAATCTCCGCCATTGCACAGCACACTGACCATACTCCGAGACGACGAGAACATAATGCTCCCGTCCTGCAAATAACAGGGGTGCATATCATTCGGCCCCAGACGATATCGTGCCATAAGCGCATCATACTCTGGCACGCGGAAGGTCAACCGTTTTAAATTCTGCCCATCAATGTCCATCTCATACAGGCAAAACGGCTCTTTTGCATCAGACTTATAATCAAAGATAATTTTCTTTGCGTCCCACGAGAGATCACAGCGATTAAAAACCCCATTTCGCATTGATTCCGGTGTTAGTTCCGTCACCTTTCCTGTGGGCAAATCCAAGAGACAAAGACTGCCCCCCGGATTCCAAGGGGAATCAATGAATTCTGTATAGGAATGGCTGCAGGCAAGCGTAAACCGACGAACGAAGAGCATTTGCGTAATGCCTTTAGCGATGAGCTGTTTCGCTGCGTCTGCGTTAAAATGGATCTTGGCTTGCGCAATGGGCACATTGGCGACGGGGGGCATCTCGATTTGGTCAGGAATGACTTCAACAACCGTCATCGCCTCCACGCCAAGTCCTTCAGGCTCTTTAATTGAGACGATAAAACCCGAACTCCCATTCTTTCCAGACGCTGATTCAATACCTACCCATACCTCCAAGCGTTCGGCATTTAATTTTGCAATGTCAAACTTAATCACGGATGGGGCATGTGCGTACCACGACTGTTTAAAAATGCGCGTACCTACCTTAACATTGCGCACTTGCAATTCACCCCAGCCTACCTTTGCGCTTGATGCAGTCATTCCCGTCAGGTCGGTTACACGTCCATCTTTCCGATAGAGTTTCGGTTCGCACCAGACCGCCTGATCACTATTGTACGTATCCCCGCCATTCGAAGCCGACAGATAGAGAAGCTTAACATCCTTCACGTCGATGACCAATTTTACGGGTTCGTCTCCCCCTCGAATGACCTCTGTCTTGACGCCATCAGCAGCCCGCCCGAATACCTCCTTCGCCACACTCGGCATACACAGAAATAGAGCAGCCAGTAATGTACCCATGAGTCTCATTGTTTGTTTCCTTTTTGCAAAATTATTTCAGCGTGGGTTCAGCAATTTCGCCACGCAGTTGCTTCTCGCCGCCCTCTTTTTCATATACGCCATAGAACTGACATACAGAGTCTAACCAAATAATGATACGTTCCATCTCGTCAGCACTTAGCTTGACGTCTTTGTGCCCTTGTTTAAGCATGGTATACAATTTGGATGCACGCGCACCAAATTGCCCCGGGAACGTCCGATAAAACTTAGGAGAATTCCAATCATGCCCAGCACCATACGAGACAAAGCCGTAGGGTTCAGCAAGATTCATATAGGAGATGAAATATTTTCCTTTAACCTCGCTATCTAACCGTGGTGGCGCCTTCTCTCCAGGCTTCGCTTTCTTGATTTTATCAGCATGACAACTAACGCAGTTCTTATCCAGCACCGGCTGGACAAGCCTCGGATAACTGAATGGGAGCGATCCATCTGGGCCTGGTTTCGGAAGCGAAGCTGCACGTTTCATGGCAAGTTGTGTTGCAACAGGTAACCGCTCGGGGGCAATACCCTTAGGTTCATGACAGCCTTGACAGGAAAGTTGCTCGCCTGGCACCAACGCTGTAGTAGAGCGCATCGATTGAATAGCGGCTCCATTTTCATCCAGTGCCTGGAAGAAAATCTCATAACCTGTCGGCACCTTGAAGTAAGCGCTGCCATCGGACTCGACCGGCACCGTCCCAACGACAGTTCGTACGAGATTGACAGAATCACTTCCCTCTTTGATCTGGATACCCGTACGATGAGAGAGTTCGGCTGTCCCAAGCGAGGCTGGATAGATTTGCCATATCCGGAGCGACTTAATCTTCTTGCCATCTTCGGGCCATGGCAAGT